>SKYF01000106.1 GCA_007128005.1 Bdellovibrionales bacterium
ACTCTATTACTCTATTACTCTATTACTCTATTACGTCGCCAAATCATTAGGATGAATTCACTGGCTGCCAAAAATCAAAGCCCTCGGCGCGGTGTTGGGCTTGGCGGCGATTTTTATCGAAATAAGCCCTGATAATTTTAAAGGGCCGCAGGCCCTCGGCCACGATCTTAGTGAAGGGGCGCCCATCCCAAAAAGCAAAGCCCAAGGGTGAGCCCTTCTCACAGCCAAAGATCTGCCGGGGCAGGATCCCTGCAAGGGAGCGCAAAAATCTGTTGAAAAGCCCCCGATGAGCGCTCTTAAGAAGAATATGCAAGTGGTTGCCCACGTTGACATAGTCACGAAGCTCGACTCCCGAATTCTTAGCCAACCTCCGCACAAGGTGATCCACTCTTTTTTTATTTCTAGGGTGCAAAAACGAATTTGCTCCCTTGGCCCGAGAGGATTTCAAAATAACGTGCATCAGGTGCCTTCTGGAAAAGGGCCTTTTTTCTTTTGGGTTTCCCTTCAACCGAGATCCCCCAAAGGGCTTCCCCACTTGAGATTTAAAATTATGAAGATCGAGATCTAGTTGGACGTTGAATTTTCTAGAGCCTTTTCGCATGCGGGAGAAGCTATGTCATTTTTTGAAGAGAGGCAAAGGAAATTTTTGAAAAAGGATGGGGCGGCTGTTAGAAAAACTCTAGAATAAAGGCGACCCGGATAAACGTGACTAGTGTAAGTGTAAGTGTAGGGGTGGCTAGAGGATAAGCCGGGCCAGGATAGTGACTGGCGCGAAAGTGACTAGGGCACCTGCGTTTTGGGAATAAGGGGCTCAGCCTTCTGTGGGAAGACTGAGTCAGAGGCCGGGGCAGTCGGTTTTTTTGATATATTATTTGGCTTCGGCGCGGAGGGCTTAGTATTCGCGCAGAAGGCTGAGCCAGAGGCCGGGGTAGTAGGTTTTTTCGATATAGTATTTGGCTTCGGCGCGAAGGGCCCAGCGCCCAAGGCGTCGAGTGTAGGCCGAGGAAAGACTGAGGCCTAAGCGCAGCTCAGTGGAATTGAGGTCCACCTCAAGGGCTTGGTCCTGATCGTAGACTGGGACATTGTACATCCCTAAAGCCAACATTGGGCCAAAGCCAATCGTCACTAAATCTTGGCGGGCCTGCACAAGGGGAAAGAGCAGGTGAATGTCAGAGAGCAATAAAAAGCCTGAGGCCCCTGAAGAGAAGGGGGAAGCAATCTCTCGGTAAAAGCTCGGAGCAGAGGGATAGAGAGCGACGTTGAAGTCAATGGGTGGACCATCAAAGAGGACCTCTGGGCCAGTCATCTTAAAGCCCAAAAAAGGCGTATTGCTGCTCAAAACCCCATCAGAGAACTTTTCCCCATAATTTACAACGTAACCGCCCCCCAAACCCATATAGCGGGTAAAGAACATGGGCAGAACGTTTTCCTGAAAGTCCCTAATGTTGCGAAAGTCAGGGTTTTCGCTAGATGAAGCATCTCTGGACCGCCTGCTTCCGGACCCGCCCGGCCGAAACTCAAACTGGGGCACAACGTCCACATCGGTAATAAACCCTTGAGTTCCATCGGGGGTTCTGACCCGGTAAAAGAGCCCAAAGCCCCCCTCCCCCAACATGGGCTCGCGGCTGAGGATCACCTTCTGCTCGAGGGGAGAATATCCCACTACAGGGGCATCAAAACTGGGGGCTTGGTAAATGGCCGCCCCATCCACAGCCACAACACCCTGCTGAGCCGGCTGCCCCTGGGCATAAACTCTGTCTGACATGATAGCCACTGGCAATAGCAAGGCCACGGCCAAGCAAGGCATCCATTGTAATAACACAGAACCCAAATACACCTTCATTCACCTTCCCCTCTCAGCAGGCAGCCTTGGCAGGTCGGCCTGATCCAAGTCTACCTTTTTTAATGGATCGGAGCGCAAACAATAGTCTGCCCTCTGTTGCAGCTTGAGTCGATAGTCTTTCACTTTTTGCGCCGCTTTTTCGGGACTCTGCACATACAAAACCGGATCAAAACCACAGTGATGACAAGATAGAGAGAGGCGCCAGCGGATCTGCACAAAGGCCTCTGCAACCGTCAAGTTGAGGGCAAAGAGCAAAAACACTCGTCCATCAAAGCTCTGCCAAAAGGCCAACATCAGTACGGTTGCCAGCAAGAGGCTATAACTTATGTTTATAAGACCAAGATGCTTCTTCCTAGCTATTCGTCGAGGAGACCTGCAAAATGCGCAGAAACAATCACGATAGGGAGATTTCCACCAATCCATAGACCTATTGTGACAAAAATTGGTCTGGTCTGGGAAGACGAGTTTTTGCAAACAAGACCTCTTATGCTAGGATTTTAATATGAAGACCCTAAGACCCAGCCCATCTTCCCATTCCGCCTTTACTTTTACTTGCACCCTCACCTGCGCTCTTGCGCTCATCCTTACTGCTAGCCTGGTGGGGTTCAGCCCCTCCTCATGGGCTGCCAGTGACGATTACGAGAGCTTTGACAGTATCGTCAGGGGTTTAAGCCGAGGCAGCAGCCGAGTGGCCAGCCCCAGGCCTCAAGACCCCATGGAGCAGGTTCAATTTCATGGTGGCGTGGCTCTTATCACGACCTTGGTCCAAGTTCGTGAGGAGGTCGACCGAGCCTACACCTCTGGCCTTCTGAAGGGAATTGAAGCCAGCTTAGGGATTGACCTTTTCACTCCCCGCTGGGTGGCAGAGGGAGCTTTGAGATCATTCACCTCCGATAAGCTCGACCCCGGTGTGTACGCCTCCCTTAAAGAGTTTGACCTCAAGTTTGTTCATCGTATCCCTCGAAGTCTCAACTCCCATTACCGCTTTGGCAGCGGACTGAGTGCTCGCTATTTGGATCTGACTTTCAGGTCTCCAGAGCAAGAGACAGTCAAGGACTTCAACACCCCGGCAGCATTGGTCTTTTTAGGGGGCCATGGAGTGATCAGTCGGCACCTGAGTGCTGGTTTTGAGGTGAGTTACCGACTGCCGCTGGTCAGCGACACTGCCGACTTAGGAGGACTCAGCGCATCTCTGCGCCTGGACAGTCAGTTCTGATTTTACTTGCCCTCTGACAGATTTAGATGTTCCCATTGAGGCCATATGGGCAATCATCTCAATCTCGACTGGACGCAGATTCGCTCGGAGCTGATCAAGGACCTTCAGTCTCTGCTGCAGTTCCTTAGAAACCCCCTGGAGAGAATTCGCTCGGCTCCAACCTGGGGCTGGCCCAGCCAATTGGTTTTTCTCCTTGCCATGAGTGCCAGCTCAGGCGCCCTCAACGGAATCCTGAGTAAGAGTTTCTTTCGCCTTCTTGAGGGGATTTTTATTTTGCCCCTCAGCTCAGTGATTGTCCTCTTGATTGCGGCAGGGTTTTTCTACTACCTGAGCCTGTTTTTGCTTGAGCAACAGATCGCCTTTAAAAAATTAACCTCATTGCTTCTATTAGTCTCCATCCCCACTTTTTTAATGAATATTTTGTCCCCTGTTTTAGGTCTATTTGCCCCCATTTTGGGCTTGGCTCTCAGTGGGCTATTGTTGATGGTTGGATTGGTTGAGAACTTTAAACTCCCCCGTCGCCCCATCATTAAAGTGGTGGCTGGGCTTTACCTTGCCATCCTCATCCTCTGGCTGCTGAATGCCATTTTGACCTACCGGGAGACAAGAAGTCTTGAGCAGTTCAGAAAGGACCCTCAAAGCCTAGACATTCTAGAAAGAGAGCTTCGACGAGGCCGCTAGCGCAGCTCTGTGCTGCCAAACCCTCCCGCACCTCTTTCCGTGGCACTCAAATCCTTACTCCACTCCAGACGGGCCTGAAGCACTGGACACAACACTAACTGAGCAATGCGATCTTGAGGGCGGATTGTGACGGGTTGATTTCCTAAGTTGATCAGGATAATTTTGACCTCTCCCCTGTAGTCCGCATCAATGGTTCCAGGAGAGTTCACCAGAGAGACTCCTTCCTTGATGGCCCAGCCACTGCGCGGCCTGGCCTGGAGTTCATAGCCACTGGGAACTTCAAAAGATAGGCCAGTCGGCACAAGAGCTCTCTCTCCGGGGGCCATTACCAGATCCCCTTCCAACTGGGCCCGCACATCAAAGCCACTGGCGCCTGGAGTTTGATAGGCGGGCATATCGCCTTGAAAATGGGGCAAGGCTTGAACTTTCAACACCACTGGGTAAGCTTTCTCAAAAACCACCTCACACCTCCTTAAAGATACTTTTCGGCCTCATTGTCAGGAACATCTCCCAACAGCAACACACCTAAATCTTCGTCTTTTAAAAAACTCTCCAAATACTCCTGCACAGAGTCCCTGTTGACTCTTTCAATCTCAGCGATCACCGACTCCACCGGGCGGTACTCAGAAAACACCATCTCATTGACCGCCAAAGAGTTCATGCGATTTTCAATGTCATCGGCCGCAAGCAAGATCTGCCCCTTCACCTGGGTTTTAAAAAAATCCAAATCCTCTTGTTTCATTCCCTCGCGCTTGAGCCGAGCCACCTCCTGGCGAATCACTTTCATCACCTCAGGTACACTCTCAAGTTGGGTGCCGGCATAAAAACACAACAGCCCGCTGTCAGTGAAGGAATGCAACATACTGTACACTGAATAAGCCAAGGCCTTCTCCTCGCGAATGATTTGATACAGCCGGGAGGTCATCCCTCCTCCCAACAGAGCATTCACCAGGTAAGATTCAAAGCGCAGAGGATGCACAAAGGCCGACGAGGGATAACCCATCATAATGTGAACCTGCTCCGAAGGCCTCTGCATCAAATGGCGAAAGGCCTTTGGCCCCTTGGCCGGAGGACGAACTCGCGGGGTCAGGGATTGGACCTGAGCCTGATGCTGAGCTGGAGGGCTAGGCAGAGCCTGCCAATTTGCCAACTCCTCTTCCACCCAGTCCACCAATTGCCCATGGTCCACATCACCGGCCACGCTGACCACCAAGTGGGGCCCACGGTAAAACTCCTGGTAGTAGGAGCGCAGTGCTTCGCGGTCAATGGCGAGAAGACTCTCTTTGGTGCCCAAAATGGACTGCCCTAAGGGCTCGCCCGGATAGGCCTGCTCAAAGTAAAGATCCAGGATGTACTCCTCAAGCTGGTCGACCGACATATCGATCTCCTGCAAGATCACCTGGCGTTCCCGCTCAAAATCCTCTCTATCAAAACGGGCCTGAGAGACCAGATCTAACAAGACATCTAAGTTTAGTTTGAGATGCTCTTTAAGAGTGGCTCCATGAAAGCAGGTCGCCTCACGCCCTGTAAAGGCATTGAGTTCGCCTCCCACGGCCTCAAGGGCTCTAGCAATATCTAAGCTAGAACGCCTCTGAGTTCCCTTAAATACAAGATGCTCAATAAAGTGAGCCGCCCCCATCAAAGAAGAAGGCTCATCCCGACTGCCTAGGTCCACATAGACACTGGCCACAGTGGCACGACTGTAAGGATGGTGTTCGCTGAGGACGCGAACACCTTGGCTTAGGATTGTCTTATTAAACTGAGGTTGAAACTCAAAAGCTTTCATTTGCAAAACTCACTCTTAGTGAGTTTCACTGGTCAAAAGAACCTTTCGACTGAGTTTAATCCTCCCTGCTCTGTCAATGTCCAAAACCTTGACTTCAACCATGTCACCTTCAGTAAGGACGTCGGTGACCTGGCGAATTCTCTCATGGGCAATTTCGGAAATATGCAACAGACCACTGGTATTGGGAAGCACCTCCACAAAGGCCCCAAAGTCCATGATCTTTACAACTTTTCCGCTATAGACCTTACCCACCTCGGCCTCAGCGCAAATGCCATTGATGATCTCAATGGCGGCCTTGGACTTGGCTGGATCCGAGGAGGCAATATGGATGGTTCCATCGTCCTCAATGTCTATTTTGACCCCTGTCTGCTCAACAATTCCGCGGATGGTCTTTCCACCTGCTCCGATAATCTCTCTCACCTTTTCCGGCTTCACCTTGATTGTCTCAATGCGAGGAGCATATTCAGAGATCTGACCACGGGGCGTGCTCATAACCTCTTCCATCTTGTTCAGTATATGCAATCGACCCTCTCTGGCTTGGGCAAGAGCGGTGCGCATCACCTCAAAGCTAATGGAGTCAATTTTGATATCCATCTGAAGGGCCGTGATCCCCTCTCGGGTTCCCGCCACCTTGAAGTCCATATCACCTAGATGATCCTCATCACCGAGAATGTCCGAGAGAACGGCGACTCTCTCGCCCTCTTTGATCAGTCCCATGGCAATACCTGCCACATTGCCTTTGATGGGAACCCCTGCATCCAAAAGACCGAGGGTTCCAGAGCAAACTGTTCCCATAGAGCTGGAGCCATTGCTCTCAAAGACTTCACTCACCACACGGATAGTGTAGGGAAACTTCTCAAAGTCTGGAATCACCGCCTGAAGGGCTCGCTCTGCCAAGAAACCATGACCAATTTCCCTGCGGCTCTGTCCACCCATTCTTCCTGTTTCACCCACACAGTAGGGAGGAAAGTTGTAGTGCAACAGAAATTTCTTCTTTTGCATCCCGTAGAGGGCATCAATCATCTGCTCATCGTCCCCAGTCCCTAGGGTCACTGTCCCCAGAACTTGGGTTTCGCCGCGAGTGAATAGACCAGAGCCATGAGCTCTTGGCAACAGGGACACCTCACAGGCAATGGGTCGAACGTCACTTAGGCCACGACCATCAATTCTCGAGTGAGTGTCCAACACCTGTTCCCTGGACACCTTATAAGTCAAATCCGAGAACACATGAGCCAGCTCTTTTTCCCTGAGTGCCAACTCATCTTTATCCGTCAAGGCAGAGAGAAATTTTTCCTTGGCCTCGCTCTTGGCCGCATCCAGAGCCTCATAGCGCTTCAGCTTCTCCTTAACAGCCAGGGCTGCTGACACTTTATCAGTGAGAAAGCCTTCGACCTCTTTGCGAAAAGACTCCTCAACAGCAAAGGCCTTAAACTGCCTTTTTTCTTTATTGCCGACCAGCTTTCTCAACTCCTCTTGAGCCTCAAACACAGGAGCCATGGCCTGATGTCCAAACTCCAATGCCGCCAAAGCTTCATCTTCGTTGATAAACTGGCTTTCTCCCTCAACCATCAGCAGTCCGTTGCGAGTTCCGGCCACAACAATGTCCAAGTCCGCCTCTTCCAACTGGGACAAACTGGGGTTGGCCACAAACTGCCCATTGATGCGCGCCACCTGGATGGCTGCAGTGGGCCCATTAAAGGGAATGTCACTAATATGCACCGCTGCAGAGGCCCCAATGCTCGCCAGCACCTCCACAGGAAACTGCCCATCATAACTCAACACAGTGGCCACAATTTGTGTCTCATAACGATAGCCTTCGGGAAAGCAAGGGCGAACGGGTCGGTCAATCATACGAGCTGTCAAGGTGGCCAGATTGGTCGGCCGCCCCTCTCGCTTAAAGTAGCCTCCGGGGATTTTTCCTGTGGCATAGAATTTTTCCACATACTCCACTGTGAGAGGGAAAAAATCCATGGTGGACTCGCGCTTTGAGGACACCGCTGTCACCAAAACCATATTGTCCCCACTCGTCACCAACACAGATCCATCGGCCTGTTTGGCCAGTCTTCCTGTCTCGAGGGTGATCTTTTTGCCACCCACTTCCATTGTCACTGTCTGCTTCATTTTCTCTCCTTCGATGTAAAAGTCCTTAAAACCAATAACTGAGGTCTGTTTCAAAAGTTACTTGCGGATTCCCAGCTCAGTGATTAGGGACGTGTAGCGCTCAGGAGATTTACTTTTTAGATAGTCCAGGAGCTTACGACGTCGATTGACCATCCTGATCAAGCCACGCTTACCATGAACATCGTTCTTATTGCTCTTAAAATGCTCAGTTAAGTTCTGGATGTTCTCAGTGAGCAAAGCCACCTGGACTTCAGAGCTTCCTGTATCTAACTCTGACCGACGGAACTTCTTTACCAACTCTTCTTTTCGCTGTTTTTCTACTGCCATTGTATGTCCTCCGTAACCCTCCAATTGACGTTTTGGCCTTCGTCAAAGAGAGTTTTGTTTTTGTTTGATCAACACTCCTTGCGCATTGACCCTTAGCTTCGTACTCTATCCCCAGCACTTTGACAAGTTGCGGGAGATTTGAAAACACGACGAATTTTAAGACCCTGAAGAGGGCGCGCCTCAAGCAGGGCCAAAAGCTCACCCCGATTCTCTGAACTGAGCACCTTCACCCCTAAACTCTGCCCCTGGCGGGTGGCCTCCTTGAGCTGAATAATAAGGCGATTGGATACATCCCGAGAAATCTGTCCATTTCTCAGCAGGCGCTCATCTCGGCCACTGATCATCAAACTGTGCCAATCTGGGAGAGCCTGAGCCAAGGGCACAAAGGCCTCACCCCAATGAAGCTCTTCAAGGCTGCAGCCCTCAGCCTGGTCCAGTAGACTCTCCAGAGCTTCCACAGTGAGGGCCTGCTCTATGGAATAGGGACCAGAGGCCGTTCGACGCAAAGCCGCAAGACAGCCCCCCACTCCGAGAAGCTCTCCCACATGGGCGGCCCAAGCCCTCACGTAGCTCCCCTGAGAGCAGAGCATCTCAAGGCAGAAGTGATCTGGTCCAATGGCTTCAATCCTAAAGTTCTCAAATCTCATCTGCTTTAAGGGCACTTCCACAGCCCTCCCAGAGCGCGCATAGTCATAGAGCTTGGTGCCCCTGACCTTCACCGCTGAGTAGATAGGCACAGGCAGGGTCAACTCCCCCTGGGCTTTTAAGATGGCCTCTTTCACCTCATTCTCTGAAAAAGCCACCACCTTTTTACTGAGAACCTCTCCCTCTCTGTCCAAAGTGTCTGTGGTGACACCTAGCTGAACCCTGACTTGATAGACTTTGTCCTTGGCCCTCATATAGTCGGAGAGTTTTGTGGCCTCTCCGAGCAGTATCACCAAGAGCCCAGAGGCCATGGGATCCAGGGTTCCGGAGTGCCCCACTGTTTTCTGGCCCATCAGGCGACGGACTTTGGCCACCACATCATGACTGGTCCAGCCCTCAGGCTTATCTACTAAGAGAAGTCCATTTAAACTCACTCAGACTCCCCGCTGACAATTTCTGGAGATCGACCCACATAAAAGCGCAGACGGGGACAGAACTTCATCGGCAACTTCCGGGCGATGTAGTCTTGTACATCCGCCCTCTGCTCCTCAAGAACGTCCTCCATCATGTCCCTGTCCTCTTCGGAGCCTAGAACACTCACATAGACCTTGGCCTGCCGAAGATCTCCTCCCACTGAAACTTGCGCCACGGAGAGGAGGCCAAAGTGCGGGCCCTTCAAATGACTCAACAAATAGGTGGCTATGATCTGCTGAAGCTCACGCTCCACTCGCTGCTGACGTCGACTCTGAGATGAACTCGACACTAACTCAGCTCCCTGGCTCTCTCTTCAAGGACGTAGGCTTCGATCAAGTCGCCAACCTTAATGTCATTGAAGTTCTCGATGCCAATTCCGCACTCATAACCACTCTGTACCTCTTTAACATCGTCTTTGAAGCGTCTCAGGCTTCCGACTTTGCCCTCGTAGACAACTCGCCCATCGCGAACCAAGCGCAGTAGGTGATTGCGAGAAATCTTTCCGTCGACAACGGAACAGCCGGCAATGGTGCCCATTTTGGGAACGACAAAGGTCTCCCTGACCTCTGCCCTGCCTTGAGCCTCTTCCACCACATCAGGGCTGAGAAGTCCCGACATGGCTTTCTTCAGCTCGTCCACCAACTCATAGATGATGGTATAGCACTTGATCTCAATGTTTTTCTCTTTGGCCAGACGCTGAGCCCCTCCATCTGGCCGGACATTAAAGCCCACCACCAGAGCCTGGGCCGTGCTGGCCAACAGAACGTCGCTTTCAGAGACCCCACCGACTGCAGAGTGAATGACCTTTACCTTGACTTCATCCGTAGCCAGCTTTTCGAGCATCCCCTTGATGGCCTCAATACTTCCAGCCACATCTGCCTTCAAAACCAGACCCAATTCCTTCACATCGCCTGACTTCATTTTGGCAAAGATTTGATCCAGCGACATCTTGGAGCTAGGAACTTCGTCAGCCTCCTTTAAAGCCTTGCGCTTTTCTGCCACTTCTCTTGCAGCTTCCTCATTTTTGACCACATCGAATCTCTCTCCTGCCGAGGGGGTCTCAGGTAGACCCATGATCTCCACAGGGTCTCCGGGCCCCACCACCTTGACCTGCTCTCCACGGTCATTGAGCATGCTGCGCACCCGCCCTGGCACAATCCCTGCTACAAGATCCTGCCCCACTTCTAGACTGCCCTCACGAACAAGTAGAGTGGCCACACAGCCACGCCCCTTTTCCATCCGGCTTTCAATAACGATCCCTGAGGCCGAGCGCTTGGGGTTGGCTTTGAGTTCAAGGATTTCAGCCACCACCAAAACCTGCTCCAAAAGTTCCGTAATCCCCTGGTTCTTCAGAGCCGAAACCTCACAAAAAATTGTCGAACCACCCCAGTCCTCAGGAACCAACTCATGCTCCGCCAACTGCTGCTTGATTCTGTCAACATTGGCTCCCTGCTTATCGATTTTATTCACCGCCACGACAATAGGCACACCAGCCGCTTTGGCGTGATTAATGGCTTCCACTGTCTGTGGCATCACCCCATCATCGGCGGCAACCACAATGATGACCACGTCTGTCACATTGGCCCCTCGAGCTCTCATAGCGGTAAAGGCTTCGTGGCCGGGAGTGTCTATGAAGGTCACCTTCTGCCCGGAATCCAACGGCACAGAGTAGGCCCCGATATGCTGGGTGATTCCCCCAGCCTCCCCGGAGACCACCTTAGTCCTCCGGATGGAGTCAAGCAGTGTCGTTTTCCCATGGTCAACGTGGCCCATCACTGTCACCACGGGTGGGCGGGGTTGGAGCTCTGCTTGAAGGTCTCCAAAAGCCAGCTCCTCAATCACCTCTTCCACACTGCGCTCTAAATTTTGCGCTTCAAAGCCAAAGTCGGGAACCAACAGAGAGACCGTATCAAAATCCAGGTCCGTATTCATATTGGCCATAACTCCCAAAGCCATTAGCTTTTTCATGACCTCAGGAACCTTTAAGCCCATTTGTTGAGCCAAATCACTGAGCTTAATACTGCCATAGACTTTGACCACTCGCTTAGAGGCCTTGGGAACAGTGATCATGGTCTTTTTAGAGTCTCTTCCCATTTGCAGACGCTTTTTCTTCGGCTGAAAAATCACCTCTCGCTTACGAAATTCAGTGGCCGAGAAGTGTTGAACTGGCTCTTCTTTTCCACCCGCCCCAGGCTTCTTCTTAACTGCAAACTTGTCATCCTTAGCCTTTTTCTCCAAAAAGGGGTCTTCCACCGGCCCCAGGTCCATTGAAGGTGCCGCAAAAAAGCCAGTGCGCAAGTTCCGCGGAGCAGAACGGGGTCCTACAGCCCCGCCTCGCCCAGCCAAGCCAGGACCCGCTCCTTGAGCACCACTGGCCGCAGCTCCTCCAGCCGCCCCTGCTCCAGGGCCTCCTCGTCCGGCGGGAGGAGCTATCCTCCGCAAATCCATACGACCCACAATATTTCCCCGAGGTCGAGTTGCTCCTGCAGCAGCCCCCCCTTTTTCAGCTTCTCCCCCAAGGGCCCTACCTCCTGCACCCGTCTCACCCATTTCGGCTTTGGAGGACTGCGCAGTGCCCCCCTCAGAATCGGAATGCGCTGTTCCCTCAAGGCTCTCCCCAGAGAGAGCTCCGAGCTCTCCCCTGGCTTCAGCATCCAGCCTTTGTTGGCTTTCTGCCTCTAGCTGGGCGGCTTCTTCTTCGGCTCTGGCAGCAGCTTGAGCTGCTGCTTCAGCGGCATCTTGATTCTTTT
The DNA here is from genome assembly GCA_007128005.1 of Bdellovibrionales bacterium. Classification (GTDB taxonomy): domain Bacteria; phylum Bdellovibrionota; class Bdellovibrionia; order Bdellovibrionales; family UBA1609; genus SKYF01. Next base: position 11,844 of record SKYF01000106.1, read on the forward strand.
CTAAGGCCCCACCTTTGCGACGGATCACCGCCTTTGTCTTTTTCTTACTGGTTTTTTTGGCAGGTCCATCTGTTACAGAAGTGGCTTTCTTTAGGCTGACCTTTTTGATGGCACCTGAGCCTGTGTCAGAAGCGGCCTTTTTCTTAGCCACTTTCTTCTTGGCACCAGCCGCCTTCTTGGTGACTTTTTTCTTGGCTTTGCCTTTGCCGGAATCCTGCGCTGCTTCCAAGCGCGAACGAATCTCAGCTGTCATCTCCTCATCCAGAGAGGCCATGTGACTTTTTATGGGCAGCTTCCATTCGCGGATTTTATCCATCAAAGCCAGGGTTTCCATACCCAATTCTTTTGCAAACTCAAAAACTTTTGGCTGACTCACTCGCTCTCCTCAAATTCCTTTGGTCTCTGTCTCTGTCTCTGTCTCTGTCTCTGTCTCAACCTTTAACTCTCTACTCGCCCTGCGAGGGGCTCTTCTCCACTTCAGGCTCAATTTGTTCCTGTGTCTCAGGTGCACCGCTAGGCTCAGAAGCATCAACTTCAGACTCGCTGGCTTTTAGTTGGGCCAACTCAGCTTTCAAGCGCTGATCCGCCTGACTTTTTGCATCTCCTTCATCCGCCACTTTTTCCTTGGACTTTAAAGTTGGCATCTGAGGAATTTCCTTGCCTTCTGACTCATAGCTCTCAAGCAAAGCCTTGGCCTCATCAATTAACTTTTGGGCCTTATCCGTCTCACCATAGCCAGGAATCATCGTAACTGCTGCGGGCTCACTTTTAGCAATCTCAGAGAAAGTCGAAAAACCTGACTGATAGATATTCTGAGCCATGGTCTGAGTCATACCCGGAAGCAGCATCAAGTTGAATATGGCCTGTGCAGTCTTCACAGCCTGACTGGACTCGGATGTGATGTCCAGTTTCCACTTTGAAAGCTTAGCCGCCAACCTTACATTTTGACCTTTTTTTCCAATAGCCAAGCTCAGCTGGTGATCGGGAACTATAATTTCCATTTCGTGATTAGTTTCGTCTACGAGAACCTTGGAAATTTCCGCTGGGGCCAAGGCATTACAGACAAAACGGGCTGGGTCTTCGTCCCAGTTGACAATATCTATTTTTTCTCCACGAAGCTCCTGAATAATTGTCTGAACTCGAGAGCCCTTCATACCTACACAGGCTCCCACGGGGTCTACAGCAGGATCCTTGCTCTGAACGGCAATCTTTGCTCTTTGACCAGGCTCTCGTGCCGCTGCCATAATCTCCACGATGCCATCATAGATTTCCGGAACCTCCACTTCAAAGAGCTTGACCAGGTAGCGTTCATCGGCTCGAGACATGACAATCTGGGGGCCACGGGTTGTCTGACGAACGTCGGCGATGTAGCCCTGAATACGATCTCCAGGCTTGTAAGCTTCCCCGGGTATTTGTTCTCGAGGCGGAATGTAGGCCTCTGTGCGGCCCAAATCGACGACAATCGCTCCTCGCTCCACCCTTCTGGCTATCCCTGAAGCAATTTCACCTCGACGCTGCTCAAATTCAGCGAAAATAATATCCCGCTCTGCATCTCGTACCTTTTGAGTGATCAGCTGCTTGGCGGTTTGCGCAGCAATTCGTCCTAAATCCTTGGTCTCTAGTTTTATCCCTATGGAGTCGTTGACTTGAGCCTCGGGGTCCAAATCTAAGGCCTCTGACAGCTTAATTTCAATTTCTTCATCAATATAGTCTTCATCTGCGACAACTTCTTTAAACTCGTAGAGCTCAATTTCTCCACTCTCTTCATTGTACTGGGCCTCAATGTCTCTGTAGGTCCCATACTTCTTTCGGGCAGCTAAGAGCATTCCCTGTATCACAGCGTCGATCACCACTTGCTTCTCGATACCCTTGTCTTTTCCTACCTGCTCAATCATGCGGCTTAAATCTGAAAACACATTTTCCGCGGCCATATTATTTCCCTTTCCAAAACCTCTAAAGTTATCTCATTTCGAAGATATAAACCCTCTTGCTAAAAACCTTACGCATCCTCTTTTTTTCTCTTTACCCGACCTGATCCAGACCCCGACTTGGGAAAGACAAATTGGGTGCGGGCCTTGTCAATTTCACCCAGATGAACCTGCCACAACTGTCCCTGCTCATCTTCCACAACCAACTGGCCATCGGCGAAAGACCTCAGTAATCCCTGAAAACTCTTTGAACGCTGACCCCGGTTAGAAGCCACAAAGTCATGGGCTTTCACTTTCACTCTCCCCCCAACTGCTTTGGCAAAGTGCCAACCTTGGCGCAGTGGCCTCTCTAAGCCAGGGCTTGAGACCTCAAGCTCGTAGGACTGAGAGATCAAGTCCTCAGAATCTAGGAGCAAGTTCAAACAGCGGGAAACATTGGCGCAGTCGTCAATACTGACACCGGCCGGATCTCGATCAATAAACACACGCAGCACTGGAGCCCCTTGACCGCCGACAAACTCCCAATCATAGAGCTCACAGCCCTCCTGCCGACTGGCCTCTTCCACAAGCTGTTGAATCCTGGTTCTTGTATCTGATTGCAAACTGACCAAAAAAACCTCTGCAATTTTCTAACCAACAGCCAAGTCCAGAAAGTTTTGTCCTGACCGAGGGATCATCTTGCCCTGCCGCCCAGCTCAATGCCAGCGACGAAAATCATACTTCTTCCCATAACAAAAAAGGGCCTTCCCAGGCCCTTTCGACATCCAAAAACCGACATCTCAGTTCGACAGATGGATTAACAAAAAACAACGGCTCAAGCAAGCCTTAAAAGGTATAGAGAAGGGCGTCCCCACCATCTCTATAGTAGCGACTGCGCTGACCGCAGAGCCGAAACCCCAGCTTTTCATAGAGCCCCTTGGCCGCCCGGTTGCCGCTGTGAACCTCCAACCAAACACTTCTGTCCGGGTAGAGCTGATGGCAAAGGTGAGACAGGAGAGTCTGCATATAGCCTTTGCCCTGCTCTTTAACGCATGTAGCCAAAACGATAATATCTAAGCCGTCTATCAGTCGATTGTAAATCACAAATGAGGCCAGTTTCGTCTCGTTCCACAGAAGCAGACTCTCTCCCCCAGCCATGACCTGCAAAATCTGTTGATAGCTCCAGCCCCCCCCAATGGGCTCGGCTGACTGCTGATAGACATCCTGCAGAATGCTAAAAACCCTCTCCGCATAGAGTGACTGCTTTGACTGCACAAGAGCCCGCAACCTCTCTTCTTCATGATAGAGGTACTGCTCATTAGAAGCTGGGAAGAGTTTTCTGCACTTCATGTTTGGTCTTTAAAACCTCAAACCAATCGGCTAGACGCCTCTGCATATGTTCAGCGCCCAGGGCAATTTTTATATTTTCTACAAAATCAGAAAATGGCAAGTCCCCAAAACGATTGCGGTTGGCTTCAAAATAAGCCCTGGCCTCTGCGTCCGTAATCAACACAAGAGAGGAGTCCGTGCGAAATCGGACAAACTCCTGGGCCTTTAACTTGATTTCCACAAGCTCCCTTAGCTCCTGCTCCGTTGCCCCCAGCCCCTCAAAAGCCTCTACTCCCGCCAATCGCTCTCGGACCACTTGAAGAGCACCCTCAATGTCCACTCTCTTTACCCGAGTGATATCAAAGGCCTCTGACTCTAAGAAAATGGCTTTTTCCAACAGGGCTCGGTCGACCTCTTGGGAAAACTCTTTGGAATCTATGGCTAAAAGGCTCATGGCATGAAGTCGCGCTCGCCCCTGAGGTCCTGAAGCCCGCTGGGCCTGATCAACAAAGCGATTCAACTGCACCTGCCTTGAGGTCAACACCTGAGAGCCCACCTGCCCCACGGAGACCGAGACAATGACCCCAGAGTCCAGAGCCATCAGCTGAGGATGCGGCAGCCCCAGCATACTCAGTAAAAACAAGAATTTGTAACAGCTAGATAAAGACCAGTGCCTCATAGGCAGAGAGTCTACCTGGAAGAGGGCCCATGGGGCAAAATAAAAAGGGCCAAGAGATTGTCTCTTGGCCCTTAAAGACGACAGAGGGTGACGGATTAAAAGTGAACTTTTCCATTGAGGGTCCAGCTGTAGTAGCTAAACTCCTCTATGGGGCTGGAGTAACGGGGAGCCCAATAGGAGCTTCGCCTTAAAAATTCAGACTCAGATTTATTGATCACATTCATCATATAGCGAAACTCTGTGCCAATACTGAAGTTTTCAGTCACTTTCAAATCCAGACCTGCGCTCAAACCCAGATCAAAGGCGTTTGAGGTCGCCTCCCCATCAGTAGGATAACTGCGATGCCGACTCTGAGGGCTATAGTGGCGTTGACGATCTCCGTAGCGACGATGAGTGTAACTGACAATTCCCCCCACGTTGGGCCTCAGGTTTCCCTGCAATAAATTGTATTTTACAGCGAGACCCACATTGTACTGATCCATTTCGCGAAAAACCGAGTTGTAGCGCCAGAACTCATCGACAATAAAGTTGGAGTAGAGAAAGCTGCCCTCAATAACCACCCCGTTGGGCATTTCAGTGCCCACAGCAAAACCCGTGGCCAATTCACCGTAAATATTTGTCATTTCAGCATATTCAGCCAGCCCAATGCCCGCCGAGATATAATAGGTCTGCGCTGCAACCACGGGCTCCTTCACTTTGGCTTCCAGGCGGGCCCTTTGTAAAAAGTCACGCTCTACTTCACTAGCTTCCTTTTCCAGGTCAGCTGGTTTCTCATCCCTCGCGACAGGTTGTTCCTTAATGACAACCACTTGATGGGGTGGGGCGGGGACCTCTTGCACGACAGGAGCCTTGACATCTTCCTCAGATTCGCTCAGACGGTTGCCAAAAAGTCGTTCAGCCCGACGCTTTTCATCCCGCAGACGAGACTCCTCAAGCTTCTCAACAATTTTTTGTTCCGTTTGAACTTCCGCACCTTCTCTGGCCTTGCGCAGTCGAGCGGCCTTGGAATCCTCTACGGGAGCCGCCTCAACATAGGTCATTGGCTGCTGGATCATCGGCTGCTGGACATACTGCTGCGTGAGAGTTTGCGGCATCACCACTGGTTGCTGAATGGGAGCCACTCTTCGTTCTTGAACCCTGACTTCTTGAGGGGGCGCTGCAGGAAGCAAGCGCACTTCCCCATAGGATGGAGTTTGATCCTGAAAGCCAATATCCAAAACCTCTTCCTGAAAGGACAAGGCTGGACTGCTTAAGGATGTGGCTAGGGCCACTGCGAGACCATAGCTCAAATAGTTTTTTGCATTCGACATAGATTCTCTCCCTCTGTACTTGAGTGAATCGAAATTAGTGACGCAAAACATCAAAGCAAGGTCCATGCCGCATTAAGGCAAGATCCAAAAATTAAACTAAGTATTTGAAGTTACAGCACTAAATCTTGAAGCAAAGAGAAGTTCAAGCCTCTTAGGAGCCAAATTGACACCATAAAATATGTCCAATGTCGGTCCAAACCTGAAATTTTTATAAAGCACTCTCTTTACTTTACCGACCGGCGCGAAAGTGACTGGCGACAACCGCCAGTCACTCTTTACCGACAGCTCGGCAGGAGGCTTCCGTCGGCCCCCCTTCTTTCCTCTTGAATAGACTGCAGATTGAAGCTAAAACCCTCAAAGTCTCAGCTTTTAGGTATTTGAAATTATTGCTGGCCCTTGTGGCGGAATTGGTAGACGCAGTGGATTCAAAATCCACCGATCGCAAGGTCATGGGAGTTCGAGTCTCCCCGAGGGCACCAGAGCCTTACTTAAAATGAATACAGCCAAGACCCTAGAGAGTAAAAGGTCGGTATTCCCAGCGTGATATTCAGGGGAAAGGTCACGGCCAAAGAGGCCGTGATGGCATAGACGGGGTTGGCTTCAGGAACAGCGATGCGCATGGCGCTGGGAGCGGCAATGTAAGAACTACTTGCTGCCAATACAGCTAGGATCGTAGCCCCCCCAAGGGACAGCCCCACCAGGTAGGCCACAACGAGCCCAATGACTCCTGAGATTAGGGGCATAGCCACAGCAAAGCCCAGGAGAAAAAGCCCCGTCCGTTTGAGGTGAGCCAGTTGATGGGAAGCCACAACCCCGAGCTCCAACAAAAACAGAGCCAAAAAACCCTTAAAAAGATCCACAAATAGAGGATTCAAGGGGGCCATGCGCTCTGGTCCGGAGACAAAGCCAATCAACAGCCCCCCTCCCAGCAAGAAAATGCTTTTACCAAAAAAGATGTCTCTGAGCAGTCTACTCTTATGAGTGACCTGGGCAAAACCACCCCTCGCCAAATAGATCCCCACTCCAAGAGCTGGGATTTCTAAAATTACCATTAGAGTGATCACATAGGCCTCATAGGAAACATTGAGATTCTGCAGGTAAGTCAAAGCCGACGCAAAGGTGACAGCACTCACTGAACCATAGTGGGCAGCAATAGACCCCGCATTGGCCCGATCAAAGCGCCCCAACTTGCGCAAGATCAAAAACGCAATCAGCGGTATGCTTAGGCCCAAAAACAGCGTCCCCCCAAGAGCTGGCAAAATCGACACAAAATCAGTCCCCGCCAGCTGCACTCCCCCTTTCAAGCCAATGGCCAGAAGCAGATACAGGCTTACAAACTCAAAAGAGCTCTTGGGAAGCCTTAGATCCGACTTCACCAATCCCGCCAAAAAACCCACGGCAAAGCAGAGAATTGTTGGATCTAAGAGGTTCTCTATCATGGCAGTGGCTCCGACAGACCGCTCTCCAAAACAAGCTCCCGGTTGAGTCTAGAGTACTCACTGACCATGGTTTCACGAGTGGACTGAACAAGATCTCCCACATGTTCTTCCCCAAGCCCTTCCACAGAGATCGGAGACAAAATCTGTAAAATCACTTTTCGGCGCCACCTCCCCAAATTGATCAAGTAGCGCTTTTTAGGCAAAACATCATGGGCTCCCGCTATGAGCACGGGCACAATCGGAGCCTGAGCTTGAACGGCCAAATAAAACGGGCCTTTTTTAAAACTCCCCAATTGCGTCCCCTGATCCTGCCGAGTGCCCTCAGGAGCTAGGGCAAAGGACTCCCCAGCCTTCACCCTCTGTCTGGCCCCGGCATAGACTTTGAGAACCTCTGCCCGATTGTCTCTGGCAATTGGTAGAGCTCCCATTCGCTTCATAGCAGGCCCAAATATTGGAACACGAAAGAGCTCAATTTTACTGCCGAACATAAAGGGCTTGGGCAAATAGCCAAACAGCACCAAAATGTCGATCAGACTGGAGTGACTAAAGAGAAAAAGACAGCCCCCCGATAGCCCCTGAAGCCGCTCAGCTCCGCGGACTTCAACCTGGACTCCTGCAAGATTTAGGGGCCATTTGGACCAGGCTTTGGTCATAATAAATTCAAAAAAAGGCCTCCACTTGAGGACATAGGAGGCCAGAACAACCGCAATCGCCAAGACGGCCGTATGAAGGACAAAAAATACCGACCAAAGCAGAGCCCGAATCAGAGTCAAAATAAACATTTAGGCTTATCTCCCCGCTAGGGTTTTCCGATAAAAAACTAGGAAAGGCAAGTGTGTCCATATGAGTGATAAGAGTTTACAGGCCAGGGCAATACTGTGGGCAAACCTCATGCGGCTGAGAACCAAGTCCAGCGAGGTGGAAAAGCTCAAGTTTTTAAAGTCTATTGCCCTCTTTCAAGACCTCAGCTTTCGCCAAATACGCGATCTTTCAAACATTATCTACGAGAGGACTTACAATAAAAACGAACACATTTTTGAAATACAGCAACCTGGAGCCGCCCTATTCATCATCCAAAGCGGCCAAGTCAGCATCGAGCTGCCTCCAAGTAGCCTGACAGATGGCACTCCGGAAGCTGTGGAACCCTCACAAAGAGCAGCTGCTCAACTGGCTCTTCTTGGGCCTGGAGCTTTTTTTGGAGACCTGGCTCTGCTTGACCAGACTCCAAGGTCTGCTTCGGCCCGCGCCAATTTGAAGACCCAGTGCTTGGTTTTGTTTAGGGAGGACTTAAATAAGCTTATCGATAGCAAGCCTAAAATTGCCTGCCTCATCTACCGCTCTTTGGCTACGGTGATCGGCGAACGGCTCAAAGCCACCAACTCTTTAATCAGCGAGGACGCGCCTAAAAATGAGGCCCCAAGACTCACCGCCGCCTAACCGACGTCCCACTGACCCCATTGAGCGCAAAAGGAGGGCTTTTTGGCTCTACCTGACTTTGGGCTTAGCTGCCCTTGGTCTTGGCCTCTTTCTGATTTGGGCCCTGAGAGCCCTGATCCTGCCGCTGATTTTTGGCGCCCTATTGGCCTATTTATTTCGTCCCTTAGTAAATAATTTTAATATGCCCGGACTGCCTGAGTCTCTCAGAGCACCAGTGATTCTTGTCCTGATCTTCTCTGGACTGATATTTTTGGGCCTTCAGATCCGTAGCAGCATACCCGATGAAAGCGGTCAGCTGGAACTGATGGTCCGCCTGCAATTCAAGGTCAATGAAAAGTATGAACACCTCATGCAAATTGATCCAGAGACTGGAAAGGGGAACTTTCTCCACAGTTTGGTGGAAAGGGATCTGACCCCCTTGATTGAATCCTTAAATCAAATCCTGACTCTGGATCTCCAACAACAAAAGACTTTTCTGGAGCACCTACAAAATGCTGAAATGGACCCGAAGCGAGCAGAGCTGTATTTGAGCTTTTTTCAGACTAATTTAGAAAGAGCTCAAAAGTCATCCACTGGCTCGATTGCAAGAGTGGCCTTGACCAGAGAGCTGGCTTCTCAATCACCCACCGAGCCCCACCTCTCAACCCCACCCGCTACATCTCCAGCCCCCTCAGCAGTGACAGAAGAAAAGAGCTCGGCTCTTGCCTGGATTCTAGAGGTCTTGAGCATCTGGGTCCTTGTGCCCTTGGTATTTGTGTTTATGCTCCTGGATAGAGGCAGTATAATGCGCCGCTTTATTTCTCTGGCCCCCAATCGCTATTTTGAACTGACCTACAGTATGGTCGATGAAGTCGACAACGCCATCGGACAGTATCTGCGCGGCACCTTTCTTCAGTGTAGCCTTGTGGGACTCAGTCTCACCTTGGGCTTTGTTATGGTTGGCATTCAACTCAAAGTCGCCCTATTGATGGGTATAATTGCCGGTATGGCAAATGCCATTCCCTTTCTTGGCCCCTTTATTGGCTTAGTTGTGGGACTATCTTACGCCTTAGTCGCAGAAAACATCTCACCCCTGATACCCTCTATGGGCGAAGAGCATATTTTTTTGGGGGTTATGGCCACCGTGGCAATTGCCCAGCTTCTTGACAATGCCGTGTTTCAACCCGTGGTTCTGGGAGGGGCCGTCAACCTCCACCCTCTGGTCGTCATTGTGGGGGTTATCGGTGGCTCCATCCTCTTTGGCTTTGCTGGAATGCTGCTTGCGATTCCCAGCATTGTCATCCTCAAGGTCCTGTTGGGCACCTTTATCCGGGGCCTAGCCGAGTACCGTTTGATTTAAACCGGCCTCGCCCTTAGACTTAAAGCTTGAGAATCTTTAAGGAGATATTCCATGCTCAACTGGTCCGTGCCTCAGACAGCTGCTGATATTTACATTGATTTGGGAACTGCCAACACTCTGGTTGCAGTTCGCGGCAAGGGGCTGGTTGTCAACGAACCCTCGGTCATTGCTTTTAGAGAGGACTCCTGGGGGGACCGGGAAGTGATTGCCGTGGGCGCCGAGGCCAAAGAAAAAATAGGAAAAACCCCAGGACAATTGGTGGCCTCCTACCCTTTAAAAGATGGAGTGATTGCCGATTACAGCGTGACCGAAACCATGCTGAAGTACTATCTGCAGAGGCCTGGCGTGCGAAAACGCTGGGGCAAATCAAGGATGGTTATTTCTCTTCCCTTTGGAGTCACAGATGTGGAGAAGCAGGCCGTGGTTCGAGCTGGCCTATCTGCCGGAGCCAAAGAAGTCTTTCTCATTGATGAGCCGGTGGCTGCGGCCATTGGGGCAGGCTTGCCCATTGAAAGCCCGAAGGCCTCAATGATTATAGATATTGGGGGTGGCACCACAGAAGTGGCCATCATTGCACTTTGCGGAATAGTCAGCTGCCAGGCTGTTCGCATTGGTGGTCATAAGTTTGACGAGGCCATTATCATCTACTTTAAAAAAGAGAGAAATCTCTCCATCGGCGAGCAGACGGCAGAAAAGCTCAAAATCAAGTTGGGCTCAGCCACCCTTGAGGATCAACCCAAAATGGACCGAGTCAGTGGGCTGGACTGCACCACAGGGCTGCCAAAGTCCATTGAGGTCTCCTCTCACGAAATCTACCGGGCCTTGGACCCCTCACTGCGTGAGATTATCCAAGCCATTCACAGCGCCTTTGAGAACACTCCACCCGAGTCCATCTCGGATATTATAGACCATGGGATTGTACTGTCCGGAGGGGGGGCTCTGCTGCGCAACCTCAGTGAACGCATTCGCGAGGAGACCAATTTGCACGTCACCCTCAGCGAAAACCCACTCACAACAATTGCCCTGGGAGGGGCCAAAATTCTGGAGCGCCCTGATCTGCTGCGCAATATCCAACTCTCCCCCCGCAACCTCTAGTTCAAAAAATTCACCTCAATGGTCGTCCCCTGGGGAGAGGAGTGGACATCTAACCGCCAGCCATATTTACGGGCAATGCTAAAGACCCAGGCCAGACCTAGCCCATTGCTCGACACCTGCTCTCTTTTTATATCATTGCCTCTGTTGAAAGGGGATCCCATACGCTTTAATACTTCAAGGGGAATCCCTGGCCCCCTATCCTTGAACTGCAGGCTCCCTTGAGAAAGAATCACATCCACTGCCCCAGACTCACTGTACTTGAGGGCGTTGTCCAGCAAGTTGATAACCAGCTGTTCTAAATGATGGGGGTGAACAAGCAGGGAGACCGACTCCTCGATAGTCAATCGTATGTCTCTGTCTGGAAAAATTTGCGAAAGCCTCGCCACTTCGCGCTCCAGCAGACTCTCTACTTTGACAGAGTTCAGCTGCAATGGGCTCACTGACCCCTCCACCTCTGCCCAACTCAGAAAACTAGATATCACTTGCCCAAGTCGATCGATCTCAGCCAACAGTTCATCTATTTTGCTAGGCTTTACCCCGGATCCCTGATGCTGTTTTAGGTCCTCAATTTCCACTCTCAAGATACTTAGAGGGGTTTTGAGCTCATGGGCCATCTGAAAGGTCCAATGTCGAGTCAGGTTGGCGTGGAAATGCACTTTGTCAGACAGCTCACGAACCGCTCGGCTCATGCGATAAAACTCATCCCTTGAGTGAGAGTTCTTTAACCATTTGGGGTTCATCGGCTCCGTCTGGGGAATATGATTGCGAATTTGGCCTGCAAAGTTCTCCACGTAGGCCGCCAACTGCCCCAGCGGCCTCAAGACCCAGACAGTTAAAAGCACCGACACTAGAAAAATGGATGATAGGGCCAAAATCGTGTAGAGAAGCCACTTGCTATTGAACTCGGCCCCATAAATCCGGAACCTTTCCTGACCTCGAACCAACTGCACAAAGACTTCTGCCTCACCTAGGGGAACAGACTGACTGAGGGAAACAAACTTGAGCCTTCCATTTGAGGGCTGGGAATCTTCCTCGTAGACCCCATTTGTGACTTCAACTCGGATAGGCCATTGCCACTGACATTCTTTTCCCAAACAGTTTGAATAAAGACGCCTTCTCTCTGGGCTAAAAATATTCACGAGAAGACCAGGATTACTCTCCAAAAAAGTCTCTCGAACAAAACCTTCCCAATCACCTTCTGAACCAGACCAGAGGCCCTGACCCTTGGTCCTTGCCGACAGACGCTCTGCATCCTCAAGAAGCTGACCTTTCAAAAAAGCCAGTCGGTCCTCATACTGAAAACGCACCCTTAAATAGGCCACGGTGGACGAGGCAACGATCACTGCAATCAAAATACCTAAACAAATTTTAATTCTCAAGCCAGTATCCAAGATTACGCCGACTCATGATCTTTAGATGACTCTCAGACTCCTTAAGCTTTCGACGCAAATTATTAATTGTCACCTCAACCACATTGGAATTGGTATCTTGGTGCTGATTCCAAACCTTTTTAAAAAGATCAGCCTTAGAAAAAACCCGCCCAGGCTCGCGCATAAAATTCAGAGCCAGGAGAAATTCCTTGTTAGTCAAATTGACCTTTGTTCCATTGATAAGAACTGTGCGAGTTTTAAACTCAAGCATCACATTACTAAGAGTTAAACAGCTATTTTCTTCCATATATAACTGCCTGCGAGTGAGCGCCTTGAGTCGAGCTAGAAGCTCGCGGGAAGAGAAGGGTTTAGACATATAGTCATCCGCTCCTGCATCTAGTGCCATTGCTTTTTCCTCAGCTGTAGTGATGGCTGAAAGAATAAGGATACGTAAGCGAGGAAATTTTTCCCTAAGGGGCTCAATGAGATTCAGAGAATCTACCCCCCTCAGAAGGCGATCCAAAATCACCACCTCTGGCTCAAAATAGGATGTCGAAATAAGGGCTTGAACCTCATCCACAGATCCGCAGACACAGGTGGCGAAACCCTCTACCTTCAAGGCCCTCTCCAAGTAGCTTGAAAGACGTTCTTCATCTTCAACAAGTAATATATTCATGATTAAGATTCATTCCTCTTTCCCAATGAATATTCTTATATGCTCAATTGATGTGTTACACAGATCTAAGAATACATTACATATATTATTTATAAACATTTATATTGTAGATTAAAAATTTTTTATTTTAAAAATAAGAATGGAAGTTGAGCACGACAAAGAGCGAAGAAGGACTATGAGACTCTTTGCAATTATTTCAAAAACTCAGATGAAAATCTTGAACAGAAACTCCTCGACCAAAGAATGGACTGCTCCAACCTGTCCCCGAGAGGCTTTGCCATCAGCCATTGTTTCTGGATACTCTGAGTTTATGCCGCAGAAACCTCTTTTGCTTCTTAGCTTTTTCACAACCTTGGGTTTGATCTTGGGCTGCGCCTCCAGCCCCAGGGGGGACAGGGCCTCTTTGAGCATGACTGAGCCCCCTCTCAGGCCGCAAAAGGTCCATGAGCTGCCCCCAGAGGAGAATTCTGAACCCAGCCCCCAGGATTTAACCGAGACTTTGCCCGTTTGGTCCTACTCTGGAGTCACGGGACCAGAGAGCTGGGGCCGCCTCCGGGAGGAGTTTTCCCTCTGCGAGCAGGGCCGGGAGCAGTCTCCGATCAACCTGATATGGAGTCCGCCCAAGAAGGCAGACAATCTCTTCATTCCGAACTATCAGAAGCAACCCCTAAAAATGATTCATACCGGCTGGACCCTTCGCCTGCCCATTGATGGCGGAAGCTCTGCAAAAATCCACGGAGAAGAATTTGAACTGAAAACAATCCATTTCTACACCCCCAGTGAGCACCGTATCTCTGGCAGGGAGTATCCCCTTGAAATCCAATTCCACCATGAGAGTAGCCAAGGCCAAAAGGTCGTGGTGGCGAGCCTGGCTGAGGTTGGGACAGAGCATCTGGAGCTGAGAAAAATTCTCAGCCAGCCCCTTCAGACCATCAATCACGAATATATCGCCCCAATTGATTGGGCCCCAGAGGAACTCCTGCCCAAGGAACAAACCCACTATAAGTATAAGGGCTCGTTGACCACTCCCCCCTGCACAGAGGGCCTTTTATGGGTTGTGTTCAACACGCCCATTGAGCTATCCCAGGAGCAACTTGTGACGCTGAGGACCTTGGTGCGGCCCAACAACCGCCCCCTTCAACCTCTCAACTCGCGAAAAGTAGAAAACTACTAAGCCCGATGATCACATGACCTGAAGACGCTGGCGAATTTGCGTCAGCTCGTTCTTAAGTCCATAGAGTTCCACGGCCAATAGGTTTTCCAGGACATTTCGGCTTCTGGCAAAGCGTTGGGCCCATTGATCGACTTGGGACTCTGCTGATGCGACCAGCTCCACCACTCGCAGATGGATTTGAGTCAAACGCTGCTCCAATTGAGCTATTTTCTCTTGGGCCCCATGAATCCTAGCCAATAGCACCAAATACAGAGGGTCAGACCCCACAAGACGCGCCAACGCATCATCTAACTTTCCTGAGACATCTTGGGTGGACTCTCTGAGCTTGGCGTACTTGTCCGCCAGCTGATCTAAGGGACGAGCAAGCTTTTTACTCAAACCCAGAATGGGCAAAGACTGAGTGCTCACTGCACCAGCTGTGGACTCCAGCCGCGATAAGTCCTGCAGATGTGAGCGCAACAGCTCTTCGGCCTCCAGCAGAGTCTCCTCAGCCGACTGAGCCAACTCTGAGACCTTATTCAACTCAATCTCGGGAAAGGTCACTGGCTGGTCTGCTCCAGACCCTGAGCCCAAATCACCCACAGCTTCTGATTCAGAACCTAGGGAACTTTGATTTGCCACCTGCATACCCTGTCCACAGCCCACTAAAATCAAGGACAGCGCAAGACTTGTAACTAAAGACAAATGGAATGTTTGTGTAAAATTTGTTTTCATAACTCCCCCACAGAGTCTGATGGTTAATAGATCTCCAGTCTGAAATTGCAATCCTGAGGCCCGTCAATGGCCAACAAACCCCTGGAAACAACAGCTTTTTGTTAAGTCCACCGATCCTGCCTGCCCGTTAGACAGAATCAGCGAGTTTCAGGTAGAGCTGAGATAGGCCTCATCTTATACAAATGCTCAGTTTGTGTACGCTTTCAAGACTCAAATAGCCCTATGTTTGATCTGGGCTTGCACAGAATTTGAATCTCCAAAGGCAGACAAAGGAGGAATTCTCATGATCTGTCTCAAATTGAGAAAAATTTGGCATAAAAATGTCTTCACAATGGCCACCATCACCCTAGGGGCAATGGCGCTTTTCCAAAACTGCGCCCAAGACTCTCCTACAGCCCGCTCTGACTCCCAAGGATCAAATTTGCCTAACACCTCTCAGGCATCAATTACAGAAACCCGTAGCTATAGTGGTTCTGGTGGAACCACTCACAATTGGACCATCGTCTACCGCCCTGCCACTGACTCCATCATAGTGACGGGCTCCTGGAGCAGACCGGATCAGAGCTTTGAGGTCAACTCTGGCCTCTATGAGGCTATCAGCCTTGGACGCGGACAAACGCAAACTTTTTCCCGTGAAGGAGCTTACTCAATTTCATCCGCAAGCAACTACTCTCATTATTTGACTGAGTTCCAAATTCGCTTTGCAACCAGCGGCCAAGTTTCCATAGGTCACTGCTCAATTCAATTTCAAGGCGACGTTGTGGCAGTGGATAGATGTGCTGAAAATGGCTTCAGTTCCCACTTTGATAATGTGATTTTTTGAGTCTAAACTAAAGCTCCAAAGCCGCTCTCAAAAAAGCGGCTGTGGGGCTTTTGGGCTGAGCCGCCACTTGCTCGGGAGTTCCCTGAGCCACAATTTGTCCTCCACCTCGCCCTCCCTCGGGCCCCATATCAATTAGGTGGTCGCAGGATTTTAAAACATCCAACTGATGCTCAATCACCAGGACCGTGTTGCCCTGGTCTACTAGCTCATGGAGAAGCTCGAGCAAGCGCTGAATATCCTCAAAGTGCAGTCCTGTGGTGGGCTCATCCAAAATATAGAGGGTTTTTCCACTGGGCCGCTTAGACAGCTCTCGACTGAGCTTGA
>SKYF01000122.1 GCA_007128005.1 Bdellovibrionales bacterium
CAAAGTGGGCCCTTCCAAGACTGCTGCCAGGCTCACTGCCTGGCCAGTAGATAGTTGCCCGCAGTTCGGAGTCAGAGTCGACAAATACGGAAATGTCTCCGTTGGAATAAAAGTCCACGGGGCCTGCAAAGGACTGAGGACAGAGCAAAAACAAGACAAGCATTAGAGACGTTTTAAAAGCGGACATAGGAACCTCCCCATGGGAGCTTTATATAGATAACGTAGGGCATCAAGGCAAGACCCTGGCTTGGCAATGAATAATTTTCTCGGCCTCAAAGTCTGGCCTTATTTTAATAAGGTCTTCCGGCCAAGATATTAGCCACCGGACGAGTGATGTAGAACTGTTCGAGAACAAACTTCAAAATGGCCGTGATGGGCACAGCCAGAAACATGCCCGGAAGGCCCCAGACAATCCCCCAAAAAACGAGGAAAAACAAGATGGCAACAGGATGTAAATCCAAGCTCTCACCAAGCAGTTTGGGCTCGATAATATTTCCCACAGTGAACTGAATCACTCCGGGAACCGCCAAGGCCAAAATAAACTGCGCTCCTGGTCCAAACTGAAGAAGAGCCACGGGAAGGGGTAGCAGGGTGGCCACAATGGAACCCACACTGGGGATAAAGTTGAGTAAAAAGGCAAAGACTCCAAACATAATGGCCAAGTCGAGCCCCATAATGCGTAAGAAAATCCCCACAGTTAAGCCTGTGGCTAAAGAGACCAAGAACTTCGTCCAAATGTACTTGGAAATCCGAGAGTTGATCAGCTTAAAGACCTCAGGAGGCTCCACTTTATCCGTTGTGGTGACTTTGCCGATAAAAAGAAAAATCAGAAAGATGACAACCAAAATGAAGTTGCCCATAAAGCCCATAAATTCACCCGTGAAGGCCCTGGCCCAGTTGATCACCTGCATGGTCTGCAACTCCTGCTGCAACTGCCTGAGCTCCACATTAAAGCCCCAACTCAATAGGACAGTCTGTATCCAGTCCATGGTGGAGAGCACTCGAGCATGGTACTGTTCAGCCCCTACTAAAAAGCCCTTTAGTGACACAGAGATCATATAGACAAAGGCTACCATAATGAGCAGGCTTAAAAAGAGAGTGGCCGACATGGCCAGCAGCCGGGGCAAACGCAAGGTCTTTTCAAACCAGTTCACCGAAGGACTGATCATAAAGTAGACAAACACCGCAAACACAAAGGGCACCATCACAGCTTTGAGGTGCATCAAAGTGGCTGTCACAGCAATCGCAGTGAGGATCAACAGACAGATCACTGAAATATCAAACTTAAGATCTTTTTTTAGGTCCTCAACCGACTTCTCCGCAGAGTTGTCCGAACTGTCTGACAAACTGTCTGGTGAGCCCTGTGCTGGTTTCTCTAGATTGGAATTTTGCGACATAGGCTCAAAGATAGCCAGGAACGGTCTCAATTCCAAGTTAAAATCTCAATGAAACTGCCAGCAGCGAGCCTGCTGATCACCAGCCCATATCAATAGGAGGAGGGTTGAGGATAGGGCCCCGCAGTGAGGAGTTAAACCCCCCGCCCAGGGGAAGCTCAGAGGAGAGCAGCATATCCCTTGAGACCAACTTGACGGAGTACCCCGTCCGCCCCCCGTAGTTGAGACAATGGCCCGGTATGCGAAACTCTTTGTCCATATCGATTGGTGTTTCGCAGGCCCCGAAGTACTGGTCTGGCCCCTGATAGAGATTATTTTCAAAGTTGGGCAGCCAGGCCGTGAGGACATGGTAGATGTTGCGAATAAAATAAAAGGCATGATCCAGGTGGGTTTGGTCCTCCTGCACCCCCTGAAACTGCTCTAAAATCGTCATGTTCATATCCTCTCCCCGAGAGCCCAGATCTCCCCTTAAGGGAACCCTAGGGGGAATCCCCAACTGCTCTCGGTTGGCCACTAGAAATTGGAGATAGTTTTCAGTGTAGTTGGGCTCAATGGAGTAATAGGTAATATCAAAGATATCGGGAACTATGGCGGCAATTTCAAAGAATCGCACTTGAGCAGCCCTGTCATTTCTCACATCCCAGGCCAAGGGGTCATTGGCTTCACCCAAAACATGCTCGGCCTTGATGTCTTGAAAGTCCGAGTAGTGCATTTTAATACGGTCAAAAGCACCTCGCAGGCTGTTGAGGGCCCCTCGTGACTTCAAGCCCAGAGTGTCACCTGGAAAGCGGGAGTAGTTGGGAAAGCGACTGGGATCTTGAATATCAGCTCCACCTATCATTCCGTTCTCATCCACTCTGGGTGGTAAAAGAATATCCACTTTATTGCCCTGAGACCGGGAGGCCCCACTGGGCCACTGGTGGGAGTACCAGGGGCCAATGCGGCCCCCAAAGGGTTTGGCATAGGCTCTAGCCGTTACCGTCACTCGCGGACCAAAGGGAAAAAAGATCTGGCGGGGGCGGCTTGTGGCCTTGACCCCTACATAGGCCATATACCAGGGGTTTTTTTCCACCCCTAAGTTGAAGTAATAATCACTGGTGAAAACGGGGTCATGCCCCTGCGGCCCATACCAGTTTCTCAGCGCCCTATCTGGATCCAAATTGCTGTTGTTGAGCCGATCAAGAGCTGCGGGCTTACGGGGTAGATCTATCAACGTCGACATAATGGCACTGCAGCCGTCCACATCGCGAGCATCTGTGTACATCAGCGTCGGGTTGATCTGAATTAAAGGCAGCCAAGTGTCCTCTGGGGGTTGTCCTTGAAGTGAGGGGTGTCCTAAAGAGTTGTAGAACTCAAAGCTCTCAAATCCCTCGCGGTTGGTGGTGGTCAGATTTTTGATCAGAGTGTTGAAGGCCCCACCTCTTGTGGACTCTCCTCGCAGGTCGGTGATGTCATCAGCACTGGAGCTTAAGCCCCTAGCCAAGCCCATCATCACTTGGCGGCGGTTGCGCATATCCTCCCGATAGGCCTGAAGGATGCTTGCAGCAAACCACCAATTGTAGGCCCCATGATAGGCACAGGCCATATTGAACTGCTCGATCAGGCGGTCGGTCAACCGCTTGGCCGCAAGGTTAAAGGGAAAACCAATGATGACCCGCATGGGGGGCAGTGGGGGAATCTGCAAATTGGGGTCGTTGCACAGGTTCTCCTGGGGATTCACCTCAACCCAATTGGGGGCATAGGTCACGCAGGTGGGCGGGTTGGTTCCGTACTGCCCTATAAAGTAACTCTCCTCAACCGTATCCCCTCGACGGGCGGGATGGATGTACTCGGGCCGTGACATACCCATGGAGCCAAGCACCCTGTAGCGCCAGGCCAATAACTTCCAGGACTGGCGCACCTGGTAGTTGCTGTGGGCAATGGCGTTGAGGAGTTCGGCCTGCCTCTGAGCTCCGTAATAGGCCGCCAAATCCACAGCGTTCTGCAAATTGATTTTATCGTGGACAACGAGGGCCACATTGATTCCCATGGCAAAGAGAACAAAGAGCACCTGAAAGATCAGGGCCACAAAGATGGAGAGCTGCCCCTTTTGGTTGGACAGATATCTGTGCTGAAGGAACCAAGGCCTTTTCATGGTCCCTACATTTTAACAGAAAACCCAGAGTTCAGAACAATTTGACAGCTCTAGTTGATAAAGTTGAGACTAAAGACTGCCAACCAAGGAGTCTCGACCATGGTCCGTAGTCTCATTCTAGCCGTCTTGCTGCTGGCTTTCCCTAGCCCAGAACTCAGCAGTGAGGAACAGAGTCCGGTCCAATTGCTCTTTGAGGGCTACTACAAGATCACCATAGATGGCTCCCACTCCGGCTATGTGATTCAGCGCTACAGGTTGGACCGCAACAAGAAGGAGTTTGAGTCCACTTACTTTATCCGCACCAGTGAGGCTGCAGGCAACACAGCAGAAAGCCTCAAGGCCACAGCCAACCAGAGGTTTGAGCCCCTGGCCTATGAGTACACTTGGGCTTCGGGCCCCGAGAACAGCCGACAGATCGATGCTCGTTTTGTGGGGCAGACTATGATGGCGCGGACAGGGGAAGAAAGTATCCGCCTGGAGCTTCCAGAGGGGACTTTTTTAAGTAGCTTTCTCAGTTATTTGATGCTGCAAAGTGGGCTTAAAAAGGGCCTGCGTCTGAGCTATCAAACGGTCCTTGAGGAAAGCGGCTCTCTGGCCCAGGGTGTGGCTCGCATCACAGGTGAGACAGAGCTCTTCGGGCTTAAAGCCTTTAAAGTGGAAAACCGTCTCATAGAAGAGGGCAAAGGTGAAAGCCGCTTTGTGAGTCACATCACCCCTGAAGGTGTCGTGCTAAAAAACTCCTCTCCAGAGAGAAAAATTGAATTCACCTTGGTGGCTCAAGCCGAAGAGGCCACTCGAGGCTTTCAGCTCCCCACCTCAACCATAGAGACCCTCTTTGGCTCTGTGCCTGCCGGGAGAACTCACCCACTGGCAAGCCCGATTGATCAGAACCTGCCCGAGGAGAACCCTGAGTCGTGATGCGATTTATTTTGCGCCGAATTTTTGTGACCTTACCTGTTGTCCTTGGCGTCTGCACCTTGACCTTTTTGTTGATTCACCTGGTCCCAGGAGACCCAGTGGATATCATGCTGGGCGAGCAGGCCTCAGCGCAAGACAAGGCCCAGCTGCGCCAGGAGTTGGGACTGGATCAGCCTCTTCTCACTCAATACAAGGCCTTTCTCTTTGATCTGGCCCGCCTGGACATTGGTCGATCTCTGCACACAAGGCAGCCCGTGCTCGACTCTCTGCTTGAAAGGCTGCCCGCCACGGCTGAACTCACCTTTGCCGCCATGTTTATAGCCCTGCTGTTTGGCATTCCCCTGGGAATTCTGGCTGCTGTCCGCCAGTACAGTGCGGTGGATCACTCGGTGATGGTTTCTGGACTCTTGGGGATGTCGATACCGGGATTTTTTTTAGGCCCCCTGTTGATCTATGTGTTCGCCATACAGCTGGACTTTTTTCCAGTCAGTGAGCGAGGGGGCATTGAGCACTTGGTGTTGCCAGCCCTCAGTCTGGCCCTACCGCTCGGGGCCGTAATTATGAGGATCACTCGAGCCTCTATGCTTGAAGTCATCCGCGAGGACTACATCAATGTGGCTCGATCTAAAGGTCTTGGTCCTGGGCCCCTTTACTTTCGCCATGCCTTGCGCAATGCCCTGATGCCCATTGTGACCATTGTGGGTCTGCAAGTGGGGGCCCTACTCACGGGAACGGTGATCACCGAGACAATTTTTGACTGGCCCGGGCTGGGGACTCTACTGTTGGGTTCCATTCAGCGTCGGGATTACCCCGTTGTTCAGGGCTGTATTCTGTTGATCTCCCTGATCTACGTGGTGGTCAACTTAGTCACCGACTTAAGCTACGCTCTGATCAATCCAAAAGTGAGGCTGGGCGAATGAGTCAGAGCAAAGTTTCCGGACGCAGAGTTCCCTTAAGAAAAAAACTTCTCATGTATCTGGGGGCGGGCATTGTCTTGGTCATGGTGATAGTGGCACTGTTTGCCCCTTGGATTGCCATTCAAGACCCCAACACCATGTCCTTGGCCGACCGCTACCAGGCCCCCTCTTGGACTCATCCCTTTGGCTTAGATGAGATGGGCAGCGATGTCTTTTCAAAAGTTGTCTATGGGGCTCGAGTCAGTTTGGGTGTGGCCCTCACTGTGGTCACCATCAGCACCATTGTGGGGTTGCTCCTGGGCTCTGTGGCCGGTTTTGTCGGGCGCTGGGTGGATGGCCTGATTATGCGTATCATTGATATGATCTCGGCCTTTCCCAACTTTCTCCTAGCCCTTGGTCTAGTGGCCATGCTCGGCCCCTCTGTCCGAAACGTGATCATTGCCATGTGCCTGACAAGTTGGGCTAGCTATGCGCGCCTTGTGCGCGGGGAAGTTTTGCATTTGAAAGAGCGCGACTACGTGGTCTCAGCCCAGGCCATGGGCGCAGGTCCCGTGCGTCAGGTGGTTTTACATATCTGGCCCAACCTTGTAGGGACCCTAGTGGTCCACTGTAGCTTTGCCATGGCAGGAACCATTATTGCCGAATCGGGTTTGAGCTTCCTGGGCCTTGGCGCTCCGCCCACCACTCCCACTTGGGGAGCCCTTCTGGATTCAGGAAGAAAGATTCTACTAGAGGCTCCTCACGTGAGTCTCTTTCCTGGACTGGCCATTTTGTTGTTGGTTTTAGGCTTCAACCTTTTTGGCGATGGGCTTAGAGATTACCTAGACCCCAAAAAGAATTGAACCCTGCGGAGTGGTTTGATTTTTTGAGGCTCCCATGCTGCAATAACAAGATAAGGAGCGTTTATGACGGACAAAATCGGACAGTTATTGGTGATGGGACTGAAAGGTCCTGAGCTCTCCGCAAGTGAGGCTGATTTTATTGTGGCCAACAACATTGGGGGAGTGATTTTATTTGAACGCAACGTCGGAGCTCCCGATCAGCTCCATGCTCTGTGCCGCGAGTTGCACTCACTGAGACACAAAACTCGGGATAAAATTCCACTGTTTATTGGTATCGATATGGAAGGCGGCAGAGTGGCTCGCCTCAAGGCGCCCTTTACGGAGTGGCCCCCCATGGCCCAGCTGGGAAAACTGGATTCCACGTCCTTGGCCTTTAAGTTTGCAATGAGTATGGGCCTTGAGCTGAAGTCCTTTGGCATCAATTTGAACTTCGCTCCCTGCATTGATGTTCTCACCAACCCCAACAACAAGGTCATCGGCGACAGGGCGCTCGGAACCGACGCCGAGGAAGTGGCCAAGATGGCCTCGGCCCTCGTCAGAGGCTTTATCAAGGCCGAAATCCTTCCCTGCGCCAAGCACTTTCCTGGACATGGCAACACTTCTGTGGACAGCCACGAGGACCTTCCTGTGGACGAGGACACTGATCTCAACCGCCTGATGGAAGTTGAGGCTCAGCCCTTTAAAAAGGCCTTTCGCGCCCGCATTGATATGGCCATGACGGGGCACTTGAAATTTCCCAAGATTGATCCTGAGTGGCCAGTAACGCTTTCTAGTATTTTCCTCAAGGACATTCTGCGACAGGAGTTGCGCTACAGAGGCTTGATCATCAGCGATGATCTAGACATGAAGGCCCTTTCTAAAAATTGGAGTGTTGAGGAAATTCCAGTTCGCGCTTTTCAGGCCGGATGTGAAATGCTCCTTTACTGCAACGAGCCCCGCCATCCGGAGATCGCTTTTGAGGCCGTACGCAAAGCCCTTAAAGATGGGCAGCTCAAGGCCCAGCAGATTGACGAGGCCTACCGCAAGGTGGTGGACGTGAAAAGGGCAAAACTGGCCCAGCCAGATCCCTTACCCCTGGCCGAGGCTGCAAAGATCGTCGGTCATGAAGATCACAAGGCCCTCAGTCAGGCCATCGCCGAGGGCCGAGTTCCAGACAACCTCAGCCCAGGCTAAAGGGGGCGCACTGTCCCCCCTTAGAAGGACCCGCTCTACAGGCCAATCTCCATCAATAGCTGATTGAGGTCACAGATTTCAACTTCGTCGATTTTCTTATGGGCCGATGTGGGTGTGACAATAAATAGCCTATCCACCTGAGGAAAGTAATCTTTAAACCGCTCCAAGGACCTTACATCCTGTGACCCAACTTGGCCGGATTTCACCTCTATGGCATAGGTGTGACCTCTTATTTGCAAAACAAGGTCCACTTCGTAACCTGAGCGAGTACGAAAGTAGCTGAGGCGTATGGGAAGGTCTCTGGCCTGAGCCGAGGCTGTAATCTGATTAACAACTAAGTGCTCGAACAGATGACCTTTCCGATCTAACGAGGCCACAAAATTCTCCAACAGACCATTGAGCACCCCTGTATCAAAGAAGTAAAACTTGGGTCGCCTCTTGATTTCGGCATCCGTTTGATCAAAGACCTCCAGACGCCGAGCAATAAGGGTGTCTTCCAGAATTTCATAAAAACGAGCACAGGCCCTACGTTCAATTTTGGCCTGTTTGGCCAGCTTAGAGAAATCCAAAATCTGTCCTGCCTCTTGTGCTGCCGCCATGATAAAACGAGAAAAGCCCCCTAGGTCCCGAGTCAAAGCTTCAGCTTGGATTTCCTCCTTCAGATAGACACCGGAGTAGGTGGATAGCAGTTTTTCCACCAAAGCCTGGTCCTTAGTTAAGTAGGGCTCTGGTAGGCAGCCAATGCTCAAGGCCCTTTGCACATCGAGTTTATAGTCGAGTTCAGCCCCACAAAGGGGGCCGATTTCGTAAGACAGAAGCCTTCCGGGAAGAAGGTTGGCCTGCCCCCTCCGGAGCTTTCTCGCACTGGAACCAGTGATATAAAATTTGAGTCGCCCCTTGTACTCGGGGGAATCAATTAACACCTGAACCGTATTTAGAAGAGACGTGTGCCGCTGTATCTCATCAATAAACACCACGCTTGGCCTTTGGGCCTGGATCCTTTCCCTGAGCTCATTGGGGTTGCTCTTAAAGTCCAAATAGACCCTGTCGTCGTGAAGATTGATAACAAGATCAGGATTGAGGGATAAAATCAGCGAGGATTTCCCGACTTGACGGGGTCCCAATAGCAGCACACTTTTAGGACTTTGACGTATTTTATCTGAAATCAATCTGGCAAGCATTTGTCCACTTTGACAGGTAAAACGGACAAAGTACAGGCACCTTGCGCCATCTGCTCTTAAGCTCTATCAAGGACATAACTAATCGTTTTAATTGAGAATTATTGCACAGCGAAGGCCGAGTCCCTCACTGGTGTAGGCAGGAGATCGGGACCAGTCTGACAGCCAGCGCCCGGCCTCGGGGAAGATATCAGCTACGGGAAATAACGTCAGCGGACTGAGGTTCCACAGAAGCGGGCAGGAGTTACACTCATGTGTCGGGAGCCAACCCCATAGGGGTATTGTCGGAAAAACTCGTCCAGGGGCCGGAGCAAACAGCTTGGGAACATCAAAGTTGGAGTCTGAGCTCCAAGTGGACGAAAACGACGCAGCGGCCAAATTCCCCGCACTTGATTTTATGACGATTTGGGCGGTTCCCTCCGCAACTTATACTCTGCCAGGGTCGTCGACAATTTATAGATCTCCCATCTTCCAGTGGCAGCCTTAAAGGGTGGGGCTACATTCAGGGCCTCCTATGTCAGCAGGCTGAGGGCGATCCAGGGCATTAGGAAAAATAGGAAAATCCCGAGTTTATAGAGGCCAAACATGAGGTAGTGGAGCTCGATCATTTTTTCTTGGCTCATGGGAAACCAAATGCCGTGAAAGCGATGGATAAAGCCGCGACCCCATGTCAGTAGGGCAATCCAAAGCAGCATAATGCCGATGTTGAGCAGAGCACTCCAGAGTAAAAACTTTTTTAGAAGTGTGATGTCCATAAGCAGCTCCATAGGGCCCTCCTCTACTTTGAAGTGATTAAAGTCTTTCACACTGTCAACTTGGTAGGCAACTTAAAAGCTTGGAATGAGGTCCTTTGCCTTTAGGGGCATGGTTTCTGGCCTGCCTCTTGCAATTCCTACTATTTAAAGATGGAGGCCGAGGTGAATAAATTC
>SKYF01000204.1 GCA_007128005.1 Bdellovibrionales bacterium
CGACTGAGCACCAGTCGAAGCTCAGTTTGTTCTGAGGACAAGATCTTTGCCTGTTCCTTGGGTGCAGGGGCCTGAATCCCCACTGCTTCCATTTTCTCTATCAGAGCGACTTGTCCCTGCCGTGAGGACTTGTGCTCCAAACTTTTAAGGACATCAAGTTTTTGTCCCACATCGAGGGTCTTTGCTGACGCTGACTTCTTCACTTCATTGAAAAAACTCTGGGCCTGGCAGAGATGGGTGAGGTTTAAGGCCCCGCTTTCAATTTTTTTCTCCAGCTCTTGGGCTTCTTGTTGCGGCAGCTCACGCAGGAGCTTCATGGCGGCAATCCTCCGGCCAGCCTGCCCCTCTGAGTAGCCCAGTTCCCTAACCGCATAGTCAAACAGGCTCTTAAAACCCAGATCGGAAAAGAGTTTGCGCCTCTCCACCTCTTTGAGGTGATGAAGGATCTCGGTGAGCAGTTCTCGCTCTTTTTGAACGAGCTGGCGCATGCGGCTGAGCAGGTCGCGATCACTGAGAGCTTCGGGTTTGTTGGGGAGCGGTTGGTGCATGGGGGTTCTCCTATTTGTTGACGGCTGTTTGATTTTTCAAAGCCACTCTACCACAGGTTTTTCGAGGGGATTTTTGTGAGAGGCCGAGGTCACTCATTCCCACTTCGTATAAGCAATACAAAGGCCCTTCATGGGGCTTTTAAAGGGCAGGGCTTGTTTTTTGAAGAAAAGTCCTTTTTTCGGGTCACACAGGGCATCCTGGAGTGCGAAAAATTCCGTCAACACTTAACATTTGTAGTCATAAAATGTTTAGGTGTCATAGGTGGGGAGCCTACTCGCTCATGGACAAAAAGTTTGGAAAAAGCTGGAGCACAAATCCTCACGGAAGGAATGGAGAGACCGCTTCCCATTTTGAGGCTGGAAGCTCGCAGGTGATGGCCACAGATCCGCAAATGGGGGCAGAGTCAATGGCTGCTGACGGAATGCCAACGGCTGCTGATGAAGGAGCTTTCACTCCGGCGCTGTTTAAAGAGGGCGTCAAAATAGACCCTAGGTGATGATTAAGGCCCTATAGGTTTCTGTTTTTTGTTCTAGGTAGAGGGCAGAGTTAGACCGCAGAGTTAGACCGCAGCGGTCAGGCGGTTGAGTTCCTGTTGGGTGCTGTGGTCAGTTTGGATAAAGTGCAGACCTAAGCCGGATTTTGTCCAGTCGCTTCCATAGCCATGGCGAACCACTTTGGCCTTGAGGTCAAGGGCATCGTCGTATTTGTTTCGGAGCCAGAGTCTGATTTGAAGGCTGTCTCCCGGCATCAGCTTCAGTTGCTCAAACTGGGACTGGCTCATGGGAATAAAGGCCCCTGTGCGGGAGATGTCTTCAGTTGTAGAGAGCAGGCAGTGGCCTGTGTCTGTACTGAGTACCACCTTGTTCTGCAGTTTTTTTCGGGGAGCGTTGAGCCACCAGCGCATATGGGGGTTCAGAAGCAGGAGGTGAACGCGGGGGCTGAACAGAGCGGGTGCAGTTCCCAGCAGCCAAAGTCCGAGCATTCCACTGGCCCATAGGCCTTGGTCCTGAGTTGAGTTGCCGTTGGTCATGGCCAGGAAGGCCATAAGGATCAAGGGACAACAGAGACCGACCAGACGGGAGGCATTGAGCCAAATTGGGTGCTGGATCAAGAGCAAGCCTCCCAAAGCAAAAATAAGTAGATACATATTTTGGGAAACAAAAGGAAGTTGATTGGAGGTGAGGGCAAAGATCCAAAAGCCAATGAGAATGCCAAGGGAAACGGCAACTTGGGTCCATGCAGCAAGTAAAAGTTCGTAGGGGCGTTTAGACATGAGACACCTTTCGGCTCAATTGGAGAAAACTTGAGCAAAAAAATGATACATTGCGAAATTTTTTTTGTCTCACTTTGAGACAAGGCAGAATGTTTTTGTTCTGTTTTGCGGGTGATTGGGTGTAGACGGAAGGGGTGAGAGTGGAGTTAAGGTGGGGGCAATGATCAAATTGAAATCAGTTGAGATGGCATTGGTTTTTGTATTGGGTTTTCTTGTGGCCTGTCAGCCAGCCGACCCCTTCCACTCAGGGGCAAGGGGAAGTGGCTCCTCTGGAGGCCGGGGGGCAGAGAAAGTCCAGGGTCAGAGTGTTGAGGCGACTTCGGCCGCCTTGTCTGACTACGCCCACTACTTGGTGTCGCGGCTGAATGAGGCCAAAAACTTGGCCGAAATGGGCTTGCGGCTGGCAAGCAGCAGGGCAGATGAGCCTTCGGAGTTGCTCAGTGCCTGCGAGCAAGTGCATGCTCTGTCTAGCCATCAGTGGCGCCTGGCAAGTCCCTACTGTCGGCTCAGGGGGCTGATGCCCCTTGGCGGGGGGCGGGCCATTGTCGATGGCAGTCATTACTTTGAGATCTTTGCCGGCGACTCGGCATCCGAGGGCTTGGGAGCGCAGGAGTTCCCCCTAAACTCCCTAAAATCCTTAAAAGTAGTGGCTCAGGATTTGGCTATAGAGATGGAGTTGGAGCAGACAGAGCAGTTTTCTGCCCTGGCCGACTTAAGAGAGTCGCGAGAACTCAGACTCGTACACACAGATTCGTTGGAGTCCGGGCTAGAGGCCTTTTTTCTCCATTACCGAGTGAATATGCACAGCCTCAGGCAGACACTGCGCCATGAGGGGCTTCAGGAGACAGCCTACGAGAATGGGAGCCAATATATCCAGATCAAGGGGACTCTTGTAGTGGACGACTTTGGGCGGGCGGTCCGCTTTGCTGTCGAGTCCATGAATCTCAGGACCTACGCTCCACGAGAGATTCGCAGGAGGGGGCAGTCACCGCGGACTCGCTACAATGAGGTCAACTTAGGGCTGCTGCAGTCGTCCAGCCATAATCCTCTGGTGTTTACCGGAGCCTGCTCCGCCCCTCAGGGAAAGCTCCGAGTGGTGGGGGCAAGGCAGGTGTCTGGAGGAGATGGAAAGCGCCTGTCTGGCGAGTGGGCGATCCAGTCCGAAGAGCTCTGCCCCCATGTGCAGACGAAAGCTCCCCAGAGTTGGCATGGAGCCTACTGGCTTGTCTTCTTGCGCTGATGGATTCTGGCCTTGATGGGCCAGTGATCGCTGACACCAAAAGGACTGTTTTCATCAAATCGGGCGGGAGTTCCAAAGCGGGAGACCTGGTAGCGGCTTCCGGTGGGAATGCGAATGGACCTCTTATCTAGCACCCAAGGGCTTGAGCCCGAGGCGCTGAGCTTGGGGTCAAACAGCAGGGCATCTAAAAAAGACCACTGCTTTTTTCGCGGAAAGTAGTTTGACCCTCGACACCTCTTGCAGCCAACCAAATGGGACACCAAAAAGTGGGGCTGAAGCTGGCGTGAGTAGAGGCCATGGCGACTTTCCTCTTCCCCTGAAATGTTAAAGTCTCCCCCAAATACATAAATGTGATCTTCAGGAACTCCCCTGGCCAGTTCAATGATGAACTCAATGGCCTCTTCTCTCCAGTGCCGGGGATTTCTGGGGTTGGGTAAGTGCACAGCAAAAGCGGTCAAGAGAGTTCCATCGGGCAGTTCAAAGGTGGCCTCCAGAATCCCTCTCAAAAAAGGCAGCCTCTCTTGGTCCCTTTCGCTTTGGGCGCTAAAGGGAATGCGATGGAGCTTGGCTTCGCCCACCTGGGGCCAGCGTGACATCATGGCCACATCAATGCCTCTGCGGTCAGGCCCAGGTATCCAGACAATGGTTTTGTATCCTGCCTGTTGGAGATAGCGCTCGTTCCACTGCTCCAGCACTCTGCGATTTTCCACTTCGCTCATCAAAAGGAGATCGGGCCCTCGGCCCCCGTCAATCTGCAATACGACATCGGCAAGGCGGCGCATTTTGAGGTCGAGAACTTCTTCTGACCAATCCAGCTCCAGGCACTCTCTGCGAAAGTGGGGAACAGTGATTTTCGCACAGGCCTCCTGGTGCTCTGGGGTCTGCTTTTGCTCAAGAGGCAAATAGGTGATGTCATCGACCCCCTCGTCGTTGATGGTGTCAAAGAGGTTTTCCACATTGTAAGCCATGATGGAAAAGCTCCCCTCCTTGGGAAAGCCGGGATCTCGACTGAGAGTCGAGCAGCCACCAAGGCCTGTGGCAGCCACCAGCCCTAGGCTGGTCAACAGAAGTTTGAGGAGAGTTAAATTGGTGCGTAAAAAATAAGCAGAATAATTTCCCATAAGCCAGAAGCCTAGCAAGGGGATTTGGCCTGTGTCATTGAGAATTTGGTTAGGAATTAAGGCTCAGCGCTTCTCGTCTTGCCTCCGCAACGGAAGAGTGGAACAGTTTCTCGGGGAAGAAGGAGAGGGGGTATTCATTGAAAAGGGCAAAGCGAAATCTGTGGTCGAGGGCCAGGGCTGCTCTGCCGCCCTTCGTATTAAGTGGTATTTGCTTGTTCTCCCTTCCGCTTTGGGCTCAGCCGGTGGATGCGGGGTTGGCCCCCGAGCTCTCGGGACGGGAAGTGTATTCAGCAGGTGAGCAGTTCAAGGCATTAGGGACTCCTCCAGCTCCAACAGCCAGTACAGTTCGTCTTCCGGTCTCTGAGCAGGAGGGCATCACCCAAGGCCGCTTAAGGAGGAGCCGTTCAGCTTGGCGGGTGGGCTTTTTTAACCTCGTCAGCTCTGGGCTTCAGGATGTGCGAACGGGAGAGGGGCGGCTTGGAGCCTACAACTTTGTAAGCTTTGACTACCGCATTGACTACAATCAACGTCTGTCGCTGCGCCCTCAGTTCACCTACGATGGGGCGGGTAAGGACTTTCGGGGTGAAATGCAACCAGAGAACTGGAGAATGGGCGACCTCTACCTTCAGTACAGCCACTACAATTTGGGCTTGATTGGCGGGGAGTTAGGGGTGGCTGGGAGTGTGCGCCTCTATATTCCCAACAGTGAGAATTCACGGCGCTCGGGGAATATCAGCCAACTTCAAACCCGTTTGTTTTTCACTTCAGATCTGCCCGGCCCCTGGTATTGGACCTATCACTTCTACCCCAAGTACTACCTTCAGAGTCAAAGGTCCTATGTGACCGAGTTTGGACAGCTGCGTGGCAACCGTCGGGCAGAGCTTGAGCACAAGCTAGAGTTTTCCTACCGGGGTATTAGCAGTTGGGGATTGAGCCAGAGTATGGGGCTTAAGCACCAGTGGCACTATTCTTCGCCCGCCAACTCTCTAGATGAGTTGTTGCGCGAATTTGTCAACATTGAGCTGTCTGCCGTGGTTTTCTTAGAGGCCACCAGCATTCGCCTGGGCCTTTCCAATGAAATTCCCCTTCAGGGCGCACGGCAGCCTGACTTCCGACTGTTCCGTGAGGAGCAGATGAAGCTTGTGGCCATGACATATGTCAGTTTTTAGGCTGTAACAGGATCTATGATTTTCACATTGCTATTGTCTTTCCTGTTTGGGGGCGTATCCTCTGTAAATGCCCAGCAGTTGGCTCAGGCGCAGCCGACTCCTCCTCGTGTGATTGTCCTAGCGGGCCAGGGGCATCTGGAGCTGCGTCTTGAGGGGATCGAAGTGGACCCCATGGAGCTCAGCCAGTTGGAAATGGATCTTTTGGTGGACATTTTGATGGCCGATTGGGTGATGTCTGAGGATCAAGTCAGACTGGAGCTTGAGGGGGAGGCTTTGGAGCGAATTCAGAGCAAAGCCGCCCAAGGCGAAGCCTGGCGAGAGCCCCTCAGGGATCTTATCCTAGCTGAGGCCAGGGCTCGTCAAGGATATCGGGACTGGACAACTTGGGAGTCCTGGACTCAATGGGAAGAGTTTAAGGAAAGAATGCATTGGGATGAGGAAGATTTCTTTTCCAATTTTTCAAGAATTTATGAGGAGTGGGAATCCCTATTAAAAGATCAGTTTGATCTTCCGGACTGGCCCTGGTCAGCTCTGCGCACAGTATGGACTTTTTTTGTGGTGTGGTTGGTCGCCTTGCTGGCTCGCCTGTTTGCCCCAAGGGCCAGTCGCTTGGTGGGCCTGCGACTGAGACGTCAGTGGATTCGTCTGCTGTGGTGGGGTTTGCTGGGTTGGATTTTGGCCCTGGGCTTGTTGGTGCTTTTGGTGGCCTCTTTAGTGGGGATTTTACTTTTGCCCTTTTACTTTGTGGCGGCCTTTATTCTCTACTATCTCAGTTGGGCCCATGCGGCCTCGGCCATTGGGCGATTGATTTGGCGCTCGTCTTCTCCTCTGTCGACATTGCCTTTACTGACGGGGCTGCCTATTTTAGTGGCTATGACTTTAGTGCCCTATGGGGGCTTTGTCGTGGGAGTGATTTTGTGGTTGGCTTTTGGAGCGATTTCTCGTCAAATGTTGTCAACAAGCAGCTAGGGAGCAAAAGGAATGGCAGATACAGACTTCTTTCAGTCTCCGCCGGAGTTGAGCAACAGCTACTCCTCAGACCAGTGGCTGAGACTTTTCTTAAAGTGGCAGATGCCCCGAGAGATCTTAGCGAACATTGAGCCGGACTTGGAGAACTTTGGTCGAAGGGCTGTGGAGGATATTTTGCAGTGGGGACGTCAGGCCGAGGCTCAGCCTCCCGTGCATCGACCCTTTGATGCCTGGGGCCACCGGGTGGATGAGATCGAGGTGTCTTTGGCTTGGCAGCAGCTGCACCGAGTGTCTGCAGAGGAGGGCTTGATTGCCATTGGCTATGAGCGCCGTCAACAGGAGCACTCAAGGCTCTATCAGTTTGCAAAGCTTCATATGTTTCACCCCTCTTCGGCCTTTTACAGCTGCCCTCTGGCCATGGCCGATGGAGCTGCCCGAATTTTAGAAAAGCACAGAGGCCATCCCGTGGCCGACAGGGCCTTTGCTCACCTGACCAGTCGGGATCCCCAGCAGTTTTGGACCTCGGGTCAGTGGATGACTGAAAAGACCGGGGGTTCTGATGTCAGCGGAACGCTGACCTCAGCAAGGCCATTGGGGGGAGATCGCTACGCTCTGTCGGGAGTGAAGTGGTTCTCTTCCTCAACAACTTCGGAGATGGCCCTAGGTCTGGCCCGCATTGAAGGGGCTGCTGAGGGCTCAAGGGGCTTGAGTTTGTTCTACATTCCAGTGCGCCTGGAAGGGGGAGGACTCAATGGAATTCGCGTGGAGAGACTCAAGGACAAAATGGGCACTAAGGCTTTGCCCACGGCTGAGTTAAGGCTCCAGGACACTCAGGCCCACCTGCTGGGCCAAGAAGGTCAGGGAGTGAAGTCCATTGCGACGATGCTCAACATCACGAGACTCTACAACTCTGTTTCCTCCACAGGTCAGATGCGCCGAGCCTTGGCTCTGGTTGAGAGTTACTCCGAGAAGCGCAAGGCCTTTGGTCGTAGACTCATAGATCACGTGCTGCACAGGGAGACGCTGGCAGGGGAGAAGTTAAACTACCTGCGCTCGCTCTTACTGACTTTGAATCTCGCCCACCTGCTGGGCAAAGAGGAGGTGGGGGTTGCCTCATTAAGTGATCAATTGCTTTTGCGGGCTTTGACTCCGGTTACGAAGCTCTACACAGCTAAGCGAGCAGTCTCTGTGGTCAGTGAGATGCTAGAGTGTTTTGGCGGTGCCGGATATGTGGAGGACACTCATATTCCTGTCTTATTGCGTGATGCCCAGGTCTTTTCCATTTGGGAGGGAGCCACCAACGTCTTGAGTTTGGATTTGATTCGAGTTCTGGGCAAGGCAGATGCGGCCAAGGAGCTGCTGCAGAGCCTGGCCCAGAGGCTGAAAGAGCTTGAGTCACAGGCTCAGGGGCAAGGGGGAGCCACTCATGGTTTTTCTGAGCTGGTAAACACTCTCAACTGCGAATTCATGGCCCTGGAAAATTTTATTCTTTCAGCCACTCAGGAGGGAGAGGAGTTTGTGCAGGCCTCAGCCCGCAGCTTGGCCTTTTCTCTTGCGGAAATCTACTCCTCATTATTGTTTTTGGAGATGATGCACTGGGGTGAAAGAGCTGAGCCCAACTTTCCGTGGATGAGCTATGGGCGCAGGCTGGTTGTTCGCGGTCTTTGCCAGGTCATCTGTCCAGGTCCAGAGCATCGCGCTGACAGTCAAAATATTGTCAGCTGACATGTCTTTGGCGGCCAATAGGTCAGAGTCTTGACTCTGTTCAGTGCATTTTGTGGTCTTTGATTCGAGCTAGGACATCACAGGTGGGACAGGAGGCCTCTTCGCGCACTGAGAAGCTCTCTCTTTGAGCTTGGACCTTAAACTCAAGCTGTCCGCCACATAGAGGGCAATTGTTTTGCAGCTCGATAAAATCCAGATGCTGATGTTGATCTTGTTGTTGCTCTTGAGTGAGTTTTTTCATGCTTGGCCTCCATTTTACGCCCCTTTCAATTGCAAAAAGAGTGCTGACTTTTGTAGTCTGGGAAGGTAGGCAGACCTTAGGAGGGGAGGGGGAATCTTGGGGGCAGAAAAAGAGACGTTCCTGTACAAGGCGCTTTTTTCGGTCCTGTTTGTTGGGCTGATGACTTTCTTTTTTGTGCAGTTCCTTTTCTGGGGGCACTTTGCCTTTCAAGTCACATCCTATCAAATCAGGGGCGCTTTTTGGGGCCTTTCCGTTGATGACCGTTTGGACTGGGGGGCTATTTGCAACTCGCTTAAAAAGTACTCTTGCTCAGAACAGCAGTTTCAAAAGGTACTTGAACAGCAGCCTCGCCATCAGACGGCGACAGCGAATTTGGCCATTGCCCTCACTCACCAGGGGCGTGAGTCCGAGGCGATTTTTCACTACGAAGATTATTTCAATCGAGGAGGACGAGGCTTAGACGTTATGCACTGGTACGCGCGATCACTGGTGCAGATCCAAGACCATGAGCTGGCTTTGATGTGGTACTACCGGCTGATCTCCTCAGACCCTGAACAGGCTTTAAGTTCGGCAGCCAGTGAGTTAGTGGACCTGTTGGTTGAGCTC
This sequence comes from Bdellovibrionales bacterium, assembly GCA_007128005.1. Taxonomy (GTDB): domain Bacteria; phylum Bdellovibrionota; class Bdellovibrionia; order Bdellovibrionales; family UBA1609; genus SKYF01. The sequence goes on from SKYF01000204.1 coordinate 8,894, forward strand.
CAGCGCCCCGAAGAGGCGATCAGTCTGGTGGGGGCGATGACTCAGGGAAGTCCTGAGGATTACAGCTTTTGGGCCAAGAAACTCAGAGGCCTATTTGCCTACACTCGAGCGGGGGGGCGGGCTCCGGCAAGTCAGGATACGCTTTTTCTGCCCACACTGGATGCTCGCAGTCACTATCTGCCCCTGCTTCTCGAGGGCAAAGAGGAGCTGGACTTTTTCGTCTTGGACCGCCAGGGGATTTTAGCTCGTCAGTCGATCTCTTTGACTCTTCCCCAGGAGCTGGCCCCTGATCCCAATACGGAGGTGGGGGAGATTCTGTTGCTTCAGGCCCGTTTAGGTCCTTGGGTTTTAGATGATTTGCGCGTAGAGATCTGTGAGGGCTGTGTGGCCCGAATCAATCCAGAAGCCCTTGAGAAGATTCCCATTGTGCTTCTGCGCAGTGATGGTCTGCCTGAGTAATCGCAGAGGTCAACGAGCCTTCATTGAACTCTAAAGTTCAACTAATGAGCGCCCCCTACAATGAGAAACTGCTGACAGGCGATTTGGCGAGTGGTCTTTTTCATGAGAAAGTCCACACTTTCTTGTTGGTGGTCCCGTCTATGGAAGCTTTTGAGCTCGGAAAAGCTAAAAGACTCAGAGTTTGAGGACTTCTGCCTGTCCAGCCACTCTCGATGGTGTCCCAGCCAATGAGCTTCAATTTCTGCCCAGGAGAGAACGCGATTCTGCTGAGTGAGGAACTCAAGCAAGGATGTGTTGAAGAGCTCAGTGATCTGGGTGTCTTTCAAGCCAAAGGAGTAGCGCAGGGGCCGAATGAAAAAGGTCCACATCTCTTTGTCCGACAGGTTTTTAGACATATCCAGGAGCTCGGTGAGGCCTTTAGCGACCCAGAGGTTTTCAACCTTCAGAGCCTCCTGATGAAGGGTTTTGTAAGGGGCTTCGGACAATAGCAATTGCTTCACAAAGGCCGAGCTGACGAGGTTGGCGGCCTTCAAGGGGCCATAGTAGTATCCGTAATCAGCTTCAAGTCCCTTTTTCGCGATAAACTGGTGCTCATGACCAAGTTGAACCAGGGCGACCAGGCGATAAATTCGGCTCCAGGTTGGAGCTTGTTTTAAGTGTGGGGACAAAACCAGCTTGTGATCGCCACCATACTTGAGCGGGATGTAGGAGGCGACTGCCATCTCTTGCATTGAGACTGTGATATCGGCCTCCCAATCCCCCTCATCGGCGTAGCTAAAATGCTCAGGCTGAAAGTACATCTGCCAGAGTTGAGTCTGAAGTTGAGGGTCGGGGAACTGAAAGAAGATCTGGTAGGCCAGCCGATCTAAGTGCTGCTGGAACTCCGCAGTGGATGTCTTCTGATGCAGTCCTCTGCCAAACAAGGGGGATAGAGAGGGGTGAGAAAAGGAGTTCACGGCCTCGAGAGTCTCTTCAAAGCGTTCGTAGAGTGGGCCAGGAGGGGTGACCCTTTTGAGTCCTCCAGAGGAGCCCGCGCTGTAAAGCTGAGGACTGAAAAGTAGAACAAATAGACTTAGCAGAAGGTGAAGCGAAAAAAACCGCTGTTCAGAATTTACACACATTATAATGCGATGCATTAAAATTGACCCGTTGTCAAGGACTTGAGTGTTTTTTATCAAGTCCTCGGTTTCAGTGCTTAAATGGTCTACTTAGGCTTTACGGGCCGCGTAGTACTCCGTAAACAGGCCTGCATCAAAGGCAAAGGGAATATGCTCTAAGCGAGGTACGGCCTGGATCACGCCCACTCCCTTTTCACCCTCGTCTTCACGACGAAGGTAGTCAGGAACTTCAAGACGAGGAGACTTCTGGGCCTGAAGGTAAATTTGGTTCTGGTAGGCTTTGTCAGTGAGATGGATCTTGGCTCCCTGAGGCACCACATAGGAGGGAATGTCGACCTTTTTGCCGTTTACCAGTATGTGCCCATGGCCCACTATCTGTCGGGCGGAGCGAATGCTAGGAGCAAAACCCAAGCGGAAAACCAGGTTGTCTAAGCGGCACTCCAGGCGTCCCACGAGCTTGGCCACCCAGTTGGTTCCTGAGCCTCTTTTAGAATCGCGAATAAAGCGACGCAGCTGCTTTTCTTTCAAGCCATAGTGCATACGCAGTTTTTGCTTTTCTTCCAGGCGGAGGGCGTAGTCAGAGTACTTGCGTCGTTTGTTGCCGTTTTCCCCAGGGGGATAGGGGCGGCGCTCAAGAGCTCCCGCTTTACCCAGTCCTGGGAGCTCTACTCCCAAACGACGTTGAACCTTGTAACGAGCCACTTTTCCTGGTTTTTTCATTTGTTACCTCAGATTGTCTAGATCCTTAAAATTCAAAGGCTCTCGTATACCTGTCTTTTAGGGGAACTGCAATTTTTTTTGCCAGGAACTTTTTGACTGGGTTGAGTGCACCGTTTTGAGACGGAGCAAAAAAAATTGCCTCTTTATGCTTCAACTTGATACGGAGAGTAAATTTTTTTCACGATTTTACCATCACTCGGGGTAGACTAAAGCCGAGGGCCGCACGTTTCCGAGAAAAATGCATTGCACCATATGTTTCCCACAGAGTGTGGGTGAGCAAAGGGGAGTTTATGTTTGACTGGAAAGAGGGGACATTTCTACTCGGGGCTGCGGGTCTCTTGCAGCGACTTGCCAAGGGGCTTCTTGTCTTGTGGCTTGGCTTGGCACTTATGGGCTGTCTTGAAGATGGGGACTCGATAGGAGAGGATGGAACGGAGGTCGACATTGAAGTTCCCGCTCCCGATGAGGATGGGGATTCTGACTCCGGCCCAGAACTTGGTGAGAATGTGATTGTGGACCCTGACAGTCTGGCCTGTGGAGTCTTTGATCCAGACAGTCCGGACCCCTCAGATCCCACAGATCCTTCCGTGGACGAGCGTCAGCAAGGGGTGGTGGCAGAACTCTTCTACCGAGACCCCAGTGTCCACCCCCGGTTCCCCTCAACCCGGAACTATATTGAACAGGGTATCCACGTGGAGGGGCTAAGACTCTTCTTTAACCGGCTTCATGTTCCGACAAGGCCTTTTGATCGGGGCTTTATTACCAGGAGCGGGACCCCCATTCAAACTCTGCAAGGTGATACTCTCTATGAGTGGTTTGCCTTGAGTTTTAAGGGCCGCATTCGCCTGGGGTCAGATGATGAGCCCGGTCTGTATCAGCTAGCCATGCTCTCAGATGATGGCTCCTTGCTCAGAATGGACCGGGGCGATGGGGAGATGGATTTGCTGATCAACAATGACGGCGATCACCCCACGCGGATGGCCTGTGCCACAGAGGCCTTGGAGTTGGACCGAGGAGAGAGTGTGGCCTTTGAGCTGGATTGGCACCAGGGGCCACGTTATCACATTGCCCTGGTGATGCTCTGGCGCCCCTGGCCTGAAAACCCCTCTCAGGTCCAGGATGTGGAGTGTGGACGGCAGGGCAATGACCGCTATTTTAACTCACGCAACGACCCTCCAACTCCTCAGGCCGCCTATTTGGGGCTCCTGGATAGGGGCTGGAGACCCTTAGAGGCTGCAAACTACCTTTTGCCGGAGGTCAAAAAAGACCCCAGTGAGCCAGCCGATCCAGGCATGGATCCCGATGACCCTGAAAATCCCTGCAATGCTCCGGCTCCCATCATCTCCTTCTTGGGACTTGGGCACGTCAGTTCCTCTGAGGCCACAGTCACATGGATGACCGACCGTCCAGCCACCTCGCAAATCAAACTGAGGGAAGTGGCCACAGGGGAGGATGTCTGGAGTGAGGTCAACCCTCTTTATCAGACTCAGCACTCCGTCACCATCTCTGGGCTAAAGCCCAACACTCTTTACACGGTGACCTCGTACTCTTCCTCGACCTCGGGTCTGACGAGCTCTAGCAATGGACTTTCGTTTAGGACGAGAAGGTAAAAGTCTCAATGCTCCTTCATAAATGGCCCTCATCTGCCGATCAGAGGGGCTGGAGGAGCAATATTGGAGACCTCAGGTTTTTCCATTCGCTATAAGATTTTGATACTCACCAGCGCCCTGGTGGTGGCCTGTGTGGGGGCCTATCTTCAGCTGGCCACTTGGGAGTTCAGGCAAGACAAAACCGAGTGGGTTTTTGACTACAATCGCAGTTTAGTTACGAATCTCTCCTCGGACATTGAGAGCCTGTTTCGCTCGGTGGAAGACAAGATGAGGCTTGTGGCCTATTTTTATCGAGCTCGGGATCAACGCAGTTTGAGCTTAGTCCATGAGCTTTTGGCCAGCTCCTCGGACCTTGTCTTTGTTGGTGGCAGTGACAGCTTGCAGTCTTTGGATCGAGAGTTCTATGTGGATTTGAGCTTTGTGGAGACCTATGGCCTGCCTGAAAACTACTTTTCTGCAGCTCGGCTCTTCACCCAAAAGCCTATCCCCTTTGACCGGCTCCGCTTGGAGGGAGAGGTGATCTGGAACGCCACTGAGGCAGGGGGGCCACCTCTGATTGGCTTTGCCAAGAACGTGATTGAAGAGGGGGCGACCAGGGGGGCTGAGACTCACTACGCAGTTATAGGGGTCATTCAAGCAAGTAAGATTATCTCGTCCCTCGATCGGCCTCAACTCAATGAGATCTTTGTGCTCAATCATCAGGGAGAGATCTTGGCTCATCCCAGCTTGAGTCAGGGGCAAGAGCAAGAGGCCCAGAGACAGGCCCTTTTGGGGCTTGTGACCCAGGCGCAGAGGTTGCGCGTCCCCATCGGGGTGATGACCTACCAAGAGGGAGAAGAGCAGATGCTCGGGGCCTTTGCAAGGATACTCAATGACAAAGTGGTGGTGCTGTCTCGGATATCTGAACAGAGGGCCTTTGCTGCCGTAGATCAATTGCAGCGGCGCTCAATTTTGTTTGCCATGGTGGTGGTGAGCTTGGCCTTTTTGGCGGCGGTTATTTTTTCTAGATCTCTGACCCGCCCTATAGAGACTCTTCTGGCTGGGACTAAGAAAGTTGCCGAGGGAGATCTCACCTCTCATATTGCTGTGGACAGTCGCGATGAGATGGCCATTCTGTCTAGATCTTTCAACAAGATGATGGATGATTTAAGAGCCTCGCGAAATGAACTTGAGGAGATCAATCGCGACTTGGAACAAAAAGTAGCAAGCCGAACCCATCAGTTGGAGCAGCAAAATCAGGCGGTCAAGCGGGCTCAGGAGGCCTTGCTGCGCACAACTCGTCTGGCCGCAGCAGGTGAGATCGCCGGGCGAGCTGCCCATGAGGTGCTCAACCCCTTGACGGCCATCCTGACCCGTCTCAACAGGGTCAAGGAGAGGCTGGAGAGCCAGCGCAAGGCTGAGGTGCAGCTGCTGGGTGAACTTGCCGAGAGTTGGGGGAGTGATTATGCCAAGGGAGGCTTTCCGGAGTTAGTGCACAACTGGAAGTCGCCTTCGGCAGTGGACTCTCAAAAGACCCTCTGGGAGGAGGACTTGGACAATCTCAAGCACATCCACCAGCACTTTCGCCAGGAGTGGGAGGAGCTTAACACAGACAGTGACTTTTTACTCAAGGCCAGTCAGCGCATCAATCGCATTGTGCAGTCCATGCGCTCCTTAAGCGTGGTGAGGAGTGATCTAAAGGCCCACTCCCTGTACCCCCTTGTGCAGGAGTCGGTCCACATTATGGCGGACTTGGCAGCAGAAGAGGGGCTGGAGTTAAATTTTGAAAAAGACGAGAGTCTGCTGCCAGATGCAAAGGTCCTGCTAGACGGCGATGAGTTCATTCAGAGTTTAACCAACCTCTTGCGCAATGCCATCCAGGCTGTGGCTGCTCAAAAGCGCAAGGATCCAAACCTCAAGGGTGAGGTCAGAGTCAAAGTGGAATTCTGTGAGTCCGAGCAGAAGTATCAAGTCTGGGTGCAAGACAATGGGCTTGGGATTTTACCCGAGCACCAAAGCCAGCTCTTTGAAAACCAGTTTACTACGAAATCACCCAGTGAGGGAACTGGTCTTGGATTGAATATCAGCCGCAGGTTTATACGAGCCTTCGGGGGCGACATCTATTTGCACTCGAGCCAACTTGGTCAGGGCAGTCTCTTTGTGATTGAAGTCCCCTCTCAGGATAAAATAAACCAAAAACAGGAAAAGGTCTCCGCATGAAAACTGCAAATGCAAAATCAATAAGTCCTAGAGAAGATATAAATGCTTCGGATTCGTCCTACAAATGGTCTAAGCGCATTCTCGTTGTTGACGATGAGTTGAGTATCGCCCAAGCCTACTGCGAGATACTGTCTCCCCCCCGCGAAAACGTCGTTCCCCTGCGTTCCAGCCGAAGCAAAGGGGACTTGTCGGCTGGCAGCGCCAATGGAAAAACACATTTTCTTGACAGTTTTGATGTGGATCAAGCCCATAGCTACGAGCAGGCTCTTTATCTCTTTAAGCAAGCCCTCCATCAGGGCAGACCCTACGCCATGGGCTTTTTTGATGTGAAGCTTGGGCCTGGACCCGACGGGATTGAGCTGGTGAAAGAGCTGCAGGGCCTAGACCCTCAGCTCTATGCCGTCTTTGTCACAGCCTACAACGATCGCAGTGTGGATTCCATTGGACAGTTTCTTGGAGCTGATCGGGTCCAGCGTTGGGACTATATGAACAAGCCCTTCAACAGCGGGGAAATTGTGCAGAAGGCTCGAAACTTTGTGAGTTTATGGAACTTGGAGCGGGAGCGCACTCGCCATGAAGTCGAGATGAGTGAGGTCAGGCGAAAGCTAATGGACTCTGAAAAGCTGTCTGCTGTGGCGGCCGTGGCCCGAGGGGTCACCCATGAGTTTGGCAATATTCTGATGCAAATTATGGGTAAGGCCGAGCTCAATCGAAACAAAGATGAGGAGAAAATGCGCCAGGCCTTAGAGAGAATTCTTGAGGCCTCCCAGCGAGCCGCACAGATCTTAGAGCGCTTTAAGGACCTGTCAGGATCTGCTGCTGAGGTTCATCAGCCCAAGATTTGGTTAGATCCCGCCCAAGTGGCGCTGGAGGCTCTAGATCTGATGGAGCACTCACTTCGCACGCACAACGTAAAAGTAACCTGGATCAAAACCGATAGGGTGCAGGTCAAGTCACACCCGACTTCTTTGCTGCAGGTCTTTATCAATCTGTTTATCAACGCCATTCATGCCATGGAGGGGGGCTCTGGACAGCTGGATCTTTCCATTGCCGAGTGCAGGGAGGCTGTCGATCCTGGAGCTGAGGTGGTTGAAGTTCGCGTGCGCGATTATGGTCCGGGCGTGGACCCCAGCCTGATGGACACAATCCTTGAGCCCTTCTTCACCACCAAGGGTGCTAAGGGCAGTGGGCTTGGTCTTGCCATCTGTAGGGAGATTATTGAGATAGAGCACGGGGGGCAGTTCCTTCTCCACAATCATCCTGTCAAGGGTCTGGAGGTGATTCTGCGCATCCCAAAGGAGGTGAAATCATGATGGATTTCAATTTGCCCATTTTGCTGGTTGATGACGATGCCATGGTCAGAGAGGTGGTCTTTGAGTACCTAAAGGAGATGGGCTTCAACAATATTCTGGTGGCTGGAGACTCTCAAAAGGCCCTTAAAATTATCCAGGACAAGAAGATCAAAATTTCCCTGGTGCTCTCGGACTGGGAGATGCCCAAAGTCAGTGGGTTGACCCTGCTGAAAGCCGTGCGCAAGGATCCCCAGCGCAGCAGCCTGCCTTTTATTATGATCACCAGTCAACGCTCCATGGAGAGGTTTAAGATCAGTCAGGCGGCCCAGTGGAGAGTGGACGCCTATATCGTAAAGCCCTTTGGTCTCGAGTTGCTGAGGCAAAAGATCTGTTCCGTGATGGGGTGGAAGAGTGAAGTCGCCTAGCTTGTCGAGCTGTATTCTGTTGGCAGGGGTCAGTGCAGCTCTTTGCTTTGCGCCAGATGTTGGAGCCTCCTCTTTACAGAGGAGCATTGCCATCAACCTTGGGGAGCGAGAGGGCCTGATAGAGACAGAGACCAGTTTGGTTTGGAATCAAGCTCTTGGAATTTTGCATCCTCCCTTAGAAGTCACCGGCATTCAGCAGGACATTATGGACCCCGCGGAAACCAGATCCTTTGATCTTGGCAGTGGCAGTCATGGGGCCTTTGTCCCAAGTCGTTATCAGGAGTTTTCGGATGGTGGAGACCTATCGGGCAATATCATTCGCCTCAACACCGCCGATTTTCCTGAGCTTCTAGTGACGGAATTTTTTTTGCAGGAGGGCTGGACTCTTGAGCCCTTGGGCTCTGAGCCATTGATCATTCGCTCATTGAGCTCCATTGTTGTTGAGGGAGTTATCCACTGTGTGGGCGAGCCCGGACAGGACCAAGATGCCAGCTCCCCTCAACAGGTAGCGCTTGGAGGCAGGGGCCGCTGCGGAGGAGGTCAAGGTGGCAGTGGGGGCACAGTGGATGTGGGCAATGTCCAAGTCATCGCAGCTGAGGCCGGAGAAGTCGGAGGAGCAAATGTCACCGGAGGGGGGGGCGCCCCTGACAGGGGTCCCACTGGTGGCGTGGGTGGAGGGGGTGGAGGGGCCTACTCTCAGGCTCTCGAGGATGCCTCCGATGGAATTCATCCCGATCTATTGCCTGGTGTCGGCGAGAGGGGGGCGAGTTTTCAAGATGATGCCTTTGAAGTCTTAGGTGCAGGATCTGGAGGCGGCGGTGGCAGTGGCTTTGGTGCCAGCAGTGGAGCCGGAGGTGGAGGCGGCGGAGGTCTTGTCAAGCTCTTTGCCGCAGGTGATATTCGCATTTCACCGACTGGAGCTGTCCTGGTTCGAGGGGGCAATGGAGGAGGCCTTGCAGGCCTTTCTGGAGGCGGCGGTGGCGGAGGTGGTGGCGGATCGGCTCTGCTCTTTGCCGGAGGGCGGATTTGGCTGGATGGACCAAGGCTCTTTCCCGCTGAACCCTATGCAGTGAGTGCTGAAAGGGGACAGGGGGGAGTGAGCTCTGGAGGTGACGGAGGTCGAGGTGCACTGGGGCGAACTTGGCTGACGGATTCAACAGGAGTTCCCGGGGGTACGGAATCAGAAGAGCCAATTTCTGTCCTGGCCGATCCTGGCCGAGTGGCCTTTGCCACCGGCACCTTCTTGGCTCGCCTGAGTGGCCCGTCTCTTCACACATCTTTTCCCAAAGACATCCGGGTGAGAGTCTATGACAGCCAAAGCCCGGCAGGTCTATTGACTCCTCCTGAAGTGATCACGCAAACAGACACTCTAGGTGGACAGTTGGACTTGCAGTTAGAGCTGCTCAACTCTGATCCTATTGCGGCCACAGTGATTGGTCAAATTCATGTGGACTACGAACTGTTCCGCTTGGAAGAGGCCGAATTTATCTCCAGCTGTGGACATGTGGACCGAGCCTCTCTCGAGCCCGCTTCACCACAGCTGCTCAGAGTGCAACAGGGGATCCTGATTTTGCTATTTGTCAGCCCTCTGATCTTGTGCGGGACTCTTCGGTTCTACGTTTTTACCACATCCATCCCAAGACAAACAGGGACTTGACTTGGCTTCCCTTGGTGGAGGAGTTGCGCCACAGCAGAGCATCAAGTTGCAGCCCTAAAGATAGCTGACTGTCCTTGGGCAATTGCCATAGGTAAAGAGCTCGAAGCTGTGCGTCTGTGGCCCAGAGGGAATTGCCTCCGAGGAGGAGACTTGCTGACTGGCGCAACTGAATTCTGCGGTCCAGATAATATCTTTCCCTCTCTACGCTGGGGCCGAGGGCGCTGATCTCCTTAAGCACAAGGGATTCCAGGTCGGCTCGCTCCAGTTGGTTCCACTGCAGGGCTGAAACCCCAAAACCCCAGCGTGAATAAAGGCCGCGGCGGAGAGTGGTCCATTTGATCTGTTGATCCTTGAGGTCCATTTGAGCAGGCGATGTGGAGGGGTCTTTCAGAGTCCAAAAGTGTTGATCGGCGCTGAGAGCAAAGTGCCAACTGGCCCTGCCATGCTGGGGGATGGACAGGCGCAGGCCAGCGCTGCTGGAGGAAGAGCCTGAGAAGCTGGCATCAAAGATCTGGCTTGAGCTCGACTGCCGCCCCAGACGGTGGACGGGAGCATACCAAAACTCCAAGACCACCCGGGTTTCATGGGGCAAGAGTCTGTCTGGCTCAGAAACCTTCTCCTCTGTGCGGGCGATTTCTTTGGGGGGCGCACTCACCAGGGGGACTTCAGGGGCCGATTCTTCAGGCGGTGAACTTACAGAATCTGAAATTGTAGGGGCTGTCTCGGCAATCTCCTTCATGGGCTCATCCATGCTATCGGCTTGGAGGGCTCCAGGGTCCACTCTCATCACTTCACTAAAAACTCCCATCCGTCCATCGGCACTTCCAGCAGCCACTCGGTAGTAGTGGACATTTTGGGATGAAGTGGACCATAAGTACTCTGGGTTTTGGATCCTCTTAGTGACCACAGGGCTTTCAAACTGGGGGTCTTCTGAAATCTCCAAGTAGTAGTGGTCGGCACCCTCCACCTCGAACCAACTGAGCAAGAACTGAGTGGTCTGTAAGTCTTCCGTCTCTGCGGCGTGGACTCTTGGGAGAATAGCTGCAAATAGCCTCTGTTTGATAGAGGGGCCTGTGCGCATAGATTGGGGCTCAGGTGGAGGGGGGCCAGAAGAGGGAGCTCTGGCCGGGGCGCGGAGCTTTGGGGCACTGAGGGGGTCTGGGAGCGAATAGATGGGGTAAGTTAAAAAGGCAGGGATCTCAAAGCCATCTTCATCTTTGGCGACCACAGACCAGTAGAAGAGGCCAGATTGGGCAAGAGGGGCTGTGTGGACAGTCTGCCCTTGTGTTGGGAGCAGAACAGTGGCCCGCTCGCCAACCTGGCTCGACTCCGGATCGGTGATTTTTAAATAGTACTCAAAACCAGCTCCCAGGCTCAGCCAACTGAAGGTGATCGCCTGCCCCTGTTGAAATCGGTCTCGCGGCAAGGGGGACAGGTGGCGCAGTCGAGGAGCCTGCCACAGGTGTACAGAAAGGGTTGGGGAGGTGGGGGTGACCTCGTAGTTTTGACTGTCCAAACCAAGCAGTTGAAAGTGGTGGGAGCCGGGACCTAAGTTCAAAGTCACAGCCTGTCGGCCGAGAACAGTGTGGATGCTGGGTGCAGCTTCCGAGGATGGCTGACTGTGACGCAGTTTTTCTGCCATTCCCTGCCAGCGCAGCTCAACGGAAACAGGCCAACTGTGACTATAGATTCTGTGCTCTAAAGAGGGAAAGAGGCTCGGCGACCAACTGAGTTGGGGGTCGATGCGCTCAAGTGTCGAGATCATTTCCTCATTCAGGAAGAGGCGAGAGCCCTTGGGCACCTGTTGAATGGCGGTGGGGTCTGAGGAGTGAAAGATCTTAACCTCACCTTTTGCGACTTCCACCTCAAAGTTATCGCTGGCCCCTTGGCCTCGCAAGGATAGGTCCGCCCCGGCCTCTACGTCGAGGCTCCACTCACCGGCAGAGAGCCTAAAAGCTTGTGTGGTTTTTTGGGTGCGTAGATGTCCACGAAAAAAGCGCAGGCGAAAGCTAGAGTCTTTGGCCTGTCTGTCTAAGCTCTCCAGAGGCTCTAAAACCACTAAGGTGTTTTCTTGAAGTCGCAGTTGAGTGTTGTTGTTGAGTTCGAGCAGGGCGGCACTTTGTTGGAGTGTGAGGATGGAGTCCTGGGCAAAGAGGGGGTCTTGGGCATCGCTGGCCTGCCAGATAACTCTATTGTGAGCCCTTCTTCGCACTTGGCGTTGGACTTGGCGCACAGTTCCCAGTGCCTGTCCGGAGTCCAATTCTCCTGCAGGACTAAGGTAGGGGACTGAGATCAGGCCCAGGTCGGCAAGCAAAAGGGTCAAAGAGACCAAAAAGGCCAGTAGAGCTGAAAAGATAAGTTTCTTGTCCACGCAGAGAGTATCGGAATTTATGAGAGTTTATTTTCTTGCCCTTGGTCTAAAAACAGCGAACATAGAGAAAGAAAAACAGTCAAAACACGAGAGGTAGGATGGTAAACCCCAAAGATAAGCGCATTTTGGTAGTGGAGGATGATCCGCACTCCATGCAGGTGCTCCTTGAGGCCCTCAATCAAGAGGGCTATCAGGTGGAGACAGCCACCTCAGCTGCAGAAGGTCTTGCTGCAGTAAAGGGTTTTCGGCCTCATCTGGTCCTATCAGACCACGATATGCCTGGGGGTACGGGGTTGGATATGTTGAAGGTTTTGCGCCAGCAGCGCAATTATGTGACGGTTATTTTTGTCAGTGGGCGCACGGACGCTCCTCTAGTGGCCAAGGCCATTCGGGCTGGAGCAGATGACTACATCCGCAAGCCCTTTCGGGTTGAGGAGCTGCTGGCAAGGATTGAGGCCAGTCTGCGCAACAACGAGGCTCGCAGAGAGCTTGTTGAGGCCAATGAGCGGCTTCAAGAGATGGTGGATAGGGACTATCTGACGGGCTTGTTCAATATGCGCTCCATTTACGAGAGAATCGATGTGGAGCTTAAGCGCAACAGACGCTTTGAGAGGAGTCTCGCCTGTGTCATGTTGGATATGGACCACTTCAAGCGAGTCAACGATGATCACGATCACCTGTTCGGCAGCTTTGTGCTCAAGGAAATGGGGCAGATCATTCAAAGAACTTTGCGGGAGACAGATCTGGCGGCCCGATACGGGGGAGATGAGTTCTTGCTGGTTTTGACGGAGACTGATATTCAAGGAGCTTCTGCTTTGGCTGAAAGGCTAAGGCGGAGAGTGGAAGCCCATTGTTTTACCGACGGCAAAAGCTCCATTCAGCTGACCATCAGTTTGGGGATTGCGACATCGGATATGGCTTCTGAAATGGATGCCCGGACCTTGGTTCGCTTTGCCGACCACGCCCTTTATCAGGCCAAGGAGGCGGGGCGAAACCGCTCAAGCCTTTACTGCCCCGACAAATCCTAAAACTGTGGAGCATTGTCTTTTTAGTCTATTTCTTTTGCTCAGCCCACCAAGAGATCCATTGCTCGATCAGAGGTTGACGCTCGCCAGGAAAAAGCTCTTCAGCGATCAGTGGACCTGAGGGGTTTCTGACCCTTAAGTTCTCACTGATCAAGCGCAACAGCAAAGGGTCTGAGGTTGTGCTGAGAAGCTCAATCTGAAAGCTAAGGTTTTGCTCGCTGGGTCTTTTGCGCAAAGCGCGCAGGGCCTGGGCCTTGACCTCAGGTGAGTCGTAAGAGCGCCCCAAAACCTGGTAAAGAGCCTGGCGGATTCCCTCCGACCAAGAGTCTCCCAATTGGGCAATGGCTCGGACTCGGTCCCTCTCTTCGGCTCCCGCATTCACAATCAGCGTTAGTCGTTCGTGGAGGGGGTCAAAAATCAATCCGTCGCTGAAGTTTTGCCAGAAGCCCCAGCGGTTGTCGATCTCGAGCCAGAAGACCCCTGGGCGTTGCACAGCCCACAGCTGCATGGGCAAATAGAAAAACTTATACTCTGCACTGCCAGAAGTCAGGGTCAGAGAGCGAGTGGCCTTTTCGGCAAAGGCGGGGTGCCAGCGCGAGTCCACGCGAAAGTCGGCAAGGGACTGGATCCAGCGATCAAAAAAAGATTGATCAACAAAAAAGTCTTTAGAGACACTTCGATAAGAGGTTGTGGCTTGGCGGCCGCTGAGCCTTTCAAACTCAAGGTTTCGGCCCTCACTCAAGCCCAGAGCAAAGCTATTCATCAATCTGATCTGCGCAGGTCGGCGATCCCCCACAAACCAGCTTCGGTGCAAAGGAAGGGCGTAAATTCCGTGACCATCAAGAGTGGCGCAGTGCTTGCCCTCCTGCATGACTCTTTCTGCCAAAAAGAAATCTTTTTTTGTTCGGCTGTCCGGCAGCTTGAGTTCAATGCTGATGTCGGGGCGAGGGGGCAGGGCAGGGCAGGTGTCCGTCAACTGGGCCAGTAGGGCTGGAAGAAAGCTCTCTATGGGTTTTAGGGAGACATCGTCTTTGCCCAGGCTCCACTGTCCGTTGCGCTGAGTGAGCTTAAAGCTGTCCTGGCGGCCGCGAAAGTGAAACTCTTGAATGGTCTCGGATAAAGGTGGTGTCTGGGTCAGCTCGGCCCCTTGGGTTGGCGGGGCCTCTTGGGCCGGCTGGGCCTCTTTAACTTCTGCAGCTGAGAGCTGAAATCCCCCACAGAGACTACAGAGACTAAGGAGGAGATAAAAAATATTTGTAAAGTTCAGCATACCAGGTCCCCCTTGAAAAAGTTGTCACTTAGCTGGATTTGACAAAGAGCTCGACAGTGAGTTCCTCCAGCAGTTTGCGTTCCGTTTCATCTTTAATACTGCGCCCAAACATCTTTTCCTTCAAGGGGTCCAGGCGCATTTGGCTGGAAAGACAGCCAAAGAAAAGGCTGGCCAGCAAAAAGGGGTCTCGGTGTTGGGCAACGAAATCTTGTTTTTGCCCCTCTTTAAAAAAGTCCACAACGGCCTGATAGACTTTGAGAAAAGTCTCCTTAAATATCCCCTCAGCCGGAGAGTTTACCCTGTCGTACTCCCGGATGATAATGAGCCCTGCCTCTCGATCACTCAAATACAGCTCAAACATGCTTTCAATAAACATCATAAGACGCAGGCGAAACTCCTCTGCACTTTGAGCGGGCTTTAGGATTTGGCGAGCGGCCTTGAGTCGAGCCTCTCCTATTTCCTGAAGGCAGGCTCGGTAAAGGCCCTCTTTGCCGGAAAAGTAATAGCTAATCAGTGAGGAGTTCACCCCCGCCAGGGCGGCAATGTCGCGAATCGATGTGGCGCTGAGCCCCTGTAGGGCAAAGAGCTTTTTGCCGGCCAGAAGCAGGTTCTGGCGCGCTGAATAATCTCTCTTTGACAACGCGCTCGCCTTTTGTCGGGTTGTAGGGGGTGATTTTTTTGCCATCCTGCTCCTCTGCCCAATGAGTATTCATCAGTGGATTAAAAAATTCAATCATTTGATTGAATTTGCCGAAAGGCTCAAATACTATGAGGCAACAGCTAAAACAGGAGGCATTTTTAAGTGGAACAATTAGCTTTTTATGGCCTTTTTCTTCAGGCAGGATGGACCGGTTGGGCCATTCTTTCGACTCTATTGATCGCACTTGGACTCGGCTACCACGGCTTTGGCTTTAAGCTGTGGGCCCTGTTTATTTTGCTCGGGCTGTGGGGTTTTGCAGCCCCTCTGTGGTTGATGCTGGTCTTTTTGGCTGTGGCTGCAGTCTTTGTTGTGCCCCCGCTGAGGAAGGCTTTGCCTTCGGCCGTGGTGATGAAGACCATGAAGGCTCTAAAGCTCATTCCCAAGATTTCGGACACCGAGCGGACGGCATTGGAAGCGGGTGTGGTGTGGCGGGAGGCCGATTTGTTTTCCGGCAAGCCCGACTTTCAGCGGCTGATGAGTGAGCCTTACCCTGAGCTGTCCAGTGAGGAAAAGGCCTTTATGGAAGGCCCTGTTGAAGAACTCTGTCAGATGATTGACGACTGGAGAATTTGGAAGACCAAGCAGGTTCCCGATGAAGTTTTTCAGTACATTCGCGACAAGGGTTTTTTGGGCCTTGTTATCCCCAAGGAGTACGGAGGGCATGGCTTTTCTCACTCTGCACACAGTGCAGTTTTGCAAAAGATTGCCTCTCGCTCGGCCGCCTGCACTATCTTGGTGATGGTGCCCAATTCCTTGGGGCCGGCAGAACTTCTCGTTCACTATGGAACGGACGAGCAAAAAAAGAAGTACTTGCCCAATCTTGCCAACGGCAAGGAAGTCCCCTGCTTTGGGCTGACCGAGCCTCAGGCAGGATCCGATGCCGGAGCCCTGGTCTCTGAGGGAGTGCTCTTTAAAGGTGGGGATGGCAGGCTTAAGATTCGCCTCAATTGGCGAAAACGCTGGATCACTTTGGCCTCGATTTCGACCCTGATTGGCTTGGCTTTTCGTTTGCGTGACCCGGAGAACCTTCTTGGCAAAGGCGAGGACTTGGGCATCACCTGTGCTCTGATTCCCTCAAATACTCAAGGTGTGGTGTTGGGGCGCAGACATGATCCTCTGGGTGTACCCTTTCACAATTGCCCCATGGAGGGCCGCAACGTCGAGGTGGACGCAGAGGAGGCCATTATCGGCGGACTGGCTCGTGCTGGCCAAGGCTGGGGGATGTTGATGGAGTCCTTAGGTGCTGGTCGGGGTATCAGCCTTCCCGCTCAGGCGACATCTGGGTCAAAGCTGGTCAGCCGGGTGGTGGGCAACCATGCGGCCATCCGCAAGCAGTTTGGTGTGTCGATCGGGCAGTTTGAAGGAGTTCAGGAGCCCATGGCTCGAATCGCCGGGATGACCTACACTCTTGAGGCCATGTCTCGCTATGTGCTCAGTGCTCTGGACCAGGGAATCAAACCCCCCGTAGTCACAGCCATGGCCAAGTACAATGCCACAGAGATCGGACGGCAGGTGATGAACGATGGCCTGGATGTGATGGGTGGAGCGGGAATTTCCATGGGACCAAGAAACCTCCTGGCAACCTTTTATGTGGGAGTGCCCATTGGCATCACTGTTGAGGGAGCCAATATATTGACCCGCACCTTGATGGTCTTTGGCCAGGGAGCTCTGCGCGCCCACCCCTATGCCTTCAAAGAGGTCAATGCCATTGAGAAGAATGACCTGAAGGCCTTTGATCAGGCTTTCTGGGGACACATCGGTCACATTGTGCGCAATAAGGTCCGGGCCCTTGTGCTGAGTTTTACCCGAGGCTACCTTGCTTTGACTCCGGGAGATGGGCACACCCGTCGCTACTTTCAAAAGCTGGCCTGGGTTTCGGCATCCTTTGCCATCATGGCCGACTTGGCAATGGGTTTACTCGGCGGCAAGCTCAAAAACCGCGAGATGTTGACAGGAAGGTTTGCCGACATTCTGTCCTGGATGTTGATGGTGACAGCTGTTCTCAGGCGCTATGAGGCCGAAGGTCGCAGGGCAGAGGACTTGCCCTTAGTTCACTACTCCATGGCCCTGGCTTTTGGCAAAATTCAAGAGTCCTTTGATGGCATCTATAAGAATATGGATGTTCCCCTGATAGGCTGGATATTTAAGGGACCAGTTTTTTGGTGGTCCAGTCTGAATCGCCTGGGCTCCTCCCCCTCAGATGAGCTGGTCAGACAAGTGTCATCAGTATTGACTAAGGACTCTGAGCAACGAGATCGTCTCACTCAAGGGATCTTTATTCCCGTCAAAGAGGGAGAGCACTTTGCTCGCTTAGAGGAGACTTTTAAGCTGATTTTACAGGCCGAAGCTGCTGAAAAGAAGATCAAAAAAGCCATTCGCGCCAAACAGCTGCCCAAAAAGCCCATTAAGAGCCTGATCTCTGAGGCCCAGTCTCAGGGGATTGTCACCGCGGCGGAGGCTCAGGTCTTAGAGCAGGCCGAAAAAGCTCGCTGGGAGGCCATTCAGGTGGACGACTTCTCAGAAGAGGAGTACCTGCCCGGCCGCTTTACCGCCGAGTCCTCAAAACTATCTCCCCCCAGCTTTTCCCTGCTCAGGGAGAATGGTCAGGCAGCCTCCGGGGCCCAGCTTTAGTAAAATGGGCCTTGAATCTCAGGGCCCATAATGCTACTCAATGTCCCTTATTGCCCAAACTTTTTGAAGAGAGTGAACTATGAGAAAAGATATTCATCCCAATTTACGCCCAGTTATCTTTAAAGACGTGTCCTGCGATTTCGAGCTTTTGACCCTGTCGACCATAAGGGCCAAAGAGACTGGTCAGTGGAAAGACGGCAAGGAGTACCCCTTGGTGAAGGTGGACATTTCCAGTCACTCCCACCCCTTTTACACCGGCAAGCAACGCCTAATTGATGCAGAGGGTCGCGCCGAGAAGTTCCGCAAAAAATACGGCCGCAAATAAAACCCAGCGCGCGGATAGAATTCTGCTTTTTTATATGATGGGGCCATTTCGGGCACTTTTGTGTGACGTTTTTGGGCGCACTGCCTGATTCTTGGTGGGCCATAGGATTCTGTCTGTCGAAGGCTTTCACTTTTAACTCCCTGAGATCCCAATCCTTTTTTCACTGGATCACTTTACCCAGCAATGGCTGTGAATCTTGCATTTCAGTTGCCCGTGAGACGAAGAACCTTTCAATTTTTGGGAGTGATGGTTATGAAGTCGAGAGTTTTAATAGGCCTGCTGGCACTTTCCATGTCCCTGGTGGCATGTAATAAAGAGGCTGAGTTTTCTCATATTCCAAGCCCGGCCCCCCAGACGGGTTTGGATGGGCCTGAGCCTGTAGAGGGAGCTCCTGACAGCGATGTGCCCACTGTGGTGCAACCACCCCCTCAGCCCTCAACTCCTGCGCCCACAACTCCAGCACCCACAGCTCCTCCTCCTGTGGTCTCCATTCCAGAAGAAGAGGAATCAGTTCCCACAC
>SKYF01000190.1 GCA_007128005.1 Bdellovibrionales bacterium
CGCCGACCCACTGGCTCTTTGTTGTAGCGCCCAGGGGCATGGCAGGCCGCACAGTTCTGGGCGAATCGGTTGGAGAGCCAGGGCTCTGCCACGACACTAGAGATCAGTAAGGAAATCAATCCAATTACAATTAAGCCCGCAACTCTGCGGCTTACTTTTTTCGAATGCTGTTGTTTCACGCTATAGGCCCCTAGTGACAAAGCTCATCCTAAGTTGTTGTAGAATCAGGGTAATTGTCAGGAGATTCTGGGGTCAACTCGACCCAGCCCAGAGTCGCGGCTAGGTTTAAGGATCTTTAGCGCCTCAAACCCAAACGAATGATCTTGTCCAACAGCTGGGGATAGGAAACACCAGAGGCTTGAGCGGAGGCAGCAAAATCCTCATTGTCACCAATATCGGGATTGGGGTTAGCCTCAATCACATAGGCACGCCCCTCTTTGTCCAAACGCAAATCCAAACGCGCATAACCAGTCAGGCCTAAAGCCCGGTACACCCGCTTGCCCAGTTGAGCCAATTGAGACTGTTGACTCTCACTCCAGTCCGCAGCAGGTCCCGTGCGCACGCCCACCTTCTGGCGATAATTAAAATCCCACTTGACCTTCTCAGTTGCGATCAGTGGAGTGCGGCTTGAAGCGCGATCAAAAAACAGCTCCCAAGCAGGGAAAACCTGCAGTCGGTCATTGCCCAAAATAGACAGATAAAGCTCTCGCCCCTCAATGTACTCTTCAGCGATAACATCCCCTTGAATCTTTGCAAAAAACTCCTCGACTCGGTCCTTGAGCTCTTGCTCGTTGTAGACCACGCTGCTCTGAGTGATGCCGAGCGAGGCCTCTTCAAAGAGCGACTTTACAAAAAGAGGGTACTTTATTTTTTTACTGAACCTCAGGGCACGGCCAAAGCGAAAAACCAAAAAGTCTGGAGTTGGCAGTCGATGATACTTGAGAATTTTTTTGCTCAGTGCCTTGTCTCGGGCCAACATCAGCCCGCGAGGATTGCAGCCCGTGTACTTGACTCGATTGAGCTCCAGATAACTGACTATGTGTTGATCAAAAACGGCCTCTCCAGCAAATTCCTCTAATAAGTTGAAGACGATCTTTGGCTGCTCAGAAAAAAGCATCTTGCGTAAAACCCCAAGGTCATCTCTGAGCCCCAAGGCTAGGGGCTGATACTTCAATTTCCTGAGGCCTGACATCACCTCATACTCTGTCTTCCACTCGGCCTTCTCTCGCTCATTGAAGCTCTGAGAACCCTCCGGTGGAACCAGGTCTTCGTGCATAATAACAACAATTTTCACAACAGCTGTCTCCCCCTACATGGGAATTCGATAGGAGTCCTTTTGCAGAGCCTCTAAAGACCTCTCCGTCATCAAGTCCAAAAGGTCTCGTTTTAAGCTTTTCGGAACAACAGCTGTTTTTTTGAATCTTGATCCAAAAACTTCCAGTGATCCCTCCATGTGTCGAGCCCGCAAACACATTTCATGAACAAGGCTATCAATGCGGTACTGGTACTCGCCCAAGGCCTTGGCCACCTCCTGACTGGCCTCCCTTCTTAAAGAGCGCAGGACCTGCTCCGCATGAGCTGACCGACGAGAAAATATTTCCCGTAGCCTGTTATCCCAGGCCGAGGGGCGCAATAGACCTCGAGACTTAAGCCGCTGACGGTAGTGCTCGGCCAAAGTGGACTTCAGTCGGTGGAGGGGTTGGTAAGTGCTCCGGGTTTTTAGCTGGGCCCGTTCTCCCCTCAAAGCCCTCATCCTCTTGTCCACATAGAGGAGCTTTTCCAGGGCCGGCCACCCCCTGTAGCGCTGCCTCCACTGGGACTCTGGGTTGAGCCAGACGGCAAAGGTCTCAGCAAAGTCCTCCAAGGGGTGACTCTGAGCATAAGAGGGTTGAAGGTGGGAGACAAAGTGCCTGGAGTAGGGCCGAGGAGAGTAGCTCTCAGGGTAGGGCAGTTGAGAGGGGCCAAAAACCTCTTGGCGCTCCCTCTCCTTGCGCAGGCGAAAGGCATTGTCCAGAGCATGGCCGACTTCGTGGCGAATGATCTTAAGAGCTTGCCTTCTGTCGCCCCCCTCGACCTCTCCCATAGTGGCCCTTTCAAGGCTCCTGAGGCGAGGGTGAAGCACAAAAAATGGCACTGCCACCCCGCCAATGCCATCGGGGCAGAACCACTCGTCAGACACCCAAAAGTGGGGACGAAAGTTCAGGCCTTTGGCCTTGAGCTCATCCAAAACCTGATCAATCAGGGGCTCCAGAGAAGATCCTGTGATCTCAAGCCGCAGATCACAGAGCCTCAAACTCAGCAACTGGCTTTCACTCATGTGGGCCAGAGGGCCCCCCTTTACTTTCTCGTCTTGCCTCATAACCTTTTTTTTTCCATAAGCCCGCAGCGGTTGCAAAGCCTTTGCCAACCTGTGTAAGCTCCATTTGCCATGCATGAAACCCCAGGATCTCAGAGGATTCGACTCTTCTGCCCCCAGCGCATTCCCCGGCCTGAGGCGGCCCCAGGGCAAGAGGAGTTTCTGTCTCGCCCCGGACCTTTAGCGGTGGAGATCGGAGCCGGGGTCGGTTATCATCCCCTTCTTCACAGCAGACTCTATCCCCGCTGGAAAATTGTCGCCCTTGAGCGCACCAGGGCCAAATTTGAGCGCCTCTATCGCCGCTGGAACAACCATGGCCGCCCCCCTCAAATGCTCCCCCTACACAGCGATGGAGTGTGGTGGGTGACTCATTATTTGGGTCCTGAATCGGTGTCCCGCTTTTACTTTCTCTACCCCAACCCCTATCCAAAGCCCAAACAGGCCAACCAGCGTTGGCACTTTCACCCCTTTATGCAACGGGCACTGAGTTGCCTCAAGCCCCAGGGGGAGATTGTGTTGGCTACCAATGAGGCCTTTTACGCCGCGGAGGCCCTAGCTCACTTGCCGCAAAGGTACCCCGAGTTGAGACTGAGTGAAGCGAGCCCTTGGTCGCTGGAACAGGGCCCAAGAACTCATTTTGAGAAAAAATACCTACTCAGGGGCGAGACCTGTCACAATCTAGTTTTCACAAAAACCGGACTCCCCACTGCAAATTGCCCTTAAGCTTCCTCCCTCTGTTGACGATGAGACCCTTGTGAAAAGTTTATCCTCTCCCGCCAAAATCCTTTTGGTCTCGCCTCAGCCGGACTCCCTCTTAACCTTGTTCCGCCAGGGGTTTAAAAATTGGCTCAAAACTGAAAAGGCCACATCCAGCAAGATGGCCCTTTTTCTCCTTCAGGAATGGGAGCCCGACATTTGTCTTATCGACGATCGTCTTGATACGGTGCCCTTGCTTCTTAAAATGCGTGAAACCAGGGGCCTCTCAATTGGACTGATTGTCTTCAGCTTGCAAGACCAAAAGACACGAGCCACTGAGGAGCAGGTTTTCCGCTGCGGAGCCGATCACTTTTGTAGAGTCCGACCTGAGGATCGCAATCTAGATCTAAAGCCCCTTTATTGGCGCGCGGAAAGTCTCTGGCAGCGAGTACAAAGACACAAGTCCACTCGGACCTCGACTCGGGTGACATCCCCCCTGCAACCACTCCTGCCCCATCTCTCTGACGAGACTCCACAGCCTCTAGATAAGCCCTTTACCCTCCACATTGGCGAGCTTGAAATTCAGCCCGAGCAATTTATCGTGAAGCGTCGTGGAGATCGATTGACCCTCACTCCCATTCAATTCCGGCTGCTGCTTCACTTTGTGAATCACCCAGAAACTCTGATGTCTCGACCTTCCCTCAAAGAGCAGGTCTGGGGGAATTCCCCTATTTCCCTGCGCACTATTGATGCTCAGATCTCAAAGCTGAAGAAGCTCATTCCTGAGGTCGACCTCTGCCTGATCAATATTTACGGCAAGGGCTATATCTTCACCCTGACCGGGACGAAGAAGGCGGCCTGAGCAAAAGTCACCTCACTGTCACTGACTGTTGCGACACTGATATTCAAGGTGAACCGTAGAACCTGAGGGGGCCGCGGGTTGAAAGACCACTCTCTGGGTGGGAGCGTGATAGGTGTATTGAACTGAGTATTGAATGGGCTGTCCAAAGCGATCTGTAAAACGAATCCGGATGCTGCCCTCAATGGGCTGACAGGCCAACTGAAGGACATTGACGTTTGAGGTGATTTTAGAGCCAATACTTCCCATTTCCTGAGTGTAGTTGGTTGAGCAGATATTTCCCAAAACGCCGTCCACAATATTGCCCATACTCTTTAGAGCAGCACTGGGTTGAGCGAGAGCCGCATAGTGGGTCCCATAGGTAGCGCGAATTCTTCCCGGGCTCTGCTCTGCCAAGCACTGACTGTCCCCAGGCCTGACAATGATGGCATGCACACTCACCACCTTGGTGTCCCCCAAGAAGGGAGCTATATTTTTCACAAAGGACTCCGGCTTATCGAGAGGCTCAAGGGCGTAGCCTGGATAGGTCCAGACAGTGGGGTTGGAGCGCACATCCTCATCGGACAAAATAATGACGGCCAGGTGAGCTCCCGACCGGAAAAAGCCCCTGTTCTCAGGCCGGGCCTGAGGATCAATGGCATAGTTCAGAGCATAGATCCCTCTTTCATCTCCGGAAGGACACTCGCCGGCATAGACGTCACACTCCAGGGTTTCATTGCGCCTCACCGTGGACTCAAACAGCTGTTGAGCGTTGGGGGTCCCTTTTTTTAACACTGTGTTCCCATTGGGAAGCTTCAAGAAGCGGCCATCTTGAAAGGCCCCAAAGCCATTGGCGGCTCTGGGTACACTGTTGCCAGGGCTTTTGGAAATATCTGTGGTGATAAAGGCAATCTGCCAGTCCAGGTCATTGATTCTTTCAATGAACTGGGGAAAGCGCTCGGCCATTTTCTGTTGATTCTCATACATGGACCGAGAGTTATCGACCACAAAGAGAATGTCCACCTTCCCGGACTCAACACTGTATCTATAGGTGTTCACTCCAGACTCTGGGTCCAAAAGACAGGCATCGGGTCCATAGTCATCAATAAAGTCCAGACAGGTCTGACTGGGAATGGGAGAAAATGCCACATCGGAGCAGCCCACATAAAGGAGTATGGGTAGGACGACTTGTAGTGTTCGCTTAATAATCAATCTCATAGAGAACCTCTTTCTCAAGACTTCCCTATTCCAAGATATGTGCCGGCCCAGTCCTCGCACCTAAGGCACTGAAATTATTCGTACTTTTTAAGGGTTACTGGCTCAACTAAGACACGACAGAGGTGACTAATTTTGAGACACTCTTTTGCTATTCAAATATTGTTCAATAATATGAATACTTTACCTCATATTTTACGGGGCAAAATTGGGCACTTTTTGGACAGGCTGTATTTTTTATCAAGCAGAGCTCTAGTGAAATGATCAAATCTTTGTCTCGATCTGCCCCTTAAGCTAAACTCTCGAAGGTGAACAGTGCGAACTCTGGACTTTCTCACACATTTTGGGCCTCAGCTCTCGTTTTAACGGGACTGGCACTGATTCTCTGGGCTCTGAGCCACCAATTGACTCCGAGGCATCCCATCAGTCCTCCTGAGCGACTGGCTAGGGATTGGCAGTACGATCTTGAGCGCCTGGAGGCCGCAGGACGCCTACCTGCCCCCTGGAACTCTGTACGAAATATTCAGTGGCTGCCTGCAGGCTCTCTAGCTGAGGAGTGGCTGAAGGTTCTGCAGGATAGCCACTCCCTGCCCCGCTCCTTGCCTTTAGAGGATAAGCAGGCTTGCTGTGATTTACATATCATGTTGATTGCCTGGGATGATGAAGTTCAGTTGGGAGCAATTGTCCAGTACCAGCTGATCGACCATGAAAGTGGCAATTTACTCTGGGAGATGGGTCGCACCTTTGTCCTTGAAGAGCGTCAGGAACTGACCTCTGATGCTGCGCATTTTTAGTGGGAAATTTACCTATCCAGACCTTCTGCCTTGGCCCTAAAGCCCTTTTTTGCTAAGGCTTAGAGCCCAATGGCAAAGTCATTCAGGGGTAAAAAGCCCCATATAACTTCAGGCCCTTTCCCTAGCTGGCTTTTGACTCGTCTGCTTGTGGTTTCAGTGGCTCTGTTTTTAAGCTCTTGCACCTGCGATAAGGGGCCCTTGGGCAGTGCCACCAACCCGATCAAGATCTACTTTGTCCCCTCTGTGGACATCAAGGTTCTTGAGGACAATTCCAAAGCCATTAAGGAGTATCTAGAGGCCAACACGCCCTATCACTTCACCGTTTCCATTCCCACAAGCTTTGTGGCCGTGGTGGAGGCCTTTGGCACCCACAGGGCCGATGTCTCTGCCATGAATACCTTCGGCTATCTGATGGCTCACGAGCGCTATAGAGCCACCGCTCGTCTGACTGTCTTACGGCATGGGTCCAGCACCTACCAGGCTCAGTTTGTAGCCCGGGCAGGAGGCCCCATTCAAAAACTTGAGGACCTAGCTGGAAAGAGGGTGGCTTTTGTCGACCCGGCCTCAACCTCTGGCTACCTGCTTCCTCTGAAGGTCTTAAGGGAGCGAAGCATACAGCCCTCAGAAACTATGTTTGCCATGCGCCACGATAGCGTTATTTCCATGATCTATCAGGGTCAGGTGGACGCAGGAGCCACCTTTTATTCACCTCCCACTGAAGGTGAAATCCAAGATGCCCGAAGACTTGTAAAGACTCAGTACCCCGATGTGGAAGAAAAGATCGCCATCATTGAGCTGACAGATTCCATTCCCAATGACCCCATTGTTTTTCGTGCGGGCTTGGACGAGGAGATAGTCAATACCATTGTCGACACCTTCCTAAAATATATAGAGACGCCAGAGGGGCGGCAGGCCTTTAACAGCATTTATGGAGTCACTGCCCTTCAGCGCGCCCAGGACAGCGACTATGACGGCGTTCGTCAGATGCTGGAGACCTTGGGAGTCTCTGCAGGGCAACTGGCCGGCAGAAGGTAAGCATTTAGGAATTAGATAAACAGGTAAAGTTGGTAATACGAAAGAACTTGAGGAGAGCTTTAAATACAATGAGCGCCAGCAAAAATTCTACCCCCCCACCCCTTCTCTCGGTGAAAAACTTGGTCAAAACTTATCCCAATGGAGTTCGAGCCCTAAAGGGAGTTTCCTTCGATGTCCAGCCAGGAGAGTTTTTAGTTGTGATTGGCTTGAGTGGATCCGGAAAGTCGACCCTTCTTCGCTGTATCAATCGACTGCACGACCCCACATCAGGAAGCATTATGTTTCACAACCAAGACATCGCTCAGGTCAAGGGCTCGGCTGTGAGACGACTTCGGCGCTTTATGGCTATGATCTTTCAGCACTTCAACTTGATCCCCCGCCACAGCGTCTTAAGCAACGTCATGATGGGGCGCCTGGGAGTGACAAGCACTTGGCGGAGTCTACTGGGGCTCTTTTCTGCCTCGGATAAGACCAAAGCCATGGAGTACTTGAGCCTTGTCGGCATTGCTGAAAAGGCGCGAATCCGTGCCGATCAGCTGTCCGGAGGCCAGCAGCAGCGGGTGGCCATTGCCCGCGCCCTGATGCAGCAGCCGGAAATTCTCTTGGCTGATGAGCCCGTAGCCTCTTTGGATCCTGCCACTTGCCATACGGTTATGGACTACCTCAAAAAGGTCAATGAGGAGCTCGGCATTACAATTATCTGCAATCTGCACTTTTTGAGCCTGGTGCGCCAATACGCCAGCCGAGTGATCGCCCTTAAATCTGGAGAGATCGTCTACGAGGGAGACCCCAAAAACATCGATGAAAGTTGGTTTGAAAAGATCTACGGCGAGGGAGCTAAGGAAGTTCACATCAACTGAACACATTGACCTGGAGATTCGTTCATGAAGACAAGCTTAGTTAAGCGAACCATTTTTGATAGTATTATCTTTGCCTATTTGGCCACCATTGCCCTTATCGTAGTCACTCAGCCCAGCGATGAGCAAATGCTAAACCTCGGCTTCAACTCCCTACTCGTCTTGAGTTTGGCTTTAGGGGGAGCCATTTTGAGCTTTGTTCTCAACCAACAAAACTTCAAAACTCTGGGAGAGCTGATCTTTGAGCCGGCTTACAAAAAAGCGACGGCTCCTGAAAAGTCCTGGTACAAAACTTTCTGGGGCTGGCAACTGCTGATTGCCTTTACCACAACTTTTGTGGTCGGAGTTCGAGCCACCGGAATGAGCTTTTGTGAACTCACCAACGAACACGGCTTTGCCGGGGCCGTCCGCCTATTTCGTGGCCTTGCCAACCCCAACTTCGACATTCTCCCCCTGGCCATTCTCAACATTTTTGAGACTATTTTTATTGCCTTTATGGCCACTGTCATCGCCATCCCCATCGCCTTTATGATGAGTTTTGTCTGCGCTAAAAATATCATGCGCCACCCCGTGGCCTTTACCATCTATGGAATTCTGCGAACCTTACTCAATGTGGTTCGGTCTGTAGAGCCCTTGATTTGGGCGATCATATTCTCAGTGTGGGTGGGAATTGGCCCCTTTGCAGGGATGCTGGCTTTGATGCTCCACTCAGTGGCCTCTCTGGCCAAACAGTATTCGGAGTTGGTGGAGGGGGTTAATGATGGTCCCATTGAGGGCATTCAAGCCACTGGGGCCGGCTTTGTACAAACCATTTGGTTTGCCATTGTCCCTCAGGTCATCCTCCCCTTTATCGCCTTCACCATCTACCGCTGGGACATCAATGTGCGCATGGCCACCATCATTGGCCTTGTCGGTGGGGGTGGTATCGGAACCATGCTGATCAAATACCAAGGTCAGGCCATGTGGGCCGAGGTTGGCACCATCATTCTCGTGATTGCTGTGGTCGTCTGGCTCATGGACACAGGCTCTGCCTATATCCGGGAAGCCATTAAGTAGTGGCTGGCCGAAACCGCCAAATACAGCCTTGCTCGTCTCGAATCTCAATCCAACGTACCGCTCAGGTACGCCTCCGTTCTCTTTGAGCCGGGCGCCTTGTCTTTGGCGGTTATCGCCAACCACTTTCGCGCCAGCCATTAAGTAGCCCAACTCAAGCAGGCAACAAAGGCTGCCCTCAGAGGGTGGTTCATAGACTTTGACCCCGGAATGAAGCTACACGTTATCCCTTGCCAAGCAATTTTTGCACTTGGCCTCCACCTTTGCACATTAGTTCGAGATTGACTCGCCGTGCATCCAAACACGGCCTGGCACCTTCTGGCAAAAAAAAAGCCCAGCTGGGTGACCAACTGGGCTTACAAAAAAAGTGCTGGCATCGTGCTACTCTCCCACAGGGTTGCCCCTGCAATACCATTGCCGCTGACGGACTTAACTTCTGAGTTCGGGATGGGATCAGGTGTGGCCCCGTCGCTATTGACACCAGCAAAA
>SKYF01000042.1 GCA_007128005.1 Bdellovibrionales bacterium
TCTCCGTGACGGAGCCCGTGGTGGAAGCTCTGGATATGTACTTAAGTCACTTGAGCCTCAGTGAGCAGAACAACGGCCCTCACCGCTCAGCCAGAGCCACTGTGCGAATTTTAGATGAAAGAGGAAGACCCGTCAGCAACGCTCAAGTGACTGTCCGGTTCTCTGGACTTGTCAGTGGCTCTTCCTCGGCCAACACTGACTCCCAGGGCTATGCGCATATTGACTCCTCCAGAACCCGAAGCAGCGGCACAGTCACCGCCTCGGTGACGCAAGTGTCTGCCTCCAACTTCGACTACAACTCATCCATGAATACCGCCTCCACTGAGGCCAGCATTCAGCTGGGGTCTTCTTCTGGCGGCAATGATGACGATGGTGGCGGAGGAGGCGGACCCCCCCCTGGACGAGGACATAACCGCTAGAGGTTAGGGCCAAAAAGCTCCTTTTAGGTGCCAGGCCCTGTTTGGATATGCGCTGCGTTACTTCCCGCAGCGAATCCGCGCAGCTATCAAAAGGCAGTCCTGAACCAGGGTGACTCACTGCATATCCAAACAGGGCCTGGCACCTTTAAAAAGGCTTAAGACAAAGCCTCCCCCTCCAGAGCCTGTGGGTTTGACGGCAAGAGCTCCTTGAGTTTTCAGCTCCTGCATATGCTCCTGGAGCTTGCCATCCACCAAACCCCACTGCACAAAGCAATCTCCGGCCAGATTCACAGCCTTGACCAAAAGAGATAGGGACTCTTCCGACTCAGGCAACCACAGGGCTCTTTCGGCCATCTCCACGCTGTGGATCATCTGGTCGTCGATTTCAGAGGCTCTTTGAGGCTGCGTCTCGGCCATTTGCGCCACCTTTCTCACGCACTCAGATGTAACCCCTCGCTGGCCACTGTAAGTCAGCCGCCACTGAGGTTGCCAGGACAGAGAAAGAGGCCGCATCTCCCCATCGCGCACAAACCTCAAAGGCTCTCCGCGCAAGGCTACGGCCACATCCACCCCACTGCTCTCGCCATGAAAGAGGTTTTCCAAAGAACGGGCAAATTCGTATATCCCCTCTGTTGCAATCCACCCAAGGCTCGCCAACCATCGGCTGACTGCCACACACAGGGCCGCCGAAGCCCCCAGCCCCGCTCCCACTTGAAGCTCGTTGTGGAGCTCCATCTGACCTTTCAAGGAGGCTCGATCTAACTTCAGGCGCTCCATGGCCTGCTCCACCACACCCCAGAAGAGCAGTCGCATCTCCTCGCCTCGACTTCCACAAAACTCCACATGAAGGGGCTCCGAACCCGGCTGATAGTTCAGCTTGAGCCCGGCTGAAGGCAGAGGAAAAACCAGGGCCGGCGCCCCGCGCAGCACCGAGTGCTCTCCGGCCAGTATCCACTTGCCAAAAGATTCGAACTTTTGCATTTGCTCTCCCCTACTCAAGCCCAGGGGCGGATATCAGCTCCCCTGGTTGAAGCCCCAGATCCTCCCCAATTTTTTGAGCCCTCTGTCTTTGATCTGGTCTCCACAGCAGGTGCACATTGGCACCCGCATCCATTGTCACCAAAGGACCGTCCTTTTCTCTCTCCCAAAGCAGACGCAACCGGCGCAACATGGCCATGGAGCGCTCAGTGATATAGCCAAAGGAGGGATCACTGGTCTCAAACAGGGCATGCATATCCCAAAACTCGGACCACACTAAACTATAGGCCCGTTCCCACTCACCTAAGTTCAAAGCCGACAGCAGCTGATGGAGTCTCTTGTCTGCGCGTTCAGCTCGGCCTTCAAATAAAGCCGAACTGACAACTCTTTGATGGGCTTCGGAGGAGGAAACGGCTTTCTTCTCTGTCTCCATCAGGATCAGCTGATGGTAGAGGTGCTCTTGGGGCAAAGGCTGCGCCCTGATACTGTCTTCTTGCCAAATGGCCCAAGGGGAAAAGAAGCTCCGCCCCGATGAGCCCGATCCCTGACGAGAAAGATCGGCCAACTCCTCTAGAGTCAAGCTCTCCACTTTCTGCGGGTTCTCGGACTCAGCCTTCGCCAATTCAAAGGCCGCCAAAGTCAGAGCCGCATAGCTGGAAGCCGAGGAGGCCACTCCACAATCGGCAGGAAAGTTATTTGCGGAGCGCAATACAAAGTCACCCGAAAGCCCCCACTGGTTTTTGAGCAGTTGGAAGTGCTTCAGGAACCTCTCCACTCCCTGGGGGCTTAACTGCAGGGCTGCACAAGTTCCCCACTGAAGAGGCTCCCAGCGGTCGCCATTCTGGACCCCTGCCCCCCCAGCCCCCCTGGCATCCTCATTCACTCTTTCAATTTCCACTCGGGTGAGGAGGTGGTTGAGGGTGTAGGACAAAGAAGAGTTGGTAGGACGATTGCCCTGACCTTGGCGCTTTCCCATGTACTTGATCAGGGCAATATTGGAGGGAGCCTCGGCCCCATAGACTTCGCTCTTAGACCCCATACTCGACACCCCCCTTGGCTACTTCTTGTCTCTGGCTAGGGCCCTCCTGCGCAAGATCGAGCCAATCCAAATTCACCTGCAAGCCTGGACTCAAGTCGCTCCTTGTAGCCACCAGCTCTAAGCCCATACCCTCAGCCAAGACCTCGATGGCTTGCCTCTGTTGGGGCCTATACAACAGTAACAGCGTATCGGCCCCTAAGGCCCCACAGCCCTTGGCCGCCAAAACTTCCGGTCGAGCTCTGAGAATCTTAAGCTGCTCTCGACTCTCCTCAGCCAGCAGCGACTCCTCCTCAAGGGCCTGTGCCAGTCTCTTAAAGGCCTGAAGAAACAGCTCCTCTCTGTGCGTCTTTAGGCTTTCCGTAAGGCGGTTGACGGGCTCCACAAGGGCGTGAAAGGGCCTGTCCTTAAGGAGTTTTAAGTGCTCGTGAGTGGAGATCTTTTTTCCTGTCCTGAGCAGAGCAAAGTCCAGATCCGCAAAAGGCCAATCCTGAGACTTGACCTGGAAGGGCTGAAAGGAAAACCGGCTCACTCCCCCCACATATTGACCGACCACATCGGCTCCACTGGGCTGAGCTTCACCTTCTGAGACTGTCGCCACCTCACGAAACTTGCGCCAAACTTTCTCCGCCCCTAAACTCCGGCTCCAATCTTGAGGCCTTGTCTGCATCAAGTGACCTGCCACATAGACCATCACAAACTGAGCACTGGAGGCCCCAAAACCGCCTCGTCCCTGGTGGGGGTCGCGAAACTCCATGTCCCAAGCTGCAAATTGTGCGCTGTTTTGCCGAACCCACTGCCCTGCTGGAGAATGAGGATGAATGCCCTCGCAGCGCCCCTCACCCCCTTGCTTGACATGAAGTTCAAAGCGGGGCTCGGTCTGAAGAGTGGCACAGAGACCACCTCGAAGGGCCAAGTACTCACCAAATAAAAATGTTTTACTTGGGACACTCAGCTTTATCTGCAAGGTTCCGTCTCCGGGGCCTGAGCTGAAAGCCCAGTTGAATGTTTGTCTACCGCCTGGGGCTCTTGATTCCCCCATTCAGGCCTCGGCCTCCCACCTGAGCGCAGCTCTTTGAGAGCCTGAACCGCGTGGCTGAGGGACACCCGCCGAGTCAGGTTTAAGATCTCCTCAAGCCTTCTTTGCATCAGGGGCATTTCGCTCTCCGACGCCCCGGCTCCGAGCGAAAGGTTGCGGATGTGCAACTTCATATGCCCTTCAATGATGCCAACTGTAGTGAGAGCTCTCAAAGCCCCTAGGTTTTGCACTAAGCCCACCGCCGCACAAATTCGCGACAGCTCTGCGGCACTGCCCACATCAAGCATCTTCAGACACATCTGAGCCGTGGGGTGAAGGCGAGTCACTCCACCCACCGTACCCAAAACAATTGGGGCCTCAAAAACACCAACAAGCTCCTGACCTTGGCGCCTCCAGGTGGTCACCGCCTTGTACTGCCCGCTTTTTGCCGCATAAGCATGAACTCCTGCCTCCACGGCTCTCCAGTCATTGCCGGTTGCAATCAGTATCGGATCAATCCCATTCAAGACACCCTTGTTGTGGGTGGCCGCACGGTAGGGGTCGGACTCAGCAAACAAGGACCCCTCTTCAATGCCCTCCATCAACTCGGGCTCAAGCCCTCGCATCAGGACTTGAGCTCGGGTGACTCTGGTGTCCACCAGGTTGGAGAGAATGCACATGGTGACTCTTTCTCCCGTCGCCTCTTCAATGGGTGCCTTGAGCTGCTCGCAGACCTGATTGATGATATTGGCCCCCATGGCATCGCAGGTGTTCGCAAGGACATGAAGCACCGCCATCTGCTCCTGACTCTCGCCCCTGGGAACCTTACGAAGCTCGATGGCCCGAACACCCCCTCCTCGCTCCACCAGCCCCCGGGCCACACCGCTGTTGGCCAGTTCCACCCACTGAGATTTGAGCTTTTCGACCACCTCGGCCAAGCGCTTCCAGTTCTGAACTCTGGCAATTTGGATCTGACCGATAATCTCCTGACCGATAAGCTCTGTGGTGATCTGGCCCTGCTCCCGCACCCATTTGGCCGTCTTGCTGGCTGCTGCGATGATCGAGGTCTCCTCAACGGCCATGGGGATAACTTTGTCTTTACCATCAATCAAAAAATTAGTCGCCACTCCCAAGGGCAGCTGAAAGTAGCCGATGACATTTTCAATGAGATTCTCTGCCAAGACAAAATCCTTCACCCCTCCACCTTGCAGAAAGTGAATGTCTTCATCCGTCAATGCGCCGAGCTCCTTAAGCCTCTTGTAGCGCTGCCATCTTTCCAACTTGGAAAAGCCCTCAAAGGGGTTGTGAGAGGGAGGGGGTGAGTCTATACTTTGCGCCATCGCCATACCTTTTTTTCTTGAAGTTGCTCCACACTGCGACTGCCTGTACAAAAAAGTGCGACCTTCAATTCATACTCAATGAGGGACATCAGAAAGTCCAATTCCTTTTCGCCTTCAAGGGCCGATTTTAAAATCGGCTGGGCCAAGCCCACAACCTGGGCTCCCATGGCCAATAAAATGGCCACATCACGGCCAGAACGCACTCCTCCCGAAGCCCAGATTTCGTAGTCCGGAGACATTTGAACTGCCTCTGACAGGCCGTCCACTGTCCCAATGCCCCAATTGGCAAAACTCTTTGCGGCCTCGTGGTGGAGCTCTCCCGGCTGACTGCGCCCCCCCTCAATGCGACCCCAATGGGTGCCCCCAAAGCCGCTTATATCCACTGCCATCACACCAAGCCCCTTGAGACGAGACAGACTCTGGGCAGAAAAGCCACAGCCCGTCTCCTTGACAATCACTGGAAGGCCCAGCTCCTTAACCAGCTTTTCAAGGGCCTTTAAACCTCCCGCAAAGTCAGGAGTGCCCTCCGGTTGCAAACACTCTTGAAGGGGATTGGAGTGGATAATCATGGCCGAGGCCTCAAGGCTGTCGGCAAGCCGCCTGACGTCCTCTGTGGAGGTGCGAATCAGTTGGGAGAGCCCTAAATTGCCTAAGAGTTTCACCCGCGGAGCTCGCCTTCGGACCTCTTTCCACTCCTGGCGAGCGGACGAATCCCTCAGCTCACGGCGCTGGGAACCCACCCCCATCAGCCACCCATGCCGCTGACAGGCCTCTGCCAGTCGGCCGTTTAAATCTACGGCCTGGTGATGTCCTGCGGTCATGGAACTGACCAAAAGGGGCTTTGACTCAAGCTCTCCTTTAAAAATTCGGTGCATAAGAGAGACTTGGGAGAAGTCCAGCTCCGGAAAGGCCTCATGCAGGAGCTCAACCCGCTCGAATCCCGCCTGACCCGAGGCTTGGTTCTTCACATCCAGAGCCAAGCGGATATGATCCACCTTTCGGCTCTCAAATTGAGCCGTTGACTCCGAATGCAATGACTCTCCTGAGGACGGCTCCAAACTCACAGCTCCCTTTCTTAGGCCTGAGCCAAAGCTTGATGGAATCTAGGCCTGCGCCTGCGCCTGTGCCTGTGCCTGTGCCTGTGCCTGCGGCACCACCTGTCTGACAAGGCTCGCAAAGCCTGCGGCATCATGTATCGCCATATCTGCCAAAACTTTGCGATCCAATTCGATGGAGGCCCTCTTAAGAGCTCCCATCAAGCGTGAGTAGGTAGTGCCATTCAAACGTGCGGCCGCATTGATTCTCTGGGTCCAAAGGCTGCGAAAATCTCTTTTGCGCACCTTGCGATCGCGGTAGGCAAAGGCCAAGGCTCGATCATTCTTCTCCACCACATGGCTGTAGCAACGACTGTTGGCTGCATAGTAGCCACTGGCTCGCTTTAAAACTTTATTTCTCCGTCTGCGGGCTTTAAAACCTCTTTTGACACGCATTTTCTAAGCCCTCCCTATAAACCCAGCTGCCTGCTGACTTGATACATATTGGCCGAGTCCACATAGGCCGTGCTGCCCAACTGACGCTTCCTCTTACTGGATTTGTTCTCCAGCAAGTGGCGCAAGTTAGCTTTTTTTCTCTTGATTTTGCCACCACCGGTGACACGGAAGCGCTTCTTAGCCCCGCTATGGGTCTTTTGCTTCATCTCTATTCCCTTCTCTGACAGGGCGACTTAAAAGAAGTTTTAAGTACTTTTGGAGCCACAATCAGCCGTTTTTTGCAGGCTCAACATCTACACCACAACTGCCCCGGGCTTCAAGGTGAATTTCTTTCCAGTTTGCGCGACTCTAAACTCTTTATTGCGACGCATTAATCCCAAGGCCGCTGGGAACTGGCCTTACAGAGCCCCCTCTTCTTCTCACTGCACCTCAACAGCCCCACTGTCGCAACCCCCACCCAGGGGCCGAGGTCGGCCATTTTGATCCGTGTCTGGACAATAGTCCATCACTGCGGCATCAACCGCGGGGCTTAAGGGATCAAGGCTTAAACCCAAAGTGGGGGTCAAAGCCTCAGAGTCGATATAGTCCAAGGGTCCCACCACTAGGGGATCTGTCCCCGGCTGATCGGTGCCGTGATTCAGCTGACAGGAGTTGCCTGCCGCCCGCTCCAAATTGCCACCCAGAGACGTCAATGTGCTGCCCGTTCCTGAAACCGAGCAACTGGCCACGGTATTGGCAAAGACCGTATTGACCACCTCGGCCTTCGCTCCATCACGTACCTCCAAAGACAGCTCCCCCGTGTTATCAAAGGTGACATGATTTAAGCGCACATTGGTCTCTCCACTGTGGCTCCCCATAGCCCGAATCCCTCGCCCGCCAGAAAAAGTGCTGTTCGTAACCTGCAGCACACCCGGATGTCCCGAAGATGATACCTGAAAAAGTGAAATTGCCGCCACCCCAGGGGCCGAGATCAAAGTGGAGTTTTCAATGACCTGATGGTTAGAATACTCAAAGTAAATTCGTCCAGTGTTTAGTTGCACCAAACTGGTGTTCATTGAAAAATAACCTCTATGACCTCCTATATAGATCGTGCGACCACCCACGTGCCCGGTGATTTGAGTACTCTCAATCCGAATATCGCCTGTACCAGACCGAACATCAATGGCAATGCCATTGGTGAGTGCCGCTGAGATATCTGGAGTGCTATTGGCCTCAATATGTGAGTCACGAATCACTATAGGTCCAGATACACCAAAAACACTTATGCCTGCTCCAGTAAAATTTTCGCCGGCCTCATTTTGAAAGATATGCACTCCTTCCAGCTCGACTCCACCACCGGACCAGATATACAGCCCCCCGCCTCTTTGATCTAAAGCCTTATTCCTACTTATGACCGAGTCCTGGACAAGGAGATCCCCTTCGCCCCACTTACCAATACCGCCTCCAGAACCCATAAACCCCAGAACCTCATTGCTATCTATCAAACAATTTCTTATTATTCCGGAACCAATGGTTACTCCACCGCCAAAAAAACTACCTGTATTATTGAGAACCTCACAATCTTCAAGGCGCAAAAATCCTAAGGAACCATATACGCCTCCCCCTGGAGCGACG
Source organism: Bdellovibrionales bacterium (assembly GCA_007128005.1). Taxonomy (GTDB): domain Bacteria; phylum Bdellovibrionota; class Bdellovibrionia; order Bdellovibrionales; family UBA1609; genus SKYF01. The sequence goes on from SKYF01000042.1 coordinate 7,896, forward strand.
GACTCCGAACTTGTATCCCCATCGCGGATCGTGACACCCTTCAGGAGGACGGGGCGATCAACGGCTCCTGCATTGACTTCGATAACTCGCTGGGTGGTGCCAGTAGTCTGACGGATGATGGTGTTGAGATTGGGATCAGAGCCGGGGCCAGCACCCAACAGCTCGGCCTGAGTGCCCACCAGAAGCTGCTCACCTGTAGTCAGCTCATAGTCGCCGGCGGGGACCTCGATCAGGGCAGGTAAGGGATTCAGGGCATTGGCCTGCTCCAAGGCCGCACGCAAAGTGCACACCCCCTCTTCGGCAGGTGCAGCCGCTGCACATATCCCAGAACTTGTATCCAAAGCGCCAATATCTCTTTCATCATTAACTAGGGCCTTGAAGTGGGCCTCAAGCTCCACCTCGTAGCTGGTAGAGCCGCCAGGACCATGAGCCGTGACACTATAAGTAGCTCGCAAAAGAGGCGGCAGCACACCCGAAATCACACCCGTGGCCGCATCCAAACTCAACCCCAAAGGCAGGGGCGGCTCAACCACAAAGGACTCCACCCCTCCTGAAACCTCAGGCTCCAACAAAATCTCATCCTGACTGTAGTAATGAAGATCAACCAAGTAGCTGAGACCCGAAGGAGCCTCCGGACCCGGTGGCGGCGGCGCCTCCGGCGGAGGATTCTCCCCAGGCCGTTGCTTCAATGACCCCCTCAGACGATTGTCATCCAGCCGGCAACCCATAGCCAATGTCACCAAAGCGACCAGCGCCAACAGGCCGGCCAACCTCAGACAACAAAACTGAAAAAAACCTCTCACGGACATCTCGTTCATGCTCCTTTTAGGATACACGACCCCTGAGTCATCCCAAAGATCAGATCGAGGTTTTTTGCCCTAAAGGCCCTATTCGCAAATCCAACTCTAAAATCGTCTCATTTTGAGCTGTGAACTCCCCCCCAAAAATCGCCTCTTTCGCACTGTCTCCTCGGCGCCGGAGTGCCGAATCAAATATTATTATTTGACTGGTGGTAAAGTATCACGCCTTGGAGGGCTTGGGCTATTTGGCGGCCTCTGAGGATTCATTTGCTTCCTGAGAGATTTTCTTAAGAGCCCCTGATTTTTCCAACTCTTTGATTTTGGCCGGATCTGGAGACAGAAGCACAAACATCTGTCGCCCCTCCATCTTGGGCGGAGCCTCAGTGGTGGCAATGTCCTCTAAAGCGGCTTGGACTTTTTTAAGGACCTCTAGCCCCAAATCCTGGTGAGCCATCTCACGTCCAGTAAAGCGCAGATTCACCTTGACCTTATCCCCCTCGAGCAAAAATCGACGAGCGTGGCGCAGCTTCACCTCCAAGTCGTGCTGATCTGTTCTCGGTCGAACCTGAACCTCTTTAATGCTGATAATAGTCTGTTTTTTTCTGGCTTCGTGGGCCTTTTTCTTGTTCTCATACTTCCAGCGCCCATAATCCATGATCTTGCAAGTGGGCGGTTTGGCCGTAGGAGCAATCTCAATTAAGTCCAGTCCCTTGGACTCGGCAATGGCCAAAGCCTCACGGGAGTTCATCACTCCCACCATAGTCCCAGCCTCATCAATGAGTCGCACCTCTGGAGCAACTATGTCTCTGTTGACCCTATATCCATCGTCTTTTTGTGGGCGGCGTCCACCACGTCCCCCACCAAGCTTCATGCTGCGAATGATTCGCCTCCTATGGTTACGGTTAAAATCTATCTAACGTCTCAACAGCAGGTCCTGCTTTATATCCTCAAGAAAGTCTGCAAACTCCACAGCCTCTTTGTTTTCAGCACTGCGCAGGCGCACTGTCACTCTCTTTTCCTCCATCTCCTTGTCCCCAACAATCAACATATAGGGAACCTTTTCCAACTGGGCCTGACGGATCTTAAACCCGAGCTTTTCCCTGCGGTCATCCCACTCGGCCCTGACTCCCGCATCCAGCAGGCTCTGCAACAGCTCCGCACAGTACTCGTTTTGCCTGTCTGTGAGGTTGAGAATCTTAACTTGCACAGGACTCAGCCAGATCGGTAAGTGTCCTGCTGTGTGCTCCAAATAAACCCCAATAAAGCGCTCCAAAGAACCCAAAATTGCTCGGTGGAGCATCACCGGTCGCTCCTCTTTGTTTTCTTCACTGACATAGGCCAACTTAAAGGCCTCAGGCATATTGAAGTCACACTGAAGAGTCCCCAACTGCCAAGGACGCTTGAGAGCATCAACGAACATAATATCGAGCTTAGGTCCATAAAAGGCCCCGTCACCGGGATTGATTTGGCAGTCTATCCCAAGGGCCTTTAAGGCCTGCTCCAGAGCCTGCTCCGCCTGATCCCAGACTCGCTCCTCTCCCATCCTCTGTTCGGGACGGGTCGAAAGATAAACCTTATAGTCCAGCATATTTAACTTCTGGTATACGTCCCTGAGCATGGTCATAAACTGCTCGATCTCGCCCTGAAGCTGATCGCTGCGACAAAAAATATGAGCATCATCCTGGCAAAACGTCCTCACCCGCGTCAGACCATGCATAACCCCGCTGCGCTCGTGACGGTGGAGTCTGCCAAAATCCGCCACCCGCCAAGGCAAATCCCGATAGGACTTTTTGTCTGCTCCGTAAAGCACACAGTGCCCAGGGCAGTTCATGGGCTTAAAGGAAAAGTCGCGCTCATCAATCTGAGTGAAATACATGTTCTCGCGGTAGTTCTCATAGTGACCCGACTGGTGGTAGAGATCTACGTCAAACAACTGAGGGGTAATGACCTCTTCGTAGCCGTACTCCCTATATTTTTCGCGAATAAAGCTCTGGAGCTGATTATAGATCACCGTCCCCTTGGGGGTGAAAAAGGGGCCACCTGGAGACAAAGGGTGAAAGACAAAGAGGTTGAGATCCTTGCCCAACTTGCGGTGATCGCGCTTTTTGGCCTCTTCTAAATTGTGCAGATACTCGTCCAAATCCTTTTTATCGTTGAAAGCCGTGGCATACACCCGTTGGAGCTGAGCCTTGGTCTCATCTCCCCGCCAATAAGCCCCCGCCAAACTCATCACTTTTACGGCCTTGATCTGACCTATGCGCTGAACATGAGGCCCCCGACACAGATCAAACCACTGCCCCTGGCGGTAGATGCTCACCTCGCTGACACCCTCATCACGGACAAGATCGCGAATGATCTCTGCCTTGAAAGCCTCCCCCATGCTCTCAAAAGTCTCTATGGCTTGCTCTGCCGACCAAAGTTCTCTGGTGACCTCGTCATTGCGCCGAAGCAGCTCCTCCATCTTTTTTTCGATTTTGCTAAGGTCTTCTGGGGTAAAGTGATGGGGGGAATCAAAGTCATAGTAAAAGCCATTGTCAATGACGGGCCCTATGGTGACTTTGACTTCAGGCCAAATCTCCTGGACGGCCTGGGCCATCACATGGGCCGCTGAGTGCCGAATCACTTCTAAGGACTCCTCATCCTTGGCCGTGAGGATCTTTAGACGATCTCCATCCTTGAGACGAATGCGTAGGTCCACAACCTCGGAACCTGGCCCATTGACAAGGGCCCCTAATGTGTCCTTAGCCAGCCTGGAGCCAATGCTCTCGGCCACCTCGAGCACCGTAGGCTCGTGGTCAAACTCTTTTACCGAATTGTCGGGTAGAAAAATACGTACAGAGCCCATCAAAAGGTTAACATCGGCACTTTGAAGTGAGGAGTAATTTCAGAATAGTAGACGTAGATGCAATCCAGCTTAGGGCTCATTTTTTGAAGTATTAAGCATAAAAGGCCCCAGCGTCAACAAAATCCCTAAGGGCTCACCTCTAGTAAACCACATGGTGAGCCAAAGACTCCGACTGCCGGGGATCCTTCACCGGAACAATTGCATGACGGCTCAGGAAACCAGTCATGCTCATCAAAAACAAGCCCAAAAAGCCCACAAAGATCAATATCTCATAGACTCCGAACACCACTCGGCTGGAGTCAAAATTGGGAAACACCAGCCAGTGAAGATCTACATACTGCATGATCAAAATCAGGATCGAAACGGCACTCAAATGGGTCGGATGCCGCTTTGCCCAACGAGGCAAGAGAGCAAAAAAGGGCACCACAAACTTAAATAAAATTAGGGAGATGGACACCCACACCCAAGGCCCCTCTGAGCGAGGCACAAAAAACAAAGTCTCCTCTGGAATATTGGCGTACCAAATCAACATATACTGCGAAAAAGCGATATAGGCCCAAAAAACTGTGAAGGCGAAAAGAAATTTCCCTAAGTCATGCAAGTGATCCGCTGTGATGAAGCCCGTCACCAAGCCCTTCTTCTGCAAATACACTATCAACAGAATCATAAAGGCCACACTCGACTGAAAAAGACCGCCAAAAGTGTAGACCCCAAAGATAGTTGAAAACCAGTGGGGCTCAAGGCTCTTCAAAGCATCCACGCTGAAAAAAGAATAGGAAATGGCAAAAAACATCACAAAGGCGATGGACCAGGGGATCAGGCTTGTGGTCAGTTTCTCATCTCCTGACTTATCCTGCTCTAGGGACCTACCCACGATAATCCGGGCAAAGACTAACCAGCCAATAAAGAACAACGCTGTCCTTACCCAGAAAAAGCCCTGGTTTAAATAGGGCACCTTGTGGGCCACCAGGTAGTCAGATGCAACCACCTCGGGGTCTAGCCAGGAGTAAAGATGAGGGGCACCTATCAAAAGAGCCAAAGCTCCAATCAGTGCATAGGGCAAGAAAGCTGTAAAGGACTCGGAGAGCCTGCGGATATTCACACTCCAGCCAGCTTTGGTCATATGCTGAACGGCCGCAAAAAACAGACCCCCAAGGGCCAGGCTCACAAAGTAAAAGAAGGCGGTCAAATACCCATGCCAAGCCCTCTCAGTATCCTTGACCAGCGCAAGGGCAAAGCCCAAAAAGCCCAAAAACATCATCACTGAATACACCGTTTTTGTGGTCGAAGACACCTTTAAGGGTCCCGGTGCTGGTAGATTCTTAACGTCAGCTGCCATAGCCATTACTCTCCTTGAGCTTCAGATTGTCGCTGCAAATTTCTCATGTAGTTGACGATGGCCCAGCGTGCCTGCTCATCCCGAATCTGAGCCGCATAACTGCCCATTACACCCTGCCCGTCCACAATAATATGATAAAGCCGACCATCGTTCATTGCCTTGACTCTGTCAGTGACAAGACTTGGTGGACGCAAGGCCATCTTCTCAGCCACAGGGCCATCTCCCCGCCCATTGACACCATGACAGATTCCACAAAAGATCTGATAATTCCTCTGCCCCAAATCAATCAACTCTGGAGAAAAGTCACCCACTAAGGGATTGCGCAAGTTCCTCTCAGCTTCAAGGGGCTGGCCTTTGAAGGGGTAAGGAACAAAACCTCTAGGCACAGTTCCCTCAGGAGGAACCCTCATTGCCAAACCGTCTGGGCTGTTGGGATCAAAGTCCTGGGCCTTCACCGCAGGCGATTCCATCATATCTTGAATCAACTCAATATTTGTACGATTGGGTCCTGCATTGCAACCCAACAACAAGTTGAGACTCAGAATCGGCAACATCCACACACTGCCCTTTGTCAAAGCACCTAACTGCCTCTTCATCTAAAACTCCGCCTTCTTCACTTCATCCGCCCCGAACTCTTTAAAAATTTCCTCAATCTTGGCCACATCGTAGCCTCGATCGTTTTCAGGAACAAACAGAGCAAATTTATGGCTTGTCAAATCCGGATCAATCACTGGCGGATCCACCTTCGGAAGACCTGCGCTGACAAACAGGGCCCCAACTGAACTCAAGGCTGCAAATAGAATCACACACTCAAAGATCACAGGGATAAAGGCGGGAAGAGACCACATGGGCTTGCCACCCACGTTGAGGGGCCAATTGTAGGCAGAAGTCCACCAGGTAAACCAAAGACCAAAGGCAAGCCCCACAAACCCGAAGATAAATGTCACCCAGGGTATATAGGAGCGCGGTATCCCTATCGCCTCATCAATCTCATGCATGGGAAAAGGAGTGATGGCATCAAACTTCACAAATCCTGCCTCACGCAGTCGATGAGCGGCTTGAATCAGCTTCTTTTCATCGGTCCAAATGCCTGCCAAACCATCGGTCCCCTTGGCTTTAAGAGCAGAAAACAGGGAATCAAGCATTATTTTCTCCTCCTTCATGACCAACATTCAAAACCGGCTTCACCTCAGAAATTGAGATGGCTGGCAGAGTACGGATGTAGAGTAAAAACAGAAACAGGAACATCCCAAAACTCCCAATGAGGGCGCCAAAGTCAAAAAAGGTCATGTGGAACATCCCCCAACTGGATGGCAAAAAGTCCCTATGCAAGGAAGTCACCACGATCACATAGCGCTCAAACCACATCCCAATATTCACAAAAATGGAGATCACAAACATAAGAGGAATACTGGTCCTCACACTCTTTAACCAAAAGAGTTGAGGGATCACCACATTGCAAACAACCATAAGCCAGTAGGACCAGGCATAGGGGCCAATCGCCCGGTTCATAAAGACATACTGCTCGTAGGGAGCCCCTGAGTACCAGGCAACAAACTTCTCAGACCCATAGGCGTAACCCACCATAAGACCTGTTGCCATAATGATTTTATTCATGGCCTCCATATGACCAATGGTCACATAGTTCTTAAACTCCGGCACCAAAGCCCGAACAATCACCATGAGAGTTACAACCATTGCAAAACCTGAGAAGATGGCTCCAGCAACGAAATAGGGAGGAAAAATAGTTGTGTGCCAACCTGGGATAATCGAAACAGCAAAGTCAAAAGATACGATACTGTGCACTGACAAAACTAGAGGCGTCGAAAGGGCCGCAAGTAGCATATAGACCATCTCATAGTGGTTCCAGTTGCGACCTGTACCTCTCCACCCCAAAGAAAGGGCGCCGTAAATTCTTTTACGCCATTTGTTTTTTGCTCGATCCCGAAGGGTCGCCAAATCTGGAATCATTCCAATATACCAAAAGACCAACGAGACCGTCGCATAGGTTGAAACCGCAAATACATCCCACACGAGAGGGGAGCGAAAATTCACCCAGAGAGGACCTCTTTGGTTGGGATAGGGAAGCAGCCAAAATGCCAGCCAGGGCCTGCCAGTATGTAAAATCGGAAAAAGACCCGCTGTCATCACAGCAAACACAGTCATAGCCTCAGCCGTTCGAGCAATGGAGGTTCGCCACTTCTGACGAAACAAAAACAGCACTGCCGAGATTAAAGTGCCGGCATGGCCAATCCCAATCCAAAACACAAAGGTGATGATGTCTGTTCCCCAATTGACAGGGTTGTTGACACCCATAAGACCCATACCCCGAGCCACAATCATCCCCATAACAATCAGGTAAAAGACAAATAAAGCCTTTACGCTGATAAGACTGGCAAAGAACTTAGGCCCAGGAACCTTCTCCACCAGGCTGCAGATGTCGTTGGTCACATCTTGATAGGTCTTTTTTCCCAACACCAATGGCGTGCGCTTGATCATGCGTGCTGCCCCTCTTTTTTATTGGAATCGCCTTTGAGCTTGTCCGTGTTGCGAATTTTTGTCTGATAATGCACTGCTGGCCTGATATTGAATTCTTCAAGAACTGCATAAGAGCGGGGTTCATGAAAAAGCTTGGCCACAGCACTTTCTTTGTCGTTGAGGTCACCAAAGACAATGGCTCCAGTGGGGCAGGCCTGTTGGCAGGCAGACTTTACATCACCATCCTTCAACGTCCTGTTCTCAGTTCTCGCCTGCTGCTGAGCTCCTTTGATGCGGTGAATGCAGAAGGTGCACTTTTCCATAACCCCTCGAGAGCGCACAGTCACATCCGGGTTGAGGGCCTGATTCAAAGGGGCTTTAAAGTTGTCCTTCGCATAATTAAACCAGTTAAAGCGCCGAACCTTGTAGGGACAGTTGTTGGCACAGTAGCGAGTGCCCACACAGCGATTGTAAATCATATCATTGGTGCCTTCATCGCTTTGCACCGTAGCTAAAACTGGGCACACCGTCTCGCAGGGAGCGTTGTCACAGTGTTGACAGAGCATGGGCATAAACACAGCCGTGGCATCCTCAGGCTCGCCCACGTAGTAACGATCTAAGCGGATCCACTGCATGATTCGACCCTGCATCACATAGCGTTTGCCCACCACGGGAACATTGTTCTCAGACTGGCAAGCTATAACACAGGCCGAACAGCCTGTGCAGGTGTTCAGATCCACCACCATACCCCACTTGTGGCGTGGGTACTTATGCTCACTCCAGAGTGAGAAGATCTTATGACGATAGATATTCGCGTCCGGCTTTTTATTGAACTGGGCCAAGGTGGCCTCAACTACAATCTGCCGCCCCTCCATGCTATGATGCCCTTGGGTTACGGCTAAAGCCGATTGTTTGCCCAGCTTTTCTATCTGCACGGGAAGAGCCAGATACTGACAACGGCCCTCCTTATAAGCCAGCAAACTGTAGGCGTTCACTCCGACTCCATCGGCCACTTTGCCCGCATGACTCCGGCCATAGCCCACGGCAAGTCCCACGACTCCATCTACTTGGCCCGGCTGAATATGCACAGGCACCTCTAGCCCCTGATCTCCTACCCTCAGCTGAACCACCTGACCCTGTCGCAACTTCAAATCAGCGGCATCTTTGACGGAAACGGAGAGATAGTTGTCCCAACAGATTTTTGTCACTGGATCGGGAAACTCCTGAAGCCAAGACACATTCGCGAGACTGCCATCTGCAAGCCCAACGGTTGGGTACAAAACGAGTTCAAAACCGTCAGAGTCGGTTGACCTTTCCTGACCCCGCCCGGCCAACTGAAGCGCATTCAAATTGAAGTTGCGAGCCGGAGCCTCAGTCTCTCGAGCCAAGCGACTCGTATCAAACACCCCTTTTTGAAGAAGAGAAATCCAAAAGGATTCAAAGTCTGCATCGCCCACAACAGACCTGTGCCTATTGTAGATTTCACTGCGCCAGTACTGCCTTAAAAAGTCATACCAAGAGTCAGCTTGACGAAGCCTTAAACTTGCACGATCCGATGCTTTGCTCCAGTTCAACAAGCTATCTTCAAAGGCACGTGTCTCATAGAGGGGTCGAATTGTCGGCTGTTGCACGCTATAAACCCCTGCAACAAACTCCCCATCTCCCCAATTCTCGAGACTGTGATGATCAGGAGCCATAAAGTGGGCCAAGCGCCCCGTCTCCTCAACTCGGTCTCCCGTGTAAACGACCAACTCCGCTTTCCTCAAAGCCTCAACTAGACCTGCCGAGGAAGGCAAACTGAAAACGGGATTGGAGCGATGGATAATCACTGTCTTGACACTGCCATCTTCAAGTCCTGTGATCAGGTCCTTCAAATCCCGAGCAGAACCCTGAAAGGCTCTCGGAGAAGCATTTCTGTAATCGATGGTTTTTCCGTCATTTTCTAGAACCGAATTGAGGAAGTTGGCTGCCACCTGGATTGCTTGAGTGTCTGGTCCTTCAGCGCTTGAAGCCATCACGAGGGACCGTCCCCTATTCGCCCACAGGTCAGAGGCCAACTCCGCCCACTTGGCAGTATCCAGCCCTAGGCTTCGCGCCACACCCGCATAAGCCTGAAGAGCGCGAATAACTTGAGCGTTGCCTGCGTAGCGAGATCTCTCTTGCACGACAATGATCTGATGGAGCAATCCCATCAATATATGTAGATATTGACTGCTTTTAACTCTGTAGCGCTCATCGGCATTCATTCCGGTTAAAGTCATAAGAGACTCGAAGACCACAACCTTACTCATCTCGGGGCCTGGCTTTCTCCCCTCAGCCCACTGCCGGCTCAAGGACACGGCTTTGGGGTCACTGCCAAGAAAGTCTGACCCAACGGACAAGATCAATCGAGCTCGATCCAAGCGATAGTCTGGCACCACAGCAGAGGCCCCACCGTAACAGGCTTCAGCCGCAGCTCTGACGGGCTCTTGGCTTAAGGGCTCCCAACGGTAATGGCGCCCACCAAAAGCCTGAGAAAAATCATCCACTAAAGCCTGCGTTGAAGGTGACAAAAGGCTTGAAGTCAAAACAGCCACTCCACCCTTTTGCAATTGCTCAACCACTTCTTGATCCATGTCAGCCCAGCTGATACTCACGCTCTCAAAGTTTGTGCGGCCCTCATTGAACAAGTGCCTTCTGGGTGCCGTCAATCTATCTGGATCATAGAGGCTTAAGATATGAGCTGTGGCCCTTGCACTCATCCCCCCTCGATTGGCAGGATGTTCCGGATTGCCCTCTATTTTAATAGGACGGCCCTCGCGAGTGGTGACCACAATTCCGTAGCCCGTATTTCCATCGCTCCAACTGGAAGCATAGTAATTTGCAAGACCTGGGGTGATCTCATGGGGCGCATTGACATAGGGTACGATCTTCTGAGCGGGTCTTCGAACGCAACCAAAAGAAGTCAAAGCAAGGCTTGCACCCATGAGCTTTAAAAACTCCCTGCGAGCCCAACCCCCCTGCCCCTCTTCATTTTGCAAGGGAGAACTCAAAAACTCCTTTTCCGCCATTTTTTTAAACTCAGGATCTTGTCGCCACTGCTCAAGGCTGAGCCAATACTTGGGAGAGCCTGATGCTTCCACTGACTCTGTTTGACCGGTCTGCTGGTCACTTTTCTGACCACTATCACGCAAATTGGATTCCATAGCTATCTCACCTCTGTCGTCTAAAAGTGGCAGGTGCTGCAGTTAAGAGGAGCGTTGTTCTCGGGTTGTCGATGGCAGTTTACACACCAGCCCATAGACATACTTGACCACTGATAAACAACTGGCATGGATTCAATTGGTCCATGACATGTGTTGCAACTCGTGCCGGCCTGTATATGAGCAGAGTGATCAAACCTCACATGATCCGGAAGCAGGTGCACTTTTTCCCAGGCAACAGACTGGCCAGAGTAGTAGAGTTGAGTGAGTTTTTGAATGTGCTCGCTTTGTGTTGCTACAACTAAATGACAGTTCATACAGACATTCAAACTGGGGATGGAAGCATGGCGAGAAACCTCAGCCGATGAGTGACAGTAGGCACAATCCATTTTGAATCTACCTGAGTGGAGTTCGTGAGAGAAAGGAATCGGCTGATCTGGCATATAGCCTTGGTTGTAGCCGATCACAATTTTATTGTTTGTAAGCGCATGGATAAACAGTGAGAGCCCCCCAAGGGAGCCCATTACTATTACCAGTCCAACAATCTTTTTGGTCATAGTTTAGCCTATCGTTTAACTCGTTTTACCTTCAAGGTTGCATAGTCATGTCGATCGAGAGCCTTTGAGCAAAAAGCCCTCTCCGCCAGTCAATTCGTTTTCAACGAATGGAATATTCTTAATTGTAGCTAGAAATGAATGCAATTCAGAAATGACTCCAAAAGTTCCTTTTTAACGCAGTCGACGCACCGCCGTCACATAGCCCACATAGAGAACGTGAATCGCCACAAAGCCTGACACCCATTCCACTCCCCCGGCTCCAAAACCATAGGAGTGAAGTCCGGCTCCGAGAACAAAATTGACTCCATACCAAGCCATAATAACGAGAGAAAAAGCCAACACTGAGCCTGCCGCCATGCCAAAGTTTTTGACCCAGCCGACAAGCCGCCCATGCAACAGTGCCAGATAACCTAAAAGAGCAATCAAGGCCCAAGTCTCTTTGGGGTCCCAACCCCAGTAGCGCCCCCAGGAGTAGTCAGCCCATATCCCGCCCAAAATAGTGCCGGCTGCCAACAGCACAACTCCAAACTGAATGGCTCGATACATGGCCTGAGTGAGGTCTTGAATGCTCTTGGCATACTTTTTTTCATCTCGAAGATGATACCATAAAGATAGATTACCCAAGCCAAATGCCAAGAAGAAACCAGCATAGCTGATGGTAATCACCAGGACATGGGTGATCAGCCAAAAGTTGGATACCAGCACAGGCTCAAGGGGCTGCAAGGAGGGGTCCAGCACCGTTGGGGACAAAAAGGTGAGAATCAAGCTAAATGCCGAAACCACAGCCCCAACAATCAAAACCACCTTGTTGCGATACATCCACTCCCAAATCATGGCTAGAACCATGATACCCCAGGGCACCCACACCACTGTTTCATACATATTAGAAACCGGCGGCCTGCCGGTGATGTAACTACGTAGTAGCTGGCCATAGGTGTGCAACATAAACCCACCAAGAATGGCAGCCCAGGCCAACTTATAGAGTTTTGTAGAGCCCAAGTTCCAGCCCAACAACATCAAAAGAGCTCCAGCAACGTAGAGAATCCAACTCCACATAAATGGCTCAAAGCTGTTGTAGTGGAGCTCCGCTGATAGCTTCCTGGGATCAACATAATTTCCAGGATCTTCTGCCCGCGCCAAGGCTACAAACTCATCCACAGCCTGATTCATCTCTTCAATCGCTTCCGCGTAAAGCCTGCGCCGCTCTCTTTCTTCCTCACCCTGAAGCCTATTGTCAGGGGACTTCTGGTAGGCTGCCGCTTTTGCAAAGGCCAGGGAAATCCTCTGGAAGGCCCCTTGAAGATCTCCCGTCAACTGAATCACCCAAGCCCAGGAGTCTTCCCCGGGAATGGGGGCCACCCCCAAAAATCGCCCCAGCTTTACCACTTGATAGAGGGTGAGTTGATTCTCTAACCTCTGCACAGCCTGAAAGTAAGGGTTGAGCTTTGGATTCTGCTCCTGCTGAGTTCTCAGCTCGGTAAAAATGAGCGGCAGTCGCTCATTGCGAAAGAGTTCTTCCGGAGCATAGTGAATACGGCGACCCTCTAGCCCCAGAGCTTCGCGCACTCCGCTGTGCCTCACCTCTACAAATTCAATTTTATCCCAATGGTCGGGCACCAGCATCCAACTGAACACAATTTCAGGAGCCGCCTTGCCCTTAAATGTCTGACGCCCATAGAGTAGATGAAGGCTCTCGTTGGCAAAAGTGTCAAAGGGCTTGATGCGCCCGGCATCCAATACCGGTATGCGCCTGAGAGGCTCGCTCATATTTGCCCAAGAAGGAGGAATCCACAACAAGGAGACTAAGGTCAGCAGAATCCCCCACTTTAAAAAACCCCTACTTGCTCTCATGTCCATAAGACTCCCCTTGATCTAAACGGCAACCTGCGCTGCGTCCGGATCCTCTGAATTTTTAGCCTTGCCTTTTGGCCTCTGCACCTTCTTGATGCCAAAACGCTTAAAGTAAAATAAAAATATGGTTCCTAGAACTATCAACAGGGCTCCTAAATACTTAAGCCAGCGCCCCGGATCTTGGTTGACGGACAGAATTGAGGCAGTGGGACTGCCCACTTCATCTTCCTCAAAGCTGGCTTGATAAAACGTCAGACCCCTAAATTTTAAAGGCTCATTCATGGATATATTTACGACCTCCGGTATCCCCTCCACTGTGACATCGCTCTCATAACTTGCCGCCCTCAGGGTTCCTGGATAACGACCAATTCGGAACTCCTCAAGAGTGATATCAAAGCCAATATCTACGAGCTTATTGGAGAACCTGACCAAATAGGCCTTGTCCTCAATAAATAACCTCAAAATTGAGTTCAAGCCGATCCAGTGATCCTCATCGCGAAAGTTCACCTTAATGGCTGGGTGAGTAAAGGCTCCGGGAAACTGCTGAGGCACATAGGTGACCAATTCCCGAGCCCGGGGAATATAACGGAGCACGCGAAACTCTAGATCCATCCAACCGGTCTGAATCACATCTCCAGCCGAAGCCGAACCCCTTAGCACCTGCCCTGGGGCTGAGGCTCGGTAGATTTCATAGTCAAAGCTGTCGTCTGTTTTACCTCTTGTTACAATCATCTCATTGTGAACTTCGCTGGGCTCATAACTCCCATCACTCATCACAATCCGTGCCGGCCCCAAGTCACTGATATCGAAGGGAAGTCGACCATCTCGCCTCACCCAGTCTGTCATATTGACATTGTCATTGATCAGCTGGAACCGGATAGCCAAGCCATCCCTATCAGCTTCTGAAGGCACAATCTCAGTGTTTCTAACTGCATAGTGATGGTACTCGAGCACCTTCAAATCGTCTGGACCCAAGGGGAACACATACTCTCTCCTTGGCGAGGGGGGCTGGAGGAGAAAATCGACTTGTGCGTGATGAATGGCGCGAAAATCCTGCCCATCAATAGAGGCAAAAATCACCATCTCTTGCTCAGGCACTGAGACAAAGCGATTGGTCTGACCAACTTCAAAGCGCATGGACCCATCAATACCGTAGTAGCGGGTCACCCAACTGCCAATAAGAGTGATAATGATTCCAATATGAGCCAGAATAAAACCCGTATGGCGGAGCTTCCAAGGCCAACGATCCACCATCACTGCAATCAGATTGATGCAGAGCAAACCCAGAGTGGCATACATATAGGGCGAATGGTAAATGAGCTTTTGCGCGTACTCTGCATCGTAACGCGCTTCATAAATAGTCCCCACAGCAGAGATCACAGCAAGAGACAAAATCACAAAAACGGCAAGCTTAATTGAGGCAAAAAAGTCAAAAATATCTTCTAGAATTTTCACAATACTTTTTCATATCTCAAGGCAAGGAGATCTCCAAATAGAACCGGACCAAACCCGACCAAAAAACAAATTTGACGCCATCCAAAACAGTCCTCAAATCTCAGGACAGCTTTTCCCAGATAAATCTCATGGCCTGGGCCAACTTCTCAGAGGTCTCAAAAAACTGGGGCTGACTTTTCTGCTTTGTGTCCTCATTCATATAGAGAGCCCTATTGAGCTCCACCTGAATGCAATGCTGACCCAGCTCTGGACGCCCATAGGTCTGGGTGAGCCTGCCCCCTTTATAGGGCCAATTGTAAGCCACTTGAAACCCGGCCTGTTCATAGGCCTCGATCACGAGATCCTTAAAGTCTGCGCTGCAGCTTTGGCCGTCCACATCGCTGATGACGATCTCAGCGCGCTTTTGTCCGGGGTCTCGATGGGCCCTAGTACCCATAGAGGGCATGCTGTGCGCATCAATGTGAAAGACTTGATCATAACCCTGCTCGCGAAAGACTTTATATTGCGCCTTAACTCTGTCATGAAAGGGCTTAAAATAACTACTTACCAACTTTTCATGGAGAGCCATCGGCATGGGCTCAGTGATGAGTGGCTCTCCCACTGTGGTGCGTGACCAGTGAAGTCCCGTGGTAAAGCTGCCAGCAGGATGAACCGCCCCTTCCACCGAGCCCTGATCAATGTCCGTCGGCAGTCGGTTGAGGTCCACCACATAGCGATGAAACTGGGCCACGATATGGGGCAAGTTCAACTCTCTGATCACCTTGTCGTAGAGCTGGTCGACAAAGCGATCTACATCCCGCATCAAGGTGGGCTCTGGCAGGCCCTTAAGCCAAGTGACTTCATCTGGAACCATCTCGCCTGAATGAGGAATGGAGACAAATAGGGGTTTGGACTGACTGATGCTTTGCGCCACAAAGACCTCCCTTTTCTTCTCAACTTATGACAGAGTGCTGGACCATGACAAATAAAGAAGTTGTACCAAAAATTTACACCAAAATGGGCGACAAAGGCCAAACATCTTTATTCAGCGGAGAGAAAGTCAGCAAAGATCATCTGCGCCTTGAAGCCTATGGAAGCCTGGATGAACTCAACTCACTTCTGGGACTTATTCAATCGCAGGTTCTCTTCGTCTTAGGAGCCTCGGCCCCAGCAGACCCCTCGGGAGTGAGCACTGAGGCAGACTTGAACTTGTCTTCACCCTCACCTCAGCTTGAGTGGGCGCAAAAGCTTCTTCTTCAACTAGAAGACATCCAAAACTATCTGTTTAACTTGGGCAGCCATCTAGCCACCACATCACCGGAATCCAAACTAGGACTGCCCTCTTTTTCTCAAAAAATGACTCAGGCTCTTGAAACCAACATGGATCTGATGTCTGTGGAACTGCCTCCACTTAAATCTTTTATCCTTCCTGGAGGCTCTGCCCTGGCGAGCCACTTACATATGGCCCGCAGCCTGTGTCGACGCTGCGAAAGAGCTATTGTCCGTCTCCACCAAAATGAGCCCGTTGAGGAACCCCTGCTTGTCTATATCAATCGATTGAGTGACTGGCTTTTTGTCTGCGCCCGCTACGCCAATCTCAAGCTCGGCTTCAAGGACCAAATCTGGAAGAAGTGACTTCTCTGGTTTCGCGCCAGTCACTACTTGAGCTGAAACTTTCGATCTCTCACCACCATCTGCGGTGGCCCCTGCTTGCGGTGCTGAGCCACCACATAAGAGACGATAAGGACATCCTCTTGCAAACGATAGAGAACTTCCTCTGCAGAATTCTGCTCTAAAACAATCTCGCCATTTTTTTTCAGATCATGCACCACCAAGGTCTGTGAGCGGACTCCATTGTTCCAAACCGCCACAAAGTAAAGCCCCTTGCCATTGGGGGATTTGAGCAGCCGAGAGGGTTCCGCATGAAAGATAGCTCCGGCTGGAGATGCCTCATATCCATAAACCAACTTTTCGCCTGCATAGATATCCAGTGTATGACCATAGACCGCCTCATGCCAAATGATGGCCACCCGCCCTCCGGGAAAGGGATAGCTCTGGACCTCTAAAGGAGGTGCCGGGGTTTTGGCAGACGTCAAACCTCCTGCAATCAAGCCCCCGAGGGCCAATGCCAACAGAGTCTGACAGCAAAAAAGTTTCACCTGACCAACTCCCACCCAAGCCCTCACAGCTCTCAAATATCGCACTCTGCCCCCCCTTGTCCCTGGCAACGCTCCTCAAAACTCCGGTTTTCCCGCTCCACTGCCTGAGGATCACTGTTGCTGGCCCGAGCCACACAACTCCCTACATCCGCTTGGCCCACAGTAAACCCTCGATGCATACACTTGAGACAGTTCTCAATTGCCTGCGCATAGCGCCGATTCTCAGCTGGATCGCTATTTCCATAGTAGTTCTCAAACCTATAGTTTTTGTCGCGAGAGAAAATTATCCCGGCCAAAACAATCTGCAACTCCATACTGTTGGCCATTTGGTCGTAGAGAGCATCGCGAACCCTTTGACATTGATCATTACAACTAGGCCCCCGACTCCGGACCAAAGAGATACCTGGCTCTTTGAGGCTACGTGAAAGTTCTGGCCCCAAAACTTTCTCCAGAAGCTCTCTGACCTGGGGCTGGTCAGCTAATTGCGCGGATTCTCCATCAGCCCCATCCCTTAAATCAAGAAATCCGCGATTGACCAAGTCACCAAGAGTAGTTCTAGTGACCTGAAACATTCCCGCCGCCGTAAAACCGTTCGGTCTACTCGGACAGGCGGTCAAAGTCCGAATATTGGTCTTGAGGGTCGTGGTTTCCCTCCCCCCCAAACAGGGGAAGACCGCAGGATTGAGATTCAACTCCTGAGCAAAGGGTGCTGCAAGCTCCATCACTCGCTCAGCTCTTTCGGCCACGCTTAGGCCTCGCATCTTGTCATTGGAACAGGCCACATCTCTCACCCAGCCCATACATTGGCTGCGCGGAACATCAAACCCCTCATCAGGAAAAAGCTTTGTTGTGCCTGTAGGGTGGGGCACGGGAAGACAGCGAAACCGGGTCTCCTGCAAACTGCTCAACTGGTCGGCAAAAGAAAAAAAGCTGTCCCTGTCATTGGGCCGACACTCTGGGGAAACGGGCCAGCGAGCCTTTGAGTAATCCACCCAGCGCCGATAATCTCTAGGGGACATGGATAAAAACCGCGACTGTATCTGACTTTCAAGAATGCTGTCCAGCTCGTGACTTGAAACCTCCACGAGCATCTCTCGGCGGGCTGCAAACAGCATGGCCGCCATAGGTTGATTTTCACCCAAGGCACTCTCTCTCCAGCGTGGAACACTGCCTTCCAAGTCGAGCTCCATGACCGTCACTGGAAAAAAAAGTGTCGTCCCTCGAGTGGGAATATTTGCCTCATCATCACTGGCCCAAGTGGCAAAGGTCTTTTCAAAATCAATAGCCCCTTGAGAGGTTCGCACAATGTGCCTAGCAGGGATTTGTACTTTAAAAAAACTATCTCCTCCTGTAGAAGTCAGCACCTGATTTAAATTAGCCTGAGAGCGAACATTCAGACCACTTGAATCAATATAGATAGTTTCTGTTTTTTTAGACTTTACTTGAGCCTGGGCACCCACCCAGACCAAAGCCAATAAGATACCCGCCTTGAGAAGACAATTGATTCCCATAGACTAAGGTTACTAAGAATAATCTTTTGATTGAACTGAATCCACAAAACCTCGACCTAAGGCAGAAGAAAAACTTCCCTCTGGAAGCTTCCGACTTCTAACGATAGGCTTCCCAAGCAAAGATCTCATTTTGATTGGGGGTAAGAGCCAAGAGGTGAAGCACTCCTCCCGACCGAAGGGCAATGCCGACAAACTCAGTCCTCCGACCGTCACCCAAGCAATTTGTCCTTGTCAAAGAGACGGCAAAGACATTGAGTCCCTCAGGATGGGGGGCGACCTCACCCCTAAAGCTGCAGCGAAAGTTTGCGCTCGAGCCACTGATTTGCCCCTCTCCAGAAAAAGTGAGGTTAGGAGTATCTCCGTTTTGAATGTTCCCCCACCAACGCCCTTCAAGGGAAGATAAGCTGGGAGAATCTTTGGAGTTGACTAAATATTGAGCCCCATCAAGCCTCTGCTCTGTTTCATAGCTGCCCGAGAAGTCACTCGCCGGAAAGTTCCCTGCTGTAATCTGCCCAAAAAATTGGCTCTCAGTGATGGAGGTCATCTGTCCATAACGCATGCGAATAATTCCATAGCCCGTAAACCACCAGTACTCTCCACTCGGGAAAACCACATGAGTTCCCCCTCCACGATAGACCCCCGCCAAAGGGGAGAAGTCGATGGGCCCAGAGGAATTCTCGGAAGTCTCTTGCTCTCCAGCTTGCTCTCCCATTTGACTGCTACCCTCGGGATCAACTGACACGGGCTCTACCGGAGATCCACAATGGGAGAAAGACAGGGTCAAAAACCCCAAAAAAATTGCTGCAAACAAGACTTTTAGACCTTGAGTCACTCCATCCTCCCGGCTTATAGAAGTCATGGTAACTCATCTAGGCTCAAAAACAAATTTTATACTCTTTATTGTCTCAATATGAGACACCATTCTGGGGATGGGGGACGGGGGGTGATCAAGTCGTTGCCTCGAGACTGACTAAAGCGGAGAAACTCCTCCGTAACCTGAGCACATACAACATGCCGACCCAGGTCATGCCCATCCGTTCGACAGTATCCATCGCGAAAAAAACCCGTCATAGGATCGAAGCAACAAGACTGCAAAACGCCGCCCAGAACATTCTTCTCTGAAACACCCTTTTCCACCCTTAACCTCCTTGCACAACCTGCCAACACCTGTTGATCTGATGTCCTAAGTCTGATTGAGCTCGGGCCTGCAGCTGATCCCCTACTTTCAAAGGTCCAACTCCTGCTGGAGTACCCGTCAGCAAAAGATCACCCTCTTGCACGGGAAAATGGGCCAGAACAAACCGACGCAACACCTCAAAATTGAAAATCAGCTGGGAGGTATGTCCCACCTGTCGTAGCTGCTGATTGACCTTGAGCTCCAGTTGAAAGTGGGGCAAGTGCTGGGGCAGTTCTACAAACTCAGACAGAGGGCAGCTGGCCTTAAAGGATTTGGCCAGAGTCCAGGGCTGTCCCTCTGCCTTGAGCCTCTGCTGGACATCCCGAGCAGTGAGATCCAAGGCCAAGCCCGCGGCGTCCAACTCCAGGCTGGAGTTAAAGCGAAGGGCCAGCTCCAACTCAAAGTGAACATCCCTGCTGTGCAAAGGCAGAGGGATCTGCTCTCCCCAATGGGCCGAGCTACCTGCCTTGAGAAAAACCAGAGGCTCTTTGGGAACCTCATGACCGAGCTCTTTGGCGTGATCGACATAGTTGCGTCCCACCGCCCAGATGTTTTGGATAGTTCTGTTCATCTATTCACTAATAATCCACAGAAGTGGTCATTTGGGAAGTGCAGAACATCGCGGCGAAGGGCCGCTCAGTCGCTCACAATGACGGCTCTCACGATGGCTGAATACTGGCCTCCATCCACACCGATCACATGGGGGATGGTCACTTTCAATACCCCAGATTCTAGCTTTTGGGGACCAGCTCTCAGCTGGATCATCTGAAGCCTTGGCGCTGTCTTCCATACTGCGGCAACACCCCCTTGCAAGTAAGAAAAGCTGTAAGGTTGACTGTCTAGCCGGTCCGAATTGAGGTAACAGGTCAAAACGCCCTCGATCTCAATGGGTTCCACCCTGCTCAACTGCAAATAGCCCCTGGGCAAATCCTCCCGACGAGAAACCCCCTTAGCCCAGAAGAACGCCCCTGAACAATGAGGACTCAAACCTTGATCAGCGATTGAGCGGCAGATTTTCATATTCTTTTTATCCGAGGGCATCCTCCAACTTCCAGAACTGACCAACTCTTGATTGAGAGCATCCGGGACAGGGCTTCCACTATTTAAGCTCCTCCAACAGTGACCTACCGTCAAAAGAGCCGTATTATAGACCCACTTTTCAAAGGCATTAGATGAAGCACTCGGACGAGAAAGTTTTGAGAACTCTTTAGCTGCTCTATTAGAGATTTCTGCAGGCGTCATGGCCATGCCAAGTGATGATGAAACCAACAAGCTGCTGACAACAAAAAAAATAAGGCTCATTGCATAAGTATATCCCCACTTTTTTCAAGCAGGGAATAAAATTTTCACATGCCGGCAATGGGGGCTCTGAAACCTCCTCTCCTGTGCTATAAGCTCACCAAGTGAGGAGAGGAGAGTTTTTGCAGGGGCAAGCTAAATGGGAACAAGTGGGTCTTTGGGGTCGCCTAATCTCAGTGAGCTTGGGGCTTGGGCTAATGAGCGCCCAGCTGCGGGCGATGGCCCCGATTGACCAGTTGGATGTGGGCTGTCGGACACTGCTCAGTCAAGTGACTCTGTCTCAGCCGAGTGCTGGGGCTCGGTTTCTGAAGCCAGAACAGGCTGCCGTTGCCGGAACCCTTGCCAGAAGACAACTTCGACAGATTGAGAGAGTGGAACACCTGGCAAGCTCCCCTGTCTACGGCCTCACTTCTGATCAGGCCCGTCAGTATCAGTGGCCAGAAAGGGCCCTCCATGAGTTTCGCCAGCTCCTGCACTGGGAACAGCCCTTTGGGGTGTTTTATGACCCTCAACGAGATGTGACTCAGTTTTACGCCCTCGGGCACCCGGACCGAGTTCGATCCATTCGGCTGCGGCTGTTTGATTCCCACGTGAGCTCACCCTCCGCGGGCCTCATTGAGGACGTTGAGCTTGAGCACCTTGCTGGAGTCAACCAGGGTTTGGCTTGGTTTGCGGAGCGGCCCGGGCAGCTGGAGGGACTTTGGTATGACTACCTCTACGAGGCCCAACCAGGGGCAAGAAGTGACTTTGGAGAATTGGCCCCGAACCTCTACCCTGTGCTGGATCCCACAGCCCTGTTCTCGGCTGGAGATCGAGCTCGCATCTATTACCCCCCTCTAACTCCTACGGAGAGCCCATTGAGTCGCAGAGCCTCCGCGGCCCCAATTGTCACTCTGGAGCTGGGGCTTCGCGATCTGGTGACGGCCGATATTCCAAGAGATCTGCGCGGCTCGGCGCTGGCTCTGCTGGAAAGCCCCTTTCTAAGAAAGCTGACTGAGCCCTTTTCTGCTCTAGAGCTGCTCCCCGTAAGAAATTACGAAAGCCTAGACCTGTTTGCCTCTCAGTCGGGGGCCCGTCCCGACACCCTTTACTTTCACTACTGGGGTTATATGCCTACCTCTTTGGGCATAGCGCTGGATGTGGGGGGGCCTGAAGCCCTCGCCTATCTGAGCCAAAGGCTGGCGGCCCGGGGGCAAGTCTTAATCAAGGATGAGGTCCTTCAACACACAGCCAATAAACAGGGCCACTCCCAAGCCTCTTTAAATATCTTTCATTTTGCTCTCCCAAACAGCTACCGCACAGATGGCTGTGATCGCACAGGCTGCGGCAACACCACCAACTTGGACTGGGGAAATCACTTTACAAAACTTATGTTACAGATGGTGATTCACGATCTTCTTGTGCTTGGCTGGGGAGGACACCGCTATGACTTGATGGGGGCCATCCCCCGCCAAACGGCTCAGGAGCTGACGGATCTGGCCGCCCGTCACCGCTGCCTGATGACTGGTGAGCCCTATGGCTGCCCCTACCACGACTCCTTTTGGCACACGGAGTATGACACCTTAAGAAATGCAGGACTATGGGACCACCACTACCGTCGGGAGCTGAGACGAGCCATCAGGGAACAACAACATGCCTCCGAAATCTTTAAGTGGCTGGGAGGGGGTTCCTACTTTACTTGGGTGGACCAGGCTTCCGATCGCACTGCGATTCTGGAAACCCATGATGGGGAGACCCTGGCCCACTACTTTGCAGGGAACTTGGACCAAGTGACTTTTGCCACAACTCTTCAGCTGTTCTCCCAAGGAGATGTGACTCTCACTCTCTCACAGATCCTGGGGCTGGAACACCCCCACCTGGACAACACGCCCCTGGACTTAAGGAGCCTGAGTGAGCAACAGTATCAACAGGCCCATCGCGTGCTTCACTTTGTCCGAATCCGCCAGCAGCTCAGTGGCTTCTTTGCCCACCCCTACTTGGACCCTCAGGACCCCTCAGACTACGTTGAGCTCTCCGAGCAGGGACACAACTCAGGCTACATCCACCTGAAAAAACCCGCCCCCTCTGTCACTGATGACGAGGGCCAGCAGGTTGTTCTCGTGTTTAACAACTCTGACAACTCCACGCTTCCCAGGCTGTTGGGCTTTGAGAGGAAAAAGCACATCCACCTGCCTCCCGGGGACTGGTATGTGGCGGGCAGCTCTCGTGCGGGAAAACTCCACCAGAGCCGCCAGGTGTTGCGAGGAAAAGTGTATCTTGAGCCCTTTACCGCCCTATGGCTGGTGAAAAAGCCTCTTTAAAGGCTTGGACCCTTTTCAAAGCGGGTAGCAAAGGGAACCAGCCCCACACTGACCAGCACCAACAGAGCCCCAAAGAGAGCTGTGAGAGACAGGTACTCGGAAAAAAATACCACTCCAAAGATTGCACTAAAGACGCTCTCACTCAAGAAAACCAAGCTCACCACGTGGGCCCGGATTCTCTGTTGAGCATAGACCTGGATGCTAAAGGCGATCATTGAGGAAAAGATGGCTAGTATTAAGAAGCCAGCAATGGGTGAAGGGCTTAGAATTCTCGAGAATTCAAAAAGTGGAGCCAGAGGGGGTGGACCCTTTAAAATGAGCGAAAAAACTGTGGATAACATTGCTATAAATAAAATCTGCTGAAAGTTAAAGTCCAGGGGGTTTTCCTTCTGGGCAAAGGCGTCCACGGCGATAATATGCACAGCAAAAAACAGCGCTGACAGCAAAATCCACCCATCGCCTCGGTTGAGCCCCTCCCAGCTGAGCTCGCACAAAAAGGCAATCCCCAAAAAGGCCAGCCCCACAAGCAGCCAGTAGGTCTTCCGGTAACCCACCCCCGTTTTTAAATAGAGCAGAATGGGGGTAAAAATGGCATAAAAAGTCGTCAGAAACCCACTCTTGGCCAAGGTCGTCCCCTCAATGCCAATGGTCTGGGCCTGCAGTCCTGCAAACAGCAAAATGGCACACAAAAAGACCTGCTTCTTAAAGCGCAGCTCTCCCCTCCACAGCAGAATGGGCACGGATAAACTGGCCGCCAAGATAAAGCGCAGGGCATTGGACCAATAGGGATCATAGGCTTCAAAGGTCCAGCGGGTCGCAGCAAAGCCCAAACCCCAAATAAAACAGGCAAAAGTCAAAAGGAGAATGCGCAGCATGGAGAGGTCACTCTTGAGTTAGTTTCTCCGCCTGTCAAGCTCGCGCTCTAAAAAGCCCAAAGAGCGCAGTCCAAACCAGCTATAGGCCTCACCGTCAACAAGGGCGCCGGCAAAGCCAAGCCCTGTAAGCTGCTCTTTGAGTTTCTCTTTGTGCTTGGCAAAGGGAAAGGGCTCTGAGGAAAACAAAAGACAGGTGCTGTGGGGGTCAAAATCTTGAGGGATCTCCACCTCCGGGTAGAGACTCCCGCCCTCCTTCTGGCCACAGCTGAGTTCATAACCCAGCAGTGAAAAGACAGAGCCGATAAAGGTTGTGGAGCGGACCCCCATCCAGGGCTTTTGCCAAATCACATAGGCATAGTGCTTGGGCTCGGACTTTGGGACAGTCAGCCACTCGAGAACTCCGGGAAGCTCTTGCCAGCCCCTCAGCACTTTCTCTGCCTGTGGGTCTGCTTTGGCCCCACCTATAACCTTTTGCCAGCGCTGGCTTAAAACCTTGAGGGACGGGGCCTTCAGTTCCTTGGACAAAAATTCTAGGGCCTCAGGCATATCCACAACAGACCTTATATGGGTCACCGCACAGGGCAAGGGACAGCTCTGGTACATCTGCAAGGTGTTCTCCTCCCTATCCAGGAGCACAATCTCTGCCCCCAAGCCCTCCAGTTTTTCCCAGTCGGCATTTTTTGTCCCGCCGAGGATGGGAATGTCTTTGACCTTGGCCTCTGGGTGAATACAAAAGCGGCTTCTTCCCACCACCTGAACCCCAGACTCTAGCAGAGTCTCCGTCCATGATGGCACCAGGCTGACCACCTTTTTCGAGTAGGGGCAGTGTCGACATCCCGAGCCACAACAGAATCCGCGACGCAAATGGTAATGGGCTGTAAAGACCATTTTTCCGTCTTCCCAATAGTAATCGATATCTGGCTCAAGGGAGCCCATCCCTGACTTGCCTTTTTTATCCATCGCCGCAATTATACCCGTCTAGGCTAAGGAGTGCAAAATGACAAATTTTATGGCTTTACGAGACATTGCTCCCCCTGATGAAATTCAGAATGACTTTGGTCCCCAGGACTGCCTGGTGGTGTTTGGCGAGCTCTTTGCCCGAGGCTATGCCAATGGCATTGTCGACGAGGCCCAAAAGCGCGGCATGAAGCTGATCTTTTCCACTGTGGGCCGCAGGGGGGAAAGGGACGAGCTACGCCCCCTGACCCACGAAGAGCTTAACGAGAAGGCCCTGCAGCCTATCATTAACATTCCGCTTGAGGCAGGCTTTGACCTTGAGCCGGACAGCCAAGGTCAGCGCCCCGTCGACCAACTCCAAGGGCTCAAACTCAGCGAATGGGACAAGGCCAAAATCAACTGGGACTCCTTGAATGAGTCCCGCTCAAGAGCCACGGAGCGCTTCCGCCAAAACCTGCGCCATTACTTAAAAGATCTTCAACCGCACATTGAGTCTTCAAGACATGTGGTCTTTGTTCACACCATGGCCGGAGGAGTGCCCCGAGCCAAAATCGCCATGCCTGCGATGAACAGGGTCTTTAAAGGTCATGGGGACCGCTATGCCTCCAGCGAAGAGTTCTGGGGCTCTGACCTGGGACGCTTTTGTGCCGCCAACTTTGAGGACGTCACTGCCAACACCTTTGCCCACCTTGTTGAGCTCAGCACAGAGCTTCGTGAAAGCCTTCAACGTCGTGGAGGACGAGTCTCCTATGTGGCCTATGGCTACCACGGCACAGAAGTGCTTATGGGCCAAGACTACAAGTGGCAGTCCTACTCGCCTTACCTTCAGGGCTTTGCCAAGCTGAAACTGGAAGGTCTCGCTCAAGAGGCCTGGACCCAAGGTGTTCGAGCCACGGTCTTTAACGCTCCAGAAATTCTCACCAACTCGAGCAGCATTTTTCTGGGCGTGGAGGTCTCTCTCTACCCCCTTCTGGGAGCTCTGCAAAAGGAGTCGGGACAGGACGAGAGAGTGCAACTCTTTTTAAAAAGCTGTCAGAGTCTGCTCAAGCCCGAACACTCGTTTGAGGAGATTATGGACTACACTGGAAAGTACTTCTCCTCTGAGACCATTCAAAAGTGGTCTCAGTTTGCAATCTGGCCCCAGCACAATGGACCCGAGCAAATGGCCCTGATGAGAGAGGCCTCCAGTCATCTCATCAACATGCACCGCGACTCCAAGCAGATGATGACTGCAGAGCTCAGCGAGCTGGTGTTTCGCGCTACGGGCTTGGCTATGATTCAAGAGACCTTTCAGCCCAAACAGCCTGTTTGGTGGATGGGCCATGATCTGGTGGCCCGCCTGGCACCCAGGCTGTTCTAGTGGCTGATGCGAAACCGCCAGCCACTTTCGCGCCAGTCATTATTTAATTGTCAATAATTGCTGATCTTATTTTTTAATAATTCCTAGGTCGTCAAATCGCTGGGCAACTGCATTTCTAATGCTTTGAGAACTCACCTGATCGCGGAGCATTCTCTTGAAAACTCTGCTCCGTATAGACCCCAGATCCATTTCTGGGAATTTGTTGAACCTATTTCCCTTCCTGGTCGAAAGATAAAGACAGTCTAGAAGAGCTTTTTCGGCCGAAGCCAACCCGTAACCTGGTTTTCCCTCAAACCACTCCACTCCCTGCATCATCATCTCCGGCTTTAGTTGGAAAATTTCGAAACCCGCAACAGGAGTGTTCAGACGTCTTCCATGCCCTGTTGAGGCAACTTGAATAATCTGAGGAATCTGCGAAATGACTCCATGGCGGTGCAAGGCTGAAAGAAACGAAACATAGCCCGCCTCCTTGCCCAAGATATGGGGAACTAAACCATAAGGAGTGAAACGCGGATGATGGGGCTGTGCCCAAATGCCCCGCGTAACGAGAGTGATTGTGCCTCGGCTCGCAAGTTGATGCAGTTTTCTTGATGCAGAGCTAACGCCCACTTCTACCTCAAAAGCAAACTCCCTTGTCGTGAAAGTGGGGCTTTCTAGCAAAAAACGTCTTTCATCCACTACTAAGAATCTCCATTATCATAGCCTGCATTTGCTCCCAGGGCTCTGGTCCTTCGTAAAGCCTCCTCTCACTCAGGGGGAGGTACTCCAATACTTGCCCTTCGTAATCTAGGTAACTAAAAGACATCAGGTTTTTAGCTGCCAGTGACAACTCCTGGGGTGTGAGAAACTCCCTTGTCCTGGTCGTAAGATATCCCGAATTGTAAAGAATGAATAAATCAAATACGTCCCGCACCTGCAGCTGCTTGCGATAAGCCAGTGCTCTAATTTTTTGAATGGCCGCAGACTCGCCCGTATAATGTTGGCAAGGATAGGATATTCTTTTATAAGTTCTGGCAATCTCCGGATGAATCATCTCACGGGCAAAAACCTCTTCTGGCTTAGAGTTTCTTCGCGAAAACTCTACTTTTGTCGGGAACTCCTCTCCGGCCTGGTTTTTTAACCTAAGTCGAAACCTCTGGGTAGTTTGAGTCTGCTTGGTCTTGAACGGGTCATTAACAAGCAACTCGCGAACACCATAGGACCTCAATTGCCTCAAAAACGAGGGGTCACTGAGAATCTTATATCCATTTTTTTTTAGCGTCTGAACAGACCCTCCAAAGACGTCGATATCCATGTCTTCAGAATACCGAGGACTATTCAGAAAGAAGCGAAGGTTGACCCCTCCCTTAAGAACATAGAATTTTGGTTCTGAAACCCTAAGAAGGCGCTCCAAAAACAAGTAGTGGAAGACCTCCCTTTGTTGTTTATCGTTGAAATAACTTTGTGACACTGAGGAAACCTTCTCCTTGTACTGAGAACACTTGTTTGACTGCTTCCCAACGCGGAACAGTTTTATTATGTATTTATAAATACTATAATGTCAATTAAAATACATAATGGAGGCGGCCTGAAAAACTCGAACCCTTTTTATTCGCCTTTCAGCCCAACCCTGGCAGGTCTTGGGATTTTTTAAGGGGTCTCACAGAGGGCATCGGTGGCGCCGGTGCTGCGAATCATCTCCCCAAAGACCTTCACCACCTGCATCCGGTCCATTCTCATGGACCACCAAGGCCATCTCATCATAGCAATTCGCCTGAGAGTGGTTGCATCAAACTTGGGGATTTCGGCAAAGTTCAATATATAGAGATAGACCGTCTGCGCTCTTTGGTCAGAAAGTGTAACGCACATATCTGCGGCCAGCTTTTTGACAAATCCTGAAAAGTTGGGAAAGGCCTCCAGAATCTCGCTGTGGGTCAAATGGCTTCCCCCGTCTAAATTGAAGCGGGTAAAAATCACCTCCGAGTAGTGCAACACCATGGACATGGTGTTGATCTCAGCCCGCTCAATAAGGTGTTGAGGACTGAGGTGATAAACCCCTGCGGCAATTAAAATCTCTGCAAACTGCTGCCCCTGATCGCGAGTCAACTCCTCTTGCAGGTAGTTTTGCAAGCCCGGCATATTGTTCACATGGGGAATCAAAATTCTGAGCAAATTCCGACTCACACAGTCTCTATTGAGCATCTCCTCGCCAAAGACATCTATCGGAACAAACCTTGCTCCCGGTGGCCGGCAGGCACGATGGAGATCCTGGTAGAGGCTGTGGGCCATTAGGCCACCAGAAAACAGCAAGGATAAAAACTCAATGGCCACGGTCATTTCCAAAAGGTTCTCGGCCTCTGAGACCCTTGAAGGATCGGCAATTCCCCGACCCGAGTAAGTGAACATATTGGCTTCAAAAAAACTCCTCCGCCCGGAATCCACACTGCGTGGATCCATCACCCTCAGATCAATGCCCAAGGGCCGAAAGTCGGTGTAGAAGTTTTGCATCTCGTTCTCGGTCAGGCCCGCAAGAGTTCGGGCCCGCTCAAAGTCCTCACTGTAGCCTCGAAACATCAAACGCAGCAGGGACTGCAAAAGGTTGACTGCTGAAAGATTGAAAAACCCATGGGCCACTGAGTGTTTTTCAAAGTGGACTTCCTCTACCAAAAAAATTCTGCCCAGCTTTGAGCTAAATAGAGGACGCATTTGCCCAATCAGCTCTCTGAACTCCTGAATGGCCAAATCGACTGCCCCCTCAGGCTCCATACGCCCACTGCTGAGCTGATCCAGAGGACTCATGACCGAGAAATCCGCAGCACCCTCAACTTCGCCTTCAGAAAACATCCTGTCCAGATAGGATTGAACCACAGACCACCGGGAAAACTCAGCCCCTATACGGTGCAATTCATAGCCACTGATACCAATGCTGGTGCGGCTCCTCTGGCTGGGACTGAGATTCATATCTCCAAAGACCTTGCTGACCATCTCCCGAGTGACTTTATCCAGGGACTCAGCTGTAACCTGTGCGGGCAGAAGCCTGAGCTTCTCCAGAACAGAAAAGACCTCTGCCAGCCGGTCGTATTCTATCACCAAATCGGGTTGACTCCTCACTATACCATGCGCCAAGCGCAGTCCATCTTCTACAAGCAAGGTCAAGGCCTCAAGCCCCGGACCATAAAAAACATTGGGGCCCACCAGATCATACTGGTAGCGAATCCACAGCCCATAGGTTTCCACAGCTCGTCGAGTGAGTTGAGGCCAGCTCTGTGGCTGAATGGAGTTGCGATCTCCTGCCCCCATCATCTCTGCAAATAGGCGCACAAACATCACCCAGTCCTCAGGCTGTCTGGAGCTTGGGAAAGCCTTCTCCCAACCTACAAACTGTCGCAGCTCTACAATCAGGCGCTCCAAGTGATCAAAGTAAAAAACCCGCTCACCCTCACTGAGAATCTCCGCGAGTTGAACCGCAGAGACTTCAAGGGCTTGACGAGCAGGGGCCGCCATCTCTGCAGAGGGATCAAATCCTACAAAGAAACCCATAAAGGGGCGCATTCTCTGGGCTTCCACTTGCACCCTTCGCAGCAGCAAGCGCAGCTTTTTAAAATCCTCGTGGGAAATGCTGCGCTGATCTCCTCCGACCAAAAATACCTTCAGCTCCATCAGCTCAGTCATCAGTGACAGGGGCAGAGCCCGCTCTCTGAGAATAAATCGGTGCACAAAGCCTCGCACCTCATCAGCAAGCAACTGGCCCCTAGAGGCTCCCCTGACCCTGGCCACAAAGCCCAATAAAATCTCATCCAGATAATCAAAGGCCTCGTCCAACTCCTCCTCACTGATACGCCCCTGAGCAAAGGCCTTGAGTTGAGCATGCAGATCAAATTCCCGGTCTAGAGCCTCGAGTCGAACTGGCTCCTGAGGTGCTGGGGACTCGAAAATCCTCAGACCACAGCCCCATTGAGTTATAACCAGGGCCAACACTCCAAGAAACCATTTAAAAGACATAGGTGACCCCCGCCCTGACCCGGTCATTGTGCCGGTACTGAGAGATCAACCCCCCTTCACTCACCGGCTGAGCACCGGCCCCCAAAAGATCTAACCCCAAACTCCAAAAGAGTCCGGGCTGAGTTTGGGCTCTTAAGCTGAGACTCAACAAAGAGCCTCGCTCAGAGAAGGAGTATGTGTGGTCCAAGCCCAAACGCAGACTCTGAGACTCGCTCCAGGACCAGAGTGAGGAAAGACCCCAAGTCAGGGCTTCCTGAAAAGGGTGCCTCGCGGAGCCCTGCTGCGCCAGACCTCCGGCATCCCCTTCAGTGGAAAGCTGCAAAGAAGACTCATCTTCCCAAAAACCCACATAGGAAATCCTAGTATCAATTCCAGGAAGCCCCCAAAAAGCCCAGTTCTGACGAAAACCCAGCCCAGGGTAAACCCCTCCACTGGGAGGAGAAAAAAACCACTCACCTGGCAGATCCTGAGTCTCCACCCACTCTCTGGTCAGAGACGCCCACAACTGACTTCCCTCAGATCCGTAGCCCCACTCCACCCCTGCCAAGCGGTGCCTGTAAACTCTTGGGTGAATCACCACTCGAGTTAAGCCATAGTCGCTGCTGGCTGCGATATCTAAGACTCCCTCAAAGGGCAGTTGTATTTGGTTGAGGGGCTTATCCGCCACATTGAGACTGATCCAGTGCCCCCTCCCCTTCCCCTGCTCCTGCTGCCACTTCAATTGACCCACAAAGCTAAATTGGCTCAGAATCTCTGTCAGAGAGGGCATTGCCACTTCATAGTGGATCTCGGTTTGCTCCTCTCCAAGGGGAATCATTTGACGTGGAGGAGGGCGAAACCAGCGACTTTGCGAGGAAACTTTCCCATCCTCAAGCTCACTTTGCGCCCCCTGATCGGGGATAAAAATTGGAGACAGCATCAGATTGGCCGAAAAGGGCCGGGCACCTCCTCTGACAAAGAGACCTGCAAAGCCCTGAGTTTTTCTATCCAACTCATCCCACCGGGCCAAGGGCTGCCAAAGACCAAGCTTCCACTCGTCGTCCAAAACACTCCACAAATGCTTACGACGCCCCAGGGAAACCTCTAGAGACACATCCTGGCTGACTCCCTCTCTGTCCACCCAAAGCACATAGAGCTCGGGCACAGCCAAGTAGTTTTGCTGACTTGAATCCAGGGCAAGCTGACCATCGACCTCCACCAAGGTCTCTAGGCCAAGGGGCTGAAGGACCCAGCCCGCCTTCAAACCCAATCCCAAACGAGAAAAGCTAGAATCAACCTCTGGATCCGCGGCCTGAGAAAAAAACTGCTCACCACCCAGATCTAGATAAGAGCCCGCCGTGGTGAGCCCCCAGGCCACCCCGGACAAGAGAGGCGAAGATAAAAGCACAAAGGCTAGAGCTCTCATGGCCTGATTTTAGCCGCTCTTAGTCGAACACATCAACAGGAGACCCACCCACTATAATAGTTACAGAGACTCGTTTTTTGCCCCTGTAAATTTCTCATAAACACTCCTCAGCTCCCCCAGCATTGAGCTGGAGGCCAACTCCGAGAGAGATGCGAGTATCTTTGCCACAATGAGCCTATCGGCACTGACAGCCCAAAGCTCAGGCTTTGCCATCCACTCTTCAAAGGCCTCCACATCATCAAAGGGGGTTGTTCCCTCACGAAACAAAAAGGTAAAGAAGGCCCGCACCAGCTCCTCTTCCGCCTCCACCCCAATGGACTCAAAAAGGTCTACTAAAGTCGGCAAAAACAGCGGGAAGGCCTTAAGGCTCTCTGCCAGGTTGATCTTTCCATCTGAGTCTCTATCAAAGCGAAAAAAGAAGGTCTCTATGTACTTCATCATGACCATCATCTCAGTCAGTTCGCTGACTGAAACTGGCTGATTGGAGTAGCCCGATGGACGAACTGTCAATTCCAACTCTCTCTCATAGCGCATCCATTGGGCAATATCCTGCTCATTTAGATAGGCCTGCAGCTGAGACAAATGATTGAGCAGGATATCCCTCCTCGCAAACAAGAGGGGACGCAGACAGGCCACAGGGTCTAAGCCCAGAACCTCACCGGTAGGATCTCGACGTAGGCAGTGTTCTACTGCTTCCAGCTCGGAAAAGACAAGACGACTGGCATTTAAGCCCGAAAACCCAAAAGTGAGGAACTCCACCGCTTCAAATAAGTCTATCTGCCGGTCTCCATTGCTTCTGGGCATAAATAGACTGGCATCGCGAAACACCTTGCCTACAAAGCGACTCAGCCCCTGCTGATCATCCTCAGCAAAGCTCACCAGGCCCAAAGCCGCCAAAAGCGGATGGAGCTCACCTACAACCACCTCCAATTGATTTTTATCTAGCCCCATGACGGCCCCATCTCGCAGATCTTGTGAACTGCAAGCCACGGGAGAGTAGGCCCGTATCACTTCCTCGGCTAAAAATCCGAGTAGATTCAGTTGGGTCAAATCTTTGTCCGCGTAGGCGGCCAGGGGCTCAGAACTCAACGAGCGGGGCCACAGCCTCAAGCGCCCCTGAGGATCATGAGCCAAAGCTATGGGACCCAGAGCGAGGCTGCGCAAGCGAGGATGAACCTCTGGGTCACTGGGAGCACCCCTCAGCAAAGACAAAATGGACTGCTGGCCCCACAGCCAATCGGCATAAAGAGCCTTCAGCCGAGATAGGCTCCCCTGTGTGATGCCCCCTTCACTCTCGCTCGACCCTGAGCAGCTCTGTGGGCTTAAGAATCTCTCCGCCAAGACCTGAAACAGCTTCAAGGCCTGGGGGGCAGTGAGGGAAAAAGGCAGCGCATCCAAGTTCTCAAACTCCACAAGCAGGCTGTCCACTTGCCCCCAAGCTAAAACCTGGTTGGGCTGGCGACTCACCACTGCCTCAGCTAAGTCAAAGCCTGCCCTGACTGCCAAATCCGCAAGACTCAGTGCCGAAGGGTCGGAACTAGACGGAGCTTGAGTCACCAATCCGGCTAAAAAGCTCGTGTGAAAGGCGCGGGTCAGAAGCGAAAACAGCGGCCTCCACTCCTGAGCCAAAACCGAGCTCTCACTGCCACCCACAGTTAAGACCTTGAGCCGCAAAGCCAAAGGCAACCAGCGCGACCACTGAGCCCCTTTGATGCGGTCGATCTCAATCACCAAGCTCTCCAGGCGATCCCTGGGGTAGGCTATGCCCGACCGAGACAGAGCTTCCCCAACCTGCTCAGCTGCCGCCAAAAAAGTCTCAAGAAGATCGCCAAGAGCCTGTTCCTCTGCCGGCAGCTGCGGCAGCCGCCCCTGTCCTTGAGCCATCTGCCTCCACTGGGACATCTGTCTTATATGAGGAAGCAGACTCAGACTGATCTGGCTGAATTCTGCCATTAGCTGACGCAGTCTCACCAATTCAGACTGAGTCAAATAGTCTGAAGCTCCCCCCAACAAAATAGGTTTTAGAGCCATTATCTCAGCAAAAAGCCCGTCGGTGAGCACCGAAGGTGAAACAAAATATGTCTGCAAAAACCTCTTTATTTCATCCGCTCTATAGAGCCCGGATTCTGCCCCCCGAGTGACTTGGGAAAACTTATATAAGGTGACATCCAAGCACTGCCAAAACTCCCTCACTTGAAAGTCTGTGGATTGACCCTTGAAAAATCCTCCCGCCAAAGGAGCCAGGTCCCCCACACAGCCCCCCTTCATATTCAGCACAGGGACTGGCCTGGATACAGGAGTTCTGTATTCCGAACAGGACATCTGGAGAGCCGTCCCGAGCAAAAGTAAAACCAAGAGCAGTTTTCGCCTCAGCCAAAGAGCCACTAATTTAGAATACATAGGACACCCCCGCAACAATGCGGTCATTGGCCCGATAGTCTCTTAGAAAACCATCTGAAACCTCTGCGGGCCTTTGATCCCGCAGAGCCAAAACATCAGCCTGCAACAACAGGGACCAGGCTTGATCTAAGATCAAATCCCAGCGCAGGGACCACCACCACATGCGTTGAGCAGCTTCATAGGTCAAACGCTGATCTGTCAGCAGTCGAGCGGTCCTCAGACCAGAGGTCGAGGCAAAACGCCCCGCATCTGCCCACTTGACTCCCAAGGAGAGGGCCCTTTGATACTGATAGCGGCGCTCGAAGCGACTGCCTCCACCCGTGGCGAGAGTTCCCATATCCGGAGCATCTCCTCCCTCAAGGAACAGGAAGGAACCATAGGCCGATAACCCTCCCCATCCAGTTGCCGAGAGATCCAGCTCTGAATAGCCGCTTAAAATCCAGCTTGGCTGCATGGCCTTGTGGATCCAAAATTCCTGCTCTGATTCGGGCTGCGGAATTTCATGGGTCAAGTTGACCCATGAGGTCCCACCCATTTGCGATGTCATAGCCGCCTCAAAACTGAGGAGCTGATGATAGAGCACCCGAGGGTGGATGGGCAAAAACACCCCTCCTTGTTGCCCTTCACTCGCCTCCAATCTGAAGCTCACCGGGAAACCCATCAGCAGCTGGTTCATGGGCTTCAATGCGTAGGCCGCTTTGAGCAAAACCCCTTGAATCCAATCCCTGTTTTCCAAATGGATGGCCAGCCCGGGATTAAAAATGATATCTGCGTTGTCTGGCCTGACCAGATCGTAGTGAACGGAGGCCGGCACCCCATTGAAAATCAACTGTTCCTCGGGAGGGCGAAACCAGGGGTTTGAGGAAACAAATCTCTCCCCTTCCAACATCTGGTGGGGCCCTATCTCAGGGATAAAGACTGGTGATCCCCAAAGCCCCAACTTCCAATCGCTCAACTTCAAGTTCACCCACAGACCCGTCAGCCCGAGGGACTCCGGGTGGAGCTTTTCATGAAAGGCCCTCGGCTCCCAAATGCCCTGCTTCCAAAAAGCATCCGCAGATGACCACCGGTGTCGCATCCTGCCCACACTCCAACTCCACAGCTGGCTTCGATCCCGGTGTTGATAAAACACTTGATAAGGTAAGAGGTAATTGAAGTTCTCCCCTTGAGAAAAAGTGCTCCCCACATCGACAAAGACAAAGCTAGATCCGGAGCCCCAACCCCGAGTGAGCCGGCCACTGACAGAGCCCCAACGCGCCTCAGCCTGCTCACGAAAACCAAGTCCAGTGCCCGCAAAGTAGTCCTGCCCTTGCACTGCCAAACTCAGCCCAGAAAACCAGCCCTCGCCCTGACCATCTCGCTCCAAAGCAAGAACAGAACTGGAGAGGGGCAGGCTGGCTCGCGCCCCACTGGACAAAACAATAAAAATTGAGACAGCGATGCATCCGACAATTTTACCAAGACGAGCGCAGAGCAAGTCATGCACTGAAAATAAAGACATAGGCTCCCCCTTGGCTCGACAATATGGGGGATTTTTTATCAGCTTGTCTAGGGAACATTTTGACTGATATTGTCAGACTGCGCTCGTCACTGCATCGCAGCAAGCCACTTTGAAATCTGCTCCGCCACCCATGGCCCATCGTCCAAAGTCAAATCGTGTCCCGCCCATGGGTGCTGAACAAGTGGCCAGCCAAACTCTTTGTGTATGGCCTGACTGCAGCTGGGATCCACCATCCGATCGCCTAAGCCAGAGAGCAGAAGAATGGGGTGAGGATGATCCCAAGTTTCGATTCTAAAGCGACTGGCGGCCATGACTTGTTTGAGCACGTTGAGACGCCTAAAGGGGTGCTTGAGGTAGATTTGCCCCCACTCCCGAGCCACTTGTTCATGAACCTCCAGGCGATGGGAGATGATTTTTAAAACCCGCCTCTCTCTCTCCACAGGATCTCTTGTGGCCACAGAACGCAGAAATTGGCGCCACATCTCAAGACGCAGGCGGTGATGAGGTGGACTCAAACCCCTTAAACTGGTGTTCATCAAAACCGCCAAGGCCACTTGCTCTGGGGCCTGGCGCACCCACTCAAGACCCACCATGGCTCCTAAAGAGACCGCAACAACCGCCACGGGCTCTGCAGGCGAAATCCCCGCCTGCTCAGCTTTCACCGCCCAGCTCTTACGCACTTGAGCGCAAATTTCTGCCACCCGACTGGGACTGCTCTGTAAATAAAACTCTCCGGAACCAGGCAGATCAAGCCCATGAACTTTTGTATCTTTAGGCAGCCCTGCGTCTATCAGTTGCTGGAGCAAAACATCGGGAAACCCCCCCCAGTGGGCGGACTCCCTGGCCAACCCCCGCAGCAATATCCAATGCCTAGGCCTAAGCATACCATAGCTCCAGGGCGGCTGCTCTCTCACGAGCTAGATCTTCTTCTGCCAAGTAAAACCAGCTCTCCGGTGCCAGCAAGCTGCGCTGAACAAAATCAAAGAGGTTGAGATGGCGGCGCAAAATTCTCTCTCTGCGATGGGGCTTGACCGGATCAAAGGCACCAAAGCGTGAGAAGAGCTGACTTGGATTTTTTCTCAACCACATCCAGGAGCCCATCTCCAGGGTCCAGGGAATAAAACCCCGCTGAACCTGCTGCCCCTTTTCCTCTTGAACCTGCTGCTGATGCTCTAAGTAAAGGTAGTCCCACAGGTCTCCGTGGATTGTATACTGACGACTGACCGGCTCAATGGCATAAAAATGATGGGGATAGCTATGATCGAAAAGGCCTTTAAGGGCATGAATCTGTCCGATGTGGGGACAGGGACGACGAGAGTAGGCGTAGGGAAACCACATCCGATCTCTAGAGCCAAAACCAGAGTGCACATCAATGGCCATCGCCAACTGAGAGGGAAAAAGCCAGCGACGGACCACCTCACAGAGGGCTTGGGCCTCAGGCTCTAGCTCGCCATAGCCTCGAAACCAGGGCAGCTGAGGAGAAATACTCTGTCCCTGGTACAGACGAGCGGCACTCAGCGGTCCTTCCGCCTCCACTGGAGAGTTGCGCATCAAATCCACCCCCTGCCCGTTGGAGCGCCGGCGCAAGACGATGCCCACTGGATTTACAATGGGCATAAAGACCATGCGACTGCTCTCCAGCCGCTGCTGAAAACTCTTATCCCACTTTATAAGACTCGCCACAGTGCTCAGATGGGAAAGAACAACTTCCGCCCCTATCTTTTCCAAGCCGTGGACGCCGCCAAAAAAGCCCAGAGCAGGCGCTTTGGGATCCGTGCTTCCCACCTGAACCACATAGAGGGGAAAACTTCTCTCTTCATAAGAAACCTGCTTGATAATTTCCACTCGGGCCCAATCACCAAGCTCTTCAATAAGAGCCTCTAACAAATCCATCTCGGGAAAACGCTTGCGAGCTAAAAACTTGGGCACAACTACCTACCTTTGATAAGTCAAGATTATAAGAAAGTATAATGAACAAATCATGCTATTTCTTTGACGCTTTTTTTATGGCTCTGCGCTTAAAGCGTCATGGCCTTGACTGGCTTGGGCGTCAAAAGAAAGTCTATTGCTTATAGAGCTGGGCTTGCCTAGAATTTGGGCATGGAAATTAAAATAACTCGCCAAAGCATAAGGGGTTTGAGAATTGACAGGGATCTTTCGCCCGCGATAGCGTCTGAAGTGAAGGGTGATCAAACACCCACTTCGGTTAGATATTCAGTGATAGATCAAACCAGCAACAGTGCTGGGGCAGAGGAGCGGCCGACTCACAGTGCGGCTGAGGGGCTATCTGTCACTCGAAAATGCACAGTAGAGGAAGGCACCAGAAAAAGGGAGACATCATGGAACTACAAAATATTGAATCAAAAAACCAAGAATCTTATTTAGAGCCTCAGGACAGCCATGACGGCCCAAAAATCATGAGAGTGAAAAAGCGCAATGGCAGCCTTGAGGCTGTCAACGTCAACAAGATCGTCAACGTAGTGATTGCCTGCTCAAGTCACTTAAAAGAGGTCGATCCCATGCGAGTGGCCACCAAGGTGATCAGCGGGCTCTACGATGGGGCTTCTACTCAAGAGCTGGACAAACTCTGCATTCAAACCGCTTCTCTTCTGATTGGCGAGGAGCCCGAGTATTCAAAGTTGGCCTCGCGCCTACTTGCCCGCTTTATCGACGAAGAAGTGGCTAGCCAAAACATTCGCAACTTCTACGAGTCCGTCACCCGCGGCTTTGAAAACGGCTTGATTTCAGAGGAGAAGTTCAACTTTGTCAGAGAGAACAAAGAGGCCTTAAATATTATTGTCGACGACACGCGAACCCAGAAATTCGAATACTTTGGACTGCGTACGGTCTATGACCGCTATCTTTTAAAGGACCCTATCAGTCGTCAAGTTATTGAAACACCCCAGTACTTCTTTTTGCGGGTGGCCTGTGGTCTCGCTCAGACCTTCCAAGAAGCCAAGGAGTTCTACGAGTTGATCTCAAGCCTTGACTATATGCCAAGCTCGCCGACCCTATTCAACTCAGCCACAGCCCGCCCACAGCTGTCTTCCTGCTACCTACTGGACTCTCCCGTAGACGATCTATCCTCCATTTATGACAAATACAAAGACATTGCCCTGCTCTCAAAGTTTGCCGGAGGCATAGGAGCCTCTTTCACACGAGTTCGCTCTCGGGGCAGCCTGATAAAAGGAACCAACGGACACAGCAACGGCCTTGTGCCCTGGCTTAAGACACTGGACTCCTCTGTGGCCGCTGTCAATCAAGGCGGGCGCCGCAAGGGGGCTGCCTGTATTTATTTGGAAACTTGGCATGCCGACATCGAGGAGTTTTTGCAACTGAGGGACAACACGGGAGACGAAGCACAGCGCGCCCACAACCTCAATCTGGCCAATTGGGTGCCCGATCTGTTTATGCGTCGAGTGGAAGAGGACGCCATGTGGTCGCTGTTCGACCCCAAGGAGGTCCCAGAGTTCACTGACCTGTTTGGTGAGCAGTTTGAACAGGCCTACATCCAGGCCGAAAAAGAGGGCCGTTTTATGCGCCAGGTGAAAGCTCGCGACCTCTACTCGCGAATGATGAAGACCCTGGCACAGACCGGAAATGGATGGATGACCTTTAAGGATGCCAGCAACGGCAAAAGCAACCAAACCGGTCGACCCAATAATGTGATTCATTTGTCCAATCTGTGCACAGAAATTCTCGAGGTGACTTCTGACAGCGAGACGGCTGTGTGCAACTTGGGCTCCATCAATCTTTCCAATTATATTAAAGATGGGCAGTTCGACTTTGAAAAGCTGGCCCAAAACACCCGAACTGCAATTAAGTACCTAGACCGAGTCATAGACATCAACTTTTATCCCATTGGCTCAGCCTCCAGCTCTAACAACCGCTGGCGCCCTGTGGGCTTGGGCTTGATGGGTCTTCAGGATCTGTTCTTTAAAATGGGCTTGCCCTTTGACTCCGAGGAAGCCAAAAAACTTTCAGCTAGGGTCTCAGAAGAGATTTACTTTAATGCCCTCGACACCTCCTGCTCTCTGGCAGAAAGCTTTGGGGCTCACCAATCCTTCCCCGAGACCCGGGCAGCTCGTGGGGAGTTGCAGTTTGACCACTGGGGTGTCACGCCCGATGACCCTGCCCGCTGGGACGCCTTAAGAGAGCGAATCAAAAAACAGGGCTTGCGCAATTCACTTATGATTGCGATTGCCCCTACGGCCACTATCGCCTCCATCTGCGGAGTTTATGAGGCCATTGAGCCGCAAATTTCGAATCTCTTTAAGCGCGAAACCTTGTCTGGGGAGTTTATTCAGATCAATAAGTATCTGGTGGAGGCCCTAAAAAAGAGAAATCTGTGGAACGAGCGGATCCGCAATCAAATCAAGGCCAATGAGGGCTCCATTCAAGCCATTGATGACATCCCCAATGATATCAAATTGATGTTCCGCACAGTCTGGGAGATTCCTCAGAAGGCCCTGATTGATATGGCCGCCGCCAGAGGAGCCTTTATTGATCAGAGCCAGTCGCTGAACCTGTTTATTGAGAGCCCCACCATTGGCAAGCTTTCCAGTATGTATATGTACGCTTGGAAGATGGGGATCAAAACCACTTACTATCTGCGCTCTCGACCGGCCACAAAAATTGCGAAGGTCTCTATGGGTTCAGCTGTCGCTGAGCCTGAAAAAAAGACCTTCACAGACGAAGAGGCTCTGGCCTGCTCTCTGGAAAACCCAGAAATTTGCGAGGCCTGCCAGTAACTTGACCAAAGAATACAACTAAGGAGGACTGACAATGATTTTGGATCCTGGATTTGACCTGACTCTAAGACCGATGAAGTACCCTGTGTTTTATGAGATGTATAAAAATGCGATCAAGAACACCTGGACAGTGGACGAAGTGGATTTTAGCTCAGACTTGGTCGACCTGAACAGTAAGATGACTCCGGCAGAAAGGCATCTCATCAGCCGCCTCGTGGCTTTTTTTGCCACCGGAGACTCCATTGTGGGCAACAACCTAGTCCTGAACCTGTACAAACATATCAACTCCCCAGAGGCCAGGCTCTACTTATCCCGCCAGCTCTTTGAAGAGGCCCTTCACGTTCAGTTCTATTTGACGCTTTTAGACAGCTACATCCCCGATATCAACGAGAGAGAAAAGGCCTTTGCCGCCATTGACAACATTCCCTCCATTAAGAAAAAGGCCCAATTTAGCTTTAAATGGATGGACTCCATCGACAAACTCAACCGTCTGGACAGCATTGAGGATCGCAGGCGCTTTTTAATGAATTTGATTTGTTTTGCCGGCACCATCGAGGGCCTGTTCTTTTTTGCGGCCTTTGCCTATGTTTACTTTTTGCGCTCTAAAGGCCTGTTGAGTGGGCTTGCCACAGGAACCAACTGGGTGTTCCGTGATGAAAGCGCTCATATTGACTTTGCCTACAAGGTCATCGAAGTCGCTCTTCAGGAGCAGCCCGAGCTGCTCAGCCCTGGCATGAAGGATATGATCATTGCCATGATGAATGATGCCATTGACTGCGAGATGGAGTTTGCCCATGACATTCTAGATCAGGGGCTTGCGGGGCTGAGCGCCAAGGATATGAAGACCTATCTGCAGTATGTTGCCGATCAGCGCCTTCAGCGTCTTGGTATTGCCCATCAGTTCAACGTCAGGAACCCATTTGACTTTATGGAACTCCAGGACACTCAGGAGTTGGCCAACTTCTTTGAGCGCCGAGTTTCAGCCTACCAAGTGGGAGTTTCTGGAAAGGTGACCTTCGACGAGAGCTTTTAATCGGAGGGCCTGCCTTAGAGGCAGGCCACAAGCCAATTTAGTGATTGGCCCGAGACACTTCAATCAAAGCATTAAGAGCATCGGTCACAGTGAAGATCCCGAGAAATTCATCCTTTTCTCCGGTGACAACAACGCTGCCAATCTTTTGTTTGGACATCTCAAAGGCGACTTCATCTAGGGGTGTCTGGCAATTCACAGTGACGGGGTCGGCAGACATAATGTCTTTGGCGGTGATAAGCCTCTTTTCGTCCAAGTTAAGCCCAGACACCAGACGCACATCCCTTTCGCTGACAATGCCAACCACCTGACCCTGACGCATAATGGGCAGGTGGCGAATGCCATTGTCCCTCATCAGGGCCGCCAGCTCTTCAATGCCAACAGCCTCTTCAGCAGTGATCGGGTCTGGCGTGGTGTACTCCTCAACAGGCAGCTCCAATTTACTCATAGCGCTAATCTCCTTTTCTCAACGCCCTATGTCCCATAGATAATGCCCGGGATCAAGCCCCTTAGTTTAAGCTCTCCGCCAGCCCCCAAGGGGTTGATCCTGACGCCTTAAAACCCACCAGAGCATAACTAGAGCGATCAACAGCATGCCCATAGAAAGCCACTGCCCCCTCGTCAAACCCAGGGCCTGAAAGCCAATATGGGCATCGGGCAGACGAAACTGCTCGCCGACAATTCGCGCGAGAGCGTAGACCACTCCGAAGGTCGCAGCAATCACCCCGGGCTTGCGCGGCTTCATCCACAATAAGGCCAGGACCACAAACACCAAAAGCCCCTCAAGGACAGCCTGAATCAGCTGCGAGGGATACCTCGCCACAAGATGGGGGGCCACCAAGGCCGTAATCTGTACCTGCCCACTCTGAATGGCCAAGATCAGCTGTTCGACCCCCTGGGCCACGGCCTGATAGGAAGTCCCGTCGCGAAAGGAGTTTCTCACCCAGCTGATCCAAGTCTCCTGAGTCACCTCCAGCCACTGCCCTGACCTCAGCTGGATGCGCTCAAGCTTTTCGGCCGCTGGCGCTAGGGCCTCCAGCTTAAGGATTTGACTGCGATCCTGCAGCCAGCTGTACATCTCTTGGGGGAATTTCACAGCCCAAGACAAACCCTCCGGAGCAGGTCTGCCGTAGAGCTCTCCATTGATAAAGTTGGCAATGCGGCCAAAAAAGACACC
The DNA here is from genome assembly GCA_007128005.1 of Bdellovibrionales bacterium. Taxonomy (GTDB): domain Bacteria; phylum Bdellovibrionota; class Bdellovibrionia; order Bdellovibrionales; family UBA1609; genus SKYF01. Next base: position 50,265 of record SKYF01000042.1, read on the forward strand.
TAAGGAGCCTCCCACTACGACAAGATCCAAGTTGTGCAGAAAACTTACCTTCCTCCACCAGGCATAAAAAAGACAGCTAAGGGTGATCCCAATAATCCCCCCATGGCTCGCCATCCCCCCCTGATGCACTTTTAAAGGCCCCCAAAAAGGAAAGCCCCCTCCCCACTCCAAAAAAAGATGGGGGGAGTAAAAGACCACATAGCCCAGACGCCCTCCCAACATGGTTCCAATGGCCACGATAAAGACAAAGTCCTCCACCTGATGTTTAGCGATGGGACTGCGCCCTTGAGAGGAGAGATAGCGGATAATAAAATAGCTGATGATAAAGCCCAAAAGGTAAGCCAAGCCATACCAGCGCACCGCCAACCCCTCGAGCAGAGGGATGCCAAAGCTGGGCAAATAAAAGATCACTGGATCCAGACTGTGAACGTAGACATCTAGCATGGATAAACCCTCTTCAAGTGAAATCACCATCATGCCGAGACTTGCCCTTTAAGTCACTTTGCCACCATAAATTTTTTATCCAGTGGCAGCCTTTGAGCTCATTTTCTGGGCTGTTCCTATACAAATTTCATTGAATGCGCCGAGCCATCGACTCGGAATCCTTCAGCTTGGTGCCATTTTGGGCTGGCACAAAATTGGCAGTGGGTAGGGCCGACAGAGGGGCTCCACAAAAGCCTCAAGTTGAACCTGAACTGTAAGCTGTGGTGCAAAAATGAAAACAAAAAACCAACCCACTCAACCCCTACGCATAAAGCTCTGGTCCGCTCTGCTTCTTCTCAATTTGGGCGGCCCCCTTGTCCTTGGGCTGCTGATCTTCTTCGCCCTGCCTCCCATTGTGCAACACTGGCAAGAGCAACAAAGGCTCCGGGTGAATCAGAAAATTCTCCATGAGCTGTCCTCCCAGGCCGAGCATTTGCTAAGCCAAGGCAGCTCTGTCGAGGTGTCTGAGATGTCTAAGATGTGCCAGCTGTGGCTGGCCAGCCACAGGCAGCTGCTCTTTGTCTCCGTCCACCAGGGCCCCACCACCCTCTGTCAGGCGGGACTGAGCCGCAGTCAACGCGCTCCAGACATTGAGTTTGACTCCTTTCATCAGAAACTTCCGCAAAGGCCTCTCCACCAGGAGTTCGAGCCCTCCGCGCTGGGTCAGCTGGATTTAGAAATTTTGCGCAGCCGTGATTTTGTGGCACCTACTGGGTTTCTAGGCCTAGGGGTGATGAGCTTACTGTTGGTCTTAAGCTTTGGTCTTCTTTTGTTCTTGGCCAACTCCATGCTCTTTTTTCAGCTGATTCACCGCCCCTTAAAGGAGTTCTCTCGACTTGTAGCGCAGAGAAACTTCACAGCTCTGGCAAAATTTGAGCCCGACTGGGGGATCTTAAAACTCGCAGAGATTGAAGACTTTCTCAACGAGACTAAGAAAGTAGCGCAAGAGGTATTAAGGGCGGAAAAGTCCCACAAGAACCTTCTGCGGCAAAAGGCCCTCCTGGCGGTGGCCCAACAGGTGTCTCACGACATCCAGTCTCCCCTGAGCGCTCTCAACCTTGTTCTCCATCAGCTCCCTCACATCTCTGGCGAGCACAAAAGCCTGCTTCAAGCCACGGTCAAACGCATCCAGCAGATCGTCCAGGACCTTGTGCCCAAAGGCCTTCAACAGAACCCCAACCGTCCAGCCATTTTGATTGGGCCCATCTTAAAAACACTGCTCAGGGAAAAACAGCTTGAACACCAGGCTGTGGCCGACCTGAAGCTCGAGCTGCAAGACCTCAGCCAAGACAAGGACCGAGTCAGGGTTGAGGACTCGGCGCTGTCGCGAATCATCTCCAACCTGATCAACAACTCTGTGGATGCAGGGGCAAGACAGATTGAAGTGAGGGTCAAGCCACTTTGCTCCTCCCTCGTCATTGAGGTCAAGGACGACGGCAAAGGAATGCCTCGGGAGTTGATCTCACAGCTAGGGCGTCGCCCCTTGAGCCATGGCAAGGCTTCGGGCTCAGGTCTTGGTCTGTACAGCGCCTTTAAAGTCCTTGAGAGCTGGGGAGGAGTTGTGGAAATCGACAGCCAACTTGACACAGGGACTTCAGTCCGCCTAATCCTACCCTCTGACTGCGAGTCATTTGAAAGTGTGCAGACCGCCCCTCAAAGGACTCCAGGCAAAAACTCTCGGAAAGGATCGGACTTCCTTGAAATTTATTCTGGCCAGTCAGTCACCCTATCGCCGAGCCCAGCTCGCTGCACTTAATCTGGATTTTGAGGCCAAGGCCCCTGAATTTGATGAAAAGACTCTACAGGACCAAGAGATGAGTGCTGCTGAGCTGTCCCTCCTCTTGGCCCAAAAAAAAGCTCAGAGCTTATGCCACCTCTTCCCGGACCAGGTGATTGTCGGCAGTGACCAGGTTTTGAGTTTTCAGGAAAAAAACTTAGGCAAACCCGGCTCCCGCCAAATGAACGAAGTCCGGCTTCAACAGATGCAGGGACAAAGCCATGAGCTGTTCACCTCGGTGTTTCTTATCGGCCCCGATGGCCAAAGCTTTACACACACTGACCAGACCAGCATGAAAATGCGTCCCTTAAGCCCAGCAGAAATTAGAGCTTACATCGACAGAGACCGGCCCTGGGACTGCGCGGGCGGCTATAAGTTTGAACAACTTGGGATTTGTCTGTTTGAGGAGATTCACACCAAAGACCCCAGCTCCATTGTCGGCCTCCCCCTGTTGGCCACCCTCAAGGGCCTCAGACTCTGGGGCATTCACCCTCTTCGTTAAAGTACTGGCTTAGCTCTTTTAAGGCCTCGCCTTGGCTCTTTTAAGCGGCCTTTAGGATCTTGGCGACGGCGACCTCTTCATCGGGCTTGTCTTTGCCTAGATGGGGCCAAAGTTCTAGAAAGACTTTAACAAAGGCTGGATCAAATTGACTGCCGGAAAAGTCAATCAGCTCCTTTTTAACCTTCTCCAGAGGCAGCGCCTTGCGGTACGGCCGGGTGTTGGTCATGGCATCAAAGGTGTCCACCACGGCAATCAGGCGAGCCGCCATGGGAATCTTATCTCCAGCTAGCCCAAAGGGGTAACCCGTGCCATCGATCTTCTCGTGGTGGTAGCGGATTCCCGGCAGCAGCATACGAAAAAAGGGAATGTGTGTCAGTGGCTCAATGATGGCCGCACTCTTAATGGTGTGGGACTTCATCTCATTGATCTCTTCCACAGTCAGGCGTCCGGGCTTTAACAGCACAGCATCGGCAATGCCCACCTTGCCCACATCGTGAAACATCCCTGAAAACTCCATAATGGCCTGTTCGAATTCGTTGAGACCTGCGGCCTTAGCCAGACGCCTTGAGCCTCGCCCAACGCGAAGGCAGTGATAGAAGGTGTGTGGATCCTTCTGCTTCACAGTCAACATAATAGATGCGGCCACATCAGTGGCCCAACTGGGAATATCCTCCCAAGACACCAATACCCTCCCGGTGGATGTCCTCTAACCTATTGGCGCCACAAGATCGAATTCATAACTTCTGGCTCGTGACACTAAGTATCCATCGGCTGGATTTGAGCAGGCCTGCAATTAAAAATGAAAAAAAATAAAGGGACCTGTCTCAGTCTTGGACAGGCCCTGAGAATCAAATGCAATCCTCTTGGAAAAACAGCCCCTTAGAAGAACGAGCGCATGTTGTTCTAAAGCCTCTTTGAGGGGCGGTTTCGCGTCATTTTACGGACAAGGAGACATCTTTAGGCGTAGCGCTGAATCAGGTGGTAGCCAAATTGAGTTCTAACGGGACCAGAAGTCTCATCCACACCCAGGGCAAAGGCGGCCTCCTCAAAGGGGGCGACCATCTGACCTCGACCAAATTCCCCCAGATCTCCCCCTTGTTGTCCCGACGGACAGCGGGAAAACTTCTGGGCCAGATCCATAAACTTTTCTCCCTGAGCCAACTTCTGCACTAAGTCCTGAACCTCAAACTCCTGCTCCACCAAAATATGCCGTGCACGTATTCGACTCATCTTCATATCTCCTTTGTGTTGAATTGCCCCTCAGCTGCTGCCTGAGGCTCGCCCTAAAGTCAAATCCGCCTGAAAAATTTCCAGGATTGTCGAGAAATCTTTGGAATCAGGCCAGGCTCCACGGACTCAGGGCACAATAAACCAGCTCCCAAGAGCCAAAAATTGGCATCTGCTTTGCTGAAACAGTGACAGGCGCGAAAGTGACTGGCGATAACCGCCAAAGACAAGGCGCCCGTCTCAAATCGAACGCAGGCGTACTTGAGCGGTACGTTGGAGTGAGATTTGAGACGAGCAACGCCGTATTTGGCGGTTTCGCGCCAGTCACTAAATAGTGGGCAGAGGGGCTGCTGTTTAGGGGGGACTGTTTTTTTGTTTTATTTGTACGGAGGACCAAAAAAAATGGAAGATTCCCACCAATACCAATGGACTGTGCTTATTTTCTCCCTCTTGGCTGTGTTCCTATTTTCTATGCTTGTGGTTTGATATACAGTGGGCCCCAAAACCTGAACAGGTTGCTAAGAGAAAACCAGATCTTACTTGCCGGCTATAAAGATTCAGAATTAACAATTGGAGGCTAGTGTGTCGAAACAGAAGCTAAGAAAGTCATCAACAACACAAATATAGTTTAATGCATCTCCTTTACACAGCCTAGTTCTCTTTATAAAAGCCTTTTTTTCTAATCCTTCCGGGCATAGCAGACGGGAAAGAAAGCCAATCAAATTACTTTAGTCGAGGCATAGATACAGCTGATGTCCGAGTGAGCTTTGGCACTCCCACTGGAGGCACTTATTTAGCTGGGCTCTATGATATCGAAAGTGTCATGGGCGTCCATGTAGAAGGGAGCTATCGATTTCATGAACGTTTGACATCGGTCTTTGGTTTTGGCCTTATCCTTGCCTCGTGGGAGACTTCAGGAACAGTCAGCCTCATAGGAGGCGATTACACCGGAAAACCTTCGGTTGCTCTGACTTTAGTCGAAATTCCTGTTGGTCTGCGATTAGACGTTCTCCAACAAGAGGATCTGAGGGCTTTCATTGAGATTGGACTACAGGCCCAAACTCCTATACAAGCCGAGTACAAAGGCCTCTCCAAAGAGGACCTGGGAGCTTCCACAGGATTGAATGTGTCAACTTACTTTGCTGTAGGGGGAACATACTATTTTGGAAAAAACAATGGTCTTGGATTAAAGCTAAATTTGTCTATGCTTAACCTAACCGGCAAGATTCTAGAATATCAAAATCATTACTATATTGAGTCCACGGCAAGTGTCTTTCAAGTTGGGTACAGTTATCGCTTCTAGTTATAAGTCAGCGAGCTGACTGACCTCACCTGACCTCACCCCTTAATTCGGTCCATTGTGCGGCGTCTCCTCGACGCCGTAGTCGTCGAGCATCATCGAGTGGCCTATAATCCTATATTTTTATCTGATTATTGTTTATACAAGACTCCAACTGCCCGTAATCAGTGATCAGTGATCAGTGATCAGTGATCAGTGATCAGTGATCAGTGATCAGTGATCAGTGATCAGTGAGACATTATTGGATCCGCTCGACAACAGCTAAATATTTTATGACTATCGACGTTAGGTGTTGACGGAATTTTTTGCGCTCCAGGATACTCTGTATGACTCGCAAAAAAGACTTTTCTTCGAAAAACAATCCCCGCCTTTAAAAAGCCCCATGAAGGGCCCTTTGTGTTGCTTATACGAAGTGGGAGTGGGTGACCTCGGCCTCTCACAAAAATCCCCTTAAAAAACCTGTGGTACAGTGGCTTTAAAAAATCAAACAGCCGTCAACAAATAGGAGAACTTCCCATGCACCACCCACTCCCCAACAAACCAGAAGTCCTCAGTGATCACGACCTGCTCAGCCGCATGCGCCAGCTCGTTCAAAAAGAGCGAGAATTGCTCACCGAGATCCTTCATCACCTCAAGGAGGTGGAGCGTCGCAAGCTCTTCTCAGATCTGGGCTTTAAGAGCTTGTTTGACTATGCGGTCCGGGAGCTTGGCTATTCAGAGGGGCAGGCTGGGCGCAGGATTGCTGCCATGAAGCTCCTGCGTGAGCTCCCACAACAAGAAGCCCAAGAGCTGGAGAGAAAAATTGAAAGCGGGGCCTTAAACCTCACCCATCTCTGCCAAGCCCAGAGTTTTTTCAATGAGGTGAAGAAGTCAGCACCAACAAAAACTTTCGATGTGGGAGAAAAACTTGAGGTTCTTAAAAGTTTGGAGCACAAGTCCTCACGGCAGGGGCAAGTCGCTCTGATAGAGAAGATGGAAGCAGTGGGGATTCAGGCTCCTGCACCCAAGGAGCAGGCAAAGATCTTGTCCTCAGAACAAACTGAGCTTCGACTGGTGCTCAGTCGAGAGCTTTTAGCTCAGCTCGAGGAGGTGCGAACACTCCTAGGACCAAAGGGCTTAGGGATGACTTGGGCCGAGCTCATTCAAGAAATGGCGACCTTGAGCCTCAGCTCGCTCATGGACAAAAAGTTCGGAAAAAGAAGAAATGGAAAGACCGCCACCCATTTTGATGTGAGCCGCCTGGACGCGATGGATCGAGATGCGGGAAGAATAGATCAAGATGGGGGAAGAGATGAAGAAGCCTTGAAGGATGGTACAAAGAGCTTGGCTGCTGATGAAGGAGCTTTGACTACGGCGCCGTTTAAAGCGGGCGTCAAAATCAAAACTCAGCTGGAATCAGAGTCTAAACCAGATTGTCACATAGACCCCGGTCGAGAGCCTTGCTTTGAGCCTCGGCGAGTGCCTCAACCTGGGCCCAAGCCACGGTCGATTTCAAAGAGCAAGAGGTATCGGATTTGGAAGAGAGATGGTGGGGCTTGTGTGAAATGTGGGAGCAAAAAGGGCCTTCAGGTGGATCACATTGTTCCAGTGGCTCGCGGGGGAGGCTGTGAGGAGGAAAACCTTCGGCTCTTATGTGGGGGGTGCAATCTGCGGGAGGGGATGAAGAGCTTTGGTTTGGAAAAAATGAAGAGAAACAAGTGGCCCTGAAAGAAACAGCTAGGCCCAACAGAGCGAGGTGGGCCCAAACCGCGGTCGATTTCAAAGGGCAAGAGGTATCGGATCTACTGGGCCATGGCTGCGGCGACGGTTGAACCCTTCATCTCGGGCCAGAACCAGTTGAGCATGGGGTCGATATCAATGGACTCCAAAATCTGAACTTCGGCCAGTTCAAGCTCTGTGCCTTGGCGCTTTAAAAGAAGGTTTCCAGGCCCCACGTTCACAAAGCGCTTCACCCGACGCTCTTCAATCATTTTGACCACTAAGGTGGAAAAGTCGCGACCATCCGTCTTGACTTCGGCAAAGGTCTGACGACCGTCAACCTCCAGCCTTTCAAAGGCCGCAAACTTCACCAAAGAGATGCCGCTAAGAACAAGGGGGACATCGCCTTCACCCCTGTTGTCTGATGAAGATCTGTTCAACACTGCTGCTGAGTTTCGCACCATATCTTCAAAACTGTACAGCCCCACGGCCACAGCCAAAGCCGAATCCCCATTGATGGAACCCATCAAACATTCAGGAACCCCAAAGGAGCGCAGGTACCGATCATAGAGCCCTATTTGGACAACCGCAGAGATTAAACTTTTTAAGCGAATATTGTTGAGAAAGACCTCGTTGTCAGAGGCAATAAAGTTGCCCAGCTCCAAGCCCTGAGGGCAATCGACATCATCCCAAATCTTTTGGGCATCGCGAATCCTCTTGAGAACTTCGGGGATTCGCACCACGTTGCAGCGAATAGCCTCAAAATCAAGTGCATGAATCCCATTAAAGACAACTGCTCCCTTCATACTCCCCCCCTCTTTAAAGATTCTGACGGCAGAAACCTCAATGTCACCTGCCCCCCCCGGGACAGCAAACTCAGCCTCTTTGTACTTTTAGATTTTCACAGCCAGAGGCAACTGCAACAGGTAAAGTCGCTTTTGAAAAATTAACAACCCATTTTGGGTCCTGGGCTGGGTTTTATTTCACAAATCTTCCCACTCCCTTACCCCTCACCTTGCTCTGCCTGAGCTCATCACCTCTAGACCTTAGTTGAGTCCTGAAGCCCTCTGAGTGATTATTTTCAAGCAAAAGTGCCGAAAATCATTGAATAAAGAGAAAATTTGCTGCGCTTCCCCTCCCCCCTTTGCTACACTTGGCTCAAGATGTCGTGGCTCAAAAGGTCTTCTTCTTCTCAAGGCTTTGGTAGCGGTTGGAACCAACAGCTTCTTCAAAGACTGCTCGGTGTAGCTCTTGTGCTGGTGGTGGCCTACGCCTTGGCCGATTTGATTCTGACCCAAATTCGCATCCAAATGCTCCCCCAGCAGGCTCCGCCAAGTGCACCCACCGCCTCTCCTCGCAGCCCCTCGACTCCCCTTGGCGATTACTCTTTGTTGGTTCGACAGAACTTCTTTCACTTTGGCCAGGACATCCCTCCTCCCCTGGCTGAGGAAAAAGCTCCCGACCCCTCAGTTGAAGCTGAGGCCATCTTGTCTCAACTACCCATCAAGCTCGAGGGAACCATTGTCCATGCCAACCCAAGTCGCTCCATTGCCACGGTCAATGTGCGCAACAGCCTTAAGAAAAGCTATAGCGTCGGCAGTGATATTGAGGGCCTGGCTCGCTTGGAACGAGTGGAAAGACGCCGCATCACCTTTCGCAACCTGGCCAACTCACGTTTAGAATATGTGGAGATTCCTGAAGACCAGAAGTTCTCTTTTGGACTGACCCAGCCGGCCCGCACTGCCCCTCAACAATCAGATCAAGTTGTGGAGCAAATTAGCTACAACCGCTTTAGTGTCAATAGAGCCGATGTCAACCGACTGACCTCAGACCTAGGCACTGTACTCAACCAAGCTCGGATGGTGCCAAACATCATTCCAGGCTCTGGAGGCCAGATTGATGGATTTCGCTTTGTCTCCATACAGCCGGACAGCATCTACGAGGAGTTGGGTTTTAAGGTGGGCGATGTACTCAGAGGGGTCAACAATCAAATTGTCAACAGCCCCACTCAGGCCATGGAGCTATTTAATGCATTGAGAAATTCCAACCAGATCACCCTGATGATGGAAAGAGAAGGCCGCCAAGAGGAATTTTACTACACAATCAATGAGTAAACCAAGGAAGGTATACAAGCCATGAAAATCCAGCAGCAGAATCCACAACAGGTTTTTTTATGCCTCTGTCTGAGCCTCTGTCTTAGCCTCTGCCTGGCTCTGTCTTTAGCGCCCGACCTCAGCTGGGCTCAACAAGCCGATTCAGGGATTGATGAGGACACTCGAAGACGCTTTGCCGCGGCCAATCCTGAAGACATCACCAACGAGAACTTTCCCGACCTTATTGAAAGCTTTGACTATCCGGATGCAGAGATCGCCGATGTAGTGGCAGCGATCAGTCAACTGACCGGAAAGAACTTTATTATTGACCCTGCCGTGCGCGGACGGATCACCATTCTGGCCCCAACTCAGATCACCGTGGCCGAGGCCTACCGGGCCTTTTTGTCGGCCCTGGCCATGGCAGGAGCCACAGTGGTTCCATCTGGCCAGTTTTTAAGAGTGGTCCGCATCCAGCAGATGGGGCAGCTCCCCTCAGAGATCTACACTGGTGAATACTTTCCCAATATGGACCAGCCCATCACCCGCATTGTAAAACCTAGGTACATCAATGCTGAAGCCGTGGTTCAAGCCCTCAGAGCTCTTGGAACTGGCCCCCAAGGGGGCAGCCTTGTGGCCTACCCACCCACCAATTCGCTCATCATCTCGGACTTAGGCTCCAATGTGGAGCGCCTGATGCGTATTATTGCCGAAATCGATGTGCCTGGCTTTGAAGAACAGATGGAGGTGGTCCGAGTCAACTATGCAAGGGCCCGAGATCTGGCTGATATGATCAACCAGATTGTCACTAAAGCCGAGGCTCCCCAGCCCGGAGTCCCCCGCTTTCGCCGAGGACGCCCACAAGAGGGTCAGGCCCCCACCACCACAGGCACTGCGGAAAGCCTCTCGCTGGTGCTGCCTGATGAGCGGACCAACTCGCTGATCGTGGTGGGGAACCGCGCTGGAATCCAGCGCATTCGTCGCCTGGTCGAGCAGTTGGACTTTCGCATGCGCCCTGAAGATGCCGGTGGGGTCTACGTCTATTATGTGCGCCACAGTGAGGCTGAACAGCTGGCCAACACCCTGAGTGGCTTGGCTCAGGAGTCCGCCCGAGCTCAAGAGGAGCTCTCAGCCCCCACTCCCCGAGGGCGGCCCGCGCCCACTGGAGAAATGAGTGGCCCTGCGGCCCAAGCGATTTTTGGCGGCAATGTGAACTTCACCCACGACAAAAATACCAACAGCTTGATTATCACCGCCAGCCGTCAGGACTACGAAATTGTAAAGTCGATTCTGGAAAAAATTGATATCGCCCGAGACCAGGTCTTTGTTCAAGCAGTGATAATGGAGATGACTGCCATCAACAATCTCAACTGGGGGATTGATTATTACAGGTTTGAGCCGGACACCAATGGGATTGGCCGAATGGGCTTTAGGACCTCTAGAAATCTTGACTCTCTTTTGAATCCCGTGGGGGATGCGGGAGCAATTTTGGGCTTTGGAGGAGGAGATGATGTCAGCATTACCATCCCAGGTCTTGGCACCCAAACAGTTAAGAGCATCAGTGGTTTTATCAACCTGCTGCAGACCCGAGGCGGGGCCAACATTCTCTCTACTCCCCAAGTTATGGCCCTGGACAATGAGGAGGCCGAGCTCGAAGTGGGGGAGAGAATTCCGGTGGGCCCCAGCAGCTCCACTGGCCCCAGCGGCATCACTCAAGGGGGCGTTCAGTTTGATGATGCCACTATCAAGTTGGTTGTCACTCCTTTTATCAGTCCCGACACAGACTCGGTACAACTGCGCATTCAGCAGCAGGCCAACCAACCCTCCACTCAAAGGGTTCGAGCCAGCCAACTTGCCGATCAGGCAGTGAGCATTGTTAAGCGCCAGATCAAGACTCAGATTGTGGTCAACAGCGGAGACACGGCGGTGCTGGGCGGTTTGATTCTGGATGAGGAGAACGAGTCCATCACTAAGGTGCCTCTGCTCGGCGACATTCCCATTTTGGGCTGGCTGTTTAAGGGTCGCAGCCGCGAGGTGACCAAGAAAAACCTATTGGTCTTTATCACTCCCACAGTGATTCGCAGCTCACGCGACAGCCGAAATCTACTGACCCAAAAGCTCGACGAGCGCATTGAGTTTATCCAGCGCAACTTCTCAGGCCGTGACCCCTTTGGGGCTGCGGTGGAGCGCCTTCCCCGGGGCAGAGATGAGGCCCGTGGGCCGGAACCAACCCGGCCCCTGACTCCCGCCTTCGAGTTTCAGGAGGATTTTGACAGCCCCTTAATGGATGACTTTGGCCCCTTTCTCGAGGAGCCCTTTTTTGAAGAGCCCGCCGTGGAGAGCTTTTGATGTCAAGCCCTACTTTTGACTCGCTCATTTTAAAGAGCACTTCGCTCACTGAGCA
>SKYF01000087.1 GCA_007128005.1 Bdellovibrionales bacterium
CGAATTCGAAACGTTACCACCGATAGTCCTGGGACCTCAAACCCTGTGTTCATGCCACCTATTCTGTAGTCACTTAGGTCTTTTGAATGAAGTAAGTTCTCGCTGAAAGCGTAGTTCAGTGCGGCACGTGCATCGGGAAGTATATCATAGGAAATGTTGATTTTTTTTCCCGACTGTGGGGAGTGGGGCATATATCTATTTCCCTCCAATCCATAGATCAAACGTCGCGTCCCTTTGTCAATGTGCATGACTCTTTTAGGAAAATTATATCGCGAGTCGTAGAGGGGAATGCCAAACCAAACATACTCACCGAAACCAGCCGAGTTGCGGTTGAGGTTTTGCAAAGTGAAAAATAGCACGAACTGAGCGGCATGAATACGGGGGTTGTAGCCCGGGCCCTTCTCATGACGGGCGTACCGCAGTTGTGTCTCAACATTCAGAACCAGTTGCTTCATTTCGCTGAGGCTTGCCGTCTGCTGAGAGCGGTCTTGGGGGTGAGAAATACGCTGTTGGATCAATAGGTGTGGCCACTTTCTAGAGTCATGAGGTTGCCTGAAAACGCCTCCATATTCATTAATGGAATTTATGGCAAATTCAAGTGTGCCCGTAGCGGTATCCAATCCCACCCTTTTGTAGCCCCCTCTCTGCCAATTTACCCATGATCCATTCACGCGAGAGCCCCTAGGGAGTGTCGCCAGGCTTCCCCACTGACTGATACTCCAGATAGCGGGAGTTCGATGTTCTTCTGGACTGCTGAAACGCGGCGGGACTTTTATCTCTGCTCCCATCTTACCGTCAGGATGTCTAATATTGAAGCCATAAAGGAACTCCGGGTCCCTTATTAACTCACGATGGACAAGGGGCACTTGAAAGGCGGGAATTTGAATTTTGCCAGAGCCTTGAATGGCAAGATTGCGATGTTTCTCCGATAAACCATGGACAAAGAGCACCCGACCTTGGTGTGCTCGGACCTCTTCTGGTGTAAGATCTAGGACAAAACGATGCCGACTGTGTTGGGTTCCACAGCGTCTGTTGACAGCAACTTCATTGTTGTGGTTAGCACGAACAGCTTTGAGGTATTGCCGGTTCCGCCCACTTGGGTCAGCGACATAAACATGAGCCGATATTGATCTCTCTACTCCGTAATCGCAAACCCAACCGCGGAGGCGAAAGATATTATTCACAAATGAAGCATTTGGGCTTACGAACCCTTGAATCCCTTGAGGCGATTTGGCCAAAGTCCGAGGGGCAAACATAAAAGTGCAAAGGGTCATCAAAATGGCAGAGATTATTCCAAATGAGGTCCCTTTGCACTGAAAATTTTGCATGAATTTACCCTCCACTGATGGAGAGAAGCAAGGGTCGGACCAAAGGAGTCAAAAACTCCTAAGCAGGGCAGAGGGATAATTTCAACCTTAAGAGTCTGTCTAAACTTTAGACAGATGTCTGTTAATATCGACAAGGCTTAATGGCAATATGCCCCCAAAAATAAGGCCCTTGGGGTATTTTTTCAAAATGCGGATAAATTTAAAGAAGAGTATTAGACCTTAGGGTTCTAAAATTCCGTGTTGTCTGTACCAACGGTAAACAATAGTACTATACCAACAACAATTCCCGCAGCGAGACCTATCATAGTGTTCCTCTGAATGGTCTCACTAATTTTTGCATTCTCCTCCTCTATAGTTTGGGCTTGAGCTTGGAATATCCTCACTTGCTCCTGCTCCTCAGGAGACCTTGGGGGTCTACAAAGAACCTCACGTCTCTCAGCTGTGGCAGTCGCTTGCTCCTGATCATCACCCTTCACAACAGAGGTTCTATCACTTCCTGTGGCTACACGGACTCCCCCACAATACATACCTTCTAAAGCACACTGCTGTTGGCAGCTCAAAGTTCTTTTGGATCCAGTGGCACAACCACTAAGAAAAAACACAAAAGATAATAATAATAATCCAAACCGTTTTACCAAAGACATCCTACCCCTCCCTGTGGATTTAAGATGAGTTTTTATTTAACATTACAGAAAGCGACCTCCTAGTGCAACTCAGAATAGCGACTGCATCCCTTCTGTCCGGTGCTCGGTAAGAGGTAAGATGGTAAAGCAACCAACCCTTTCTGCAAAGGTCGCTAGAAAAGCTGGTCGACTGCGTCCTCAAGTGGCATTTCCAGCTGATCCTTTAGCTGAAGGCCTCCTTGCCTCAACACCACATCTGCGGCCAGCAGACAGCCGAGTAGATGATCCATCGAGTTCCAACAACTTGCCTCGGACAATCTCCCTCTCATTGAGCCACCTCTGGGGTGAAAATGGGAGCTCAGCCCAGAGAGCATTTGAAAAATAAAGGAGTAGTGGAGCTAAATGGGCCTAGATTTGTCGCATAACTGCTCTAAACCCTTTCTCTCAAGCCATTTCGATGTCTAGACTTTTTAAAAACAGGAAAATCTGGTGCTCGGTAGAGGACTTGAACCTCCACAGGGTTGCCCCCACTAGAACCTGAATCTAGCGCGTCTACCAATTCCGCCAACCGAGCTTAAGTGCAGCACCGGTCTCAGGTTTTAGGCCCCAAGGGGCCTCAAGGTCAAGTAGATCCCTCTTTGAGGGCGTTAGAGACGAGCTCAAAGGAGTTGGGGGACAGATCAGGTTTTGAAGCAATGCGCTCAAGCTCTTGACGCATGAGCGAGCTCCGCTGAGGCTCAAGCTGTTTCCACTCACACAGAGGGGCCACAAGGCGGGCGGCAAGTTGGGGGTTCTTGCTGTCGATCTGGAGCACCTGCTCGGCCAAGAAACTGTAGCCGGAGGCATCTAAGTTATGAAAGCCCAAGGGGTTTGAGCGACAAAAACTGCCCACAAGGCTCCTTAGGTTGTTGGGGTTGTCAAAACTAAATGTGGGTAAGGAGGTCAGCTCCTTGATTCTGGCCAGAGGCTTGAGCCTGGTACTTGCAGCCTCAAGGCTGAGCCAGGTGTTAAAAACTACGGAGTCTTGGCCCCAGCGCTGGAAAAAGTCTGTAAAGCAGCGCTCTCTCTCGGCCTGACCCTCCAGGTTTCTCAGCGCGCTGAGTGCGGCCACTCGATCGGTCATATTGTCTGCGGCAAAATACTGTTCTTGAGCCAGGGCCAGGGCGCTCTGATCCCCACCAGCCACAAGGTAGGTCAAAGCCAGCTGTCTGACAGCTCTTAAGCCCTGAAAGTGGCTGTTGTGCTGATAAGGGCCGGTCAGCTGCTGTGAGGTCTTTTTATAAAGGGCCTGCCAATCTGATTGGAGCTTCTGGCCCACCTGGCCTTTGAGCTGTTCCTGGACCTTGAAGAGAGCCTCTGGATGGAGAGGGGTTAGAAATTGGGCCACATAGCTGAAGGCGGGCAAGGTGAGGAGTTTTGCCGCAAAAAGAGGGTCTTCTTCTGCATGTTCTAGGCAGCTCTTCAGCCCAGCAAAAACGTCTTCTGCAAACTCAATCTCTGAGTCTTCCTTCACTGTGAGGGATTGGGCTTGGGCCACCATCTCCTCAAGTAAAAGTCTTTGCCCAGCTTCCCAACGATTAAAAGGGTCCTGGTCAAACTTCATCAGATGCAGCAGGTCTGCTCTTGAGTAGTTATGAACCCACTTCACTGGGGCACTGAAGCCTCTGAATAGAGACAGTACAGGCTTTTCTGCAATTTGAGGGAAGTTAAACTCTTGCTCACTTTGGTTTAACAGCAGGAGGTCTCCCTGAGGCATGGGGGGCAGCGGAATCTCCTCCCCCTTGCTGTTGATCAGGCCCAAGCGCAAGGGGATCACCATGGGCAGTTTTTTGTCCTGACCGGGAGTGGGTTTTAGACTCTGTTTGACAAACAAAGTCAGGGTCTTTCGGTCTGGGCTGTACTCGGAGCCAACCTCAACCTCTGGGGTCCCCGCCTGAGAATACCACAGGCGGAACTGATCTAGATCGATGTTATTGGCCTGCTCCATCGCGCGAACAAAGTCTTCAGTGGTGACCGCCTGTCCATCATAAAGCTGAAAGTACAGATCCATTCCACGTCGAAAGCCCTCGTCTCCCAGGAGAGTGGCAATCATGCGGATGACCTCAGCTCCTTTATCATAGACTGTGGAGGTGTAGAAGTTGTCCACCGAGTAACAGAACTCTGGGCGCACAGGGTGAGCGTTGGGCCCAGAGTCTTCCACAAACTGATGGCTTCTCAGGCGTGAGACATCCTCAATTCGCTTCACGGCCCGAGATCTCAAGTCAGAGGTGAACTCCTGATCACGATAGACTGTGAGACCCTCCTTGAGGCTCAACTGAAACCAGTCCCGACAGGTGATGCGGTTTCCCGTCCAATTGTGAAAGTACTCGTGGCCGATGATGCTTTCAATGTCTTCATAGGTGGCATCCGTGGCTGTGTCCGGATCCGCCAATAAGACCATGGAGTTAAAGATATTGAGCCCTTTGTTTTCCATGGCTCCCATATTAAAGGAGTCCACGGCCACGATCATAAACACATCCAGGTCATACTCTCGGCCAAAGCGCTCCTCATCCCAGCGCATGGACTTTTTTAAGGCCTCCATGGCAAAGTGCAGTCGAGAGCTTTTGCCGGGGTCTGTGTAGACTTTTAAGGAGACTCTTCGTCCCGATCGGGTGACAAACTCATCTTCAATCATATCCAGTTGGCCTGCGACCAGAGCAAAGAGGTAGGAGGGCTTTTTAAAGGGATCCTGCCAAGTCGCAAAGTGTCTGCCATCTGCAAGAATTCCACTGTCGATCAAGTTGCCGTTGGAGAGGAGAACGGGATAGGCTGAAGCATCGGCCCTGATAGTGGTGGTGTAGACCGCCATATTATCCGGACGATCGACAAAATAAGTGATGCGCTGAAAGCCATGGGCCTCACACTGAGTGCAGAAGATCTTTCCAGACTTATACAGCCCCTCAAGGGCTTTGTTTTCCTGGGGCTTTATTTTGGTGATGATCTCCAGCTCCCCTCTTTCAGGGACAGAGAAAATAGTGAGCTGAGTCTCTCCCACCTCAAAGTCGCTGGGTGCAAGGGGGTGGCCATCCAGCTTGAGTGAGATCAACTCTAAATTTTGACCCTCCAAAACAAAGGGAGTCTCGGCCTCAAACTTGGGGTTGCGCTGAAACTCACAGAGGGACTTAACACTTGCGTGGTCCTCAAAGAGATCAAAGTCCAAAGCGACTTTGTCGATAAAGTAGTGGGGAGCTTCGTAGTCTTTGAGATAAATTTTTTGTTTGTCTGTGTTCATATAGATGAACTTACTCGCTCCCTCGAGGCGGTTCAAGTGCTGGAATTCGCTTTGACATTTTGCACCTGTGAGTTGGACTGAGTGGCAATGGAAAGGGCCATTGCCACGTTTTTCGCCTTGCCCCTTAACAATGCTCCATGTTAGCGCTGAAGGCCTATGGAGCCAAATTGCGCTAGTTCTACTACAGATAGGCAGCGTCCTCTGCGGGGTGTTTTGAATTTTTTGATGAGTCTTATGCTTGCAAGTTTTTCCTTTGCCGGCCTTCTTTGGCCTGAGGGGAGCAGGGCTTTCACTTTGGGAACTCCTGAAGACTTGGGCTTTTCCGATGAGTTTAAAGAACTCCACTCAGCCTTTCGAGATTATCAGAGCTACTATGATCAGATTTCGGGTCTGTGCTCAAAGGTTTTTGCCATGGCCAGAGATCCTAAAGCGAAGGGGCTTAACAACCCCCTTCATATCCTCAGGGCGCCCTCACGATCGGAGTTTGAGCGTATAGAGGGGGCTCAGGTTCAAATTGATGAGTTTCCCAAGGGAGATATTCAGAGCTTAGAGCTTTTAGCTGAGCGGGCTCTTTCGCAGTCCTTTCGACAGTACTACTTTGATCGCTTTTCTGAAGATGTTTTAGATATGGACTTCCGGTCAGCTCTTCTTGACCGCGAGCAAGTCTTTGTCACAAAACTGGCATCCCTTCTGTTTGAAGGGGGCCCAGAAATACAATTTTTTTCCGGCCATTATCGGGCGGCCTTTTCTGCCTTGGGCTTTGTGGGTGCCATCCATTCCCAACAGGGCCAAATTCTTCTGTTTGAGTCTGGTTACTGTGAGTAGATAGAGGGTGATAAGATGAGGGCTCCCAAGATTCCAGCCGGTGAATATATATTGTCCTTTTCGCGCAGCTCTGGTGCCGGGGGGCAAAACGTCAATAAGCTCAACACCAAGGCCACTTTGCGTTGGAACCCCGATGACTCCAAAGTGATCTCAGATGAGGTCCGCGAGCGCTTTAAGCTGAAATACGCAAGCCGGATCAACGAGTCTGGGGAGCTTATAATTTCCAGCCAGAAATTTCGCTCCCAGCAGAGAAATCTCCACGACTGCCTGGCCAAGCTGGAGTCCATGCTCAGTTCAGTGATACTGCCACCGAAGGCACGCAAGCCCACCCGACCCAAGAAGGCTGCGGTTGAGAAGCGCCTTGATGAAAAGCGTCGGCAGGGGGAGAGAAAGCGAGCCAGGCAGAAAGGGCTGTACTAAAAAAGCCGGCTTAAGGCCTGTTTTTGTAGTTGAGTTGGGCTGTCTCAGGGACTAACTTGTCTCGATCATGAACCCAAAAAAACAATGCCATTGCTCTTATCTACTTTCTGGTCTGCTTCCCCAAATAGGTCTGCATCTTCTCTGTGTTGGTCTCGTCCTGGGGCCTATGGATGTCCTGGCCCAGGCTCCATCTACTTCTCAGGGCTTTTTCGATCGAGCCTTTTCGCTGGATCTTCGTAAGGAGCCGGAGCGACCGAGAAACTACATCTTGCCCCCACTTATCTCCTTTGTTTTACCCGGTTTTGATCAGTGGGCTGAGGGTCAGCAGGAAGCGGGGTTTACCTACAGCAGTTTGGGAGTCACGGGCTTGGTAGTGGGAAGCTCGGCCTGGTATCGCTTTAACAACAGAGGTGTTCGGGGAGCCACTGAGATTGAGATTTCAGATCGTGACAACGAGGTGAGGCAGTATCTGTTGGGTGTGCAGCTGTACTCGGCTGCGGGTAGCTTGAGTGCCTACCACAGCTTTCGCTCAGCTGTGAGAACCCGGCAGGCCCAGGGACAGTTTGCCTTTTTGAGCCAGGAAGAAAGTGTAGATGAGATTTTAAAATCTCCTTTTCGATTCTCCTATTTGAGGCGTCCCACGACCTACTATCCCCTGCTGTTGGGCACGGCAGCTGTCGGAGTGATTTGGGCGGGGCACAAAAGCCTATTTACCCGCAATCAGTTTAACTTTGCCGATGCCTTCTACAGCGGAAGCTTCTCCTATTTGGCCGGCACCCATGAAGAGGCTCTTTTTCGAGGCTGGATGATGCCGGTGTTGATGGAGTCCTGGAAGAGTCCCCTGTGGTCCAACACAGCCACAGCGGCGGTCTTTGCAGCGGCTCATTACTCGCAGTCCAATAAGGTCCCAGTTTTTCAATTTGTGGCCGGCTGGTATTTGGGCTACCTGACCCAGAAGAACAACTGGACCCTTTCAGAGGCCATTTTTGTTCACACCTGGTGGGACGTGATTATCTTTTCTGGTCTCTATTTTGTGGAGGCCAGAGCTCGGCCAGAGTCGGCTATTTTGAATCTTCCACCCATTACGTTTAGCTTTTAATGAACTTAAATCAGGCTCTAGCCGGCTTGAGTTGAGGAGGTCTAAGTGAGTATGGTTTTCTTAAAGACAATGGGACTGGCTCTTCTGGTGGTTTGGTCTTTAGCTGCTTCTGCTTTGCAGGTGGATGTCATTGCAGATGATTTATCCCACCCCTGGGCTCTGGCCTTTCTCAGTGAAGGCGAGGTGATTGTCACTGAGAGAGGGGGGCGGATTCTGAGGGTGGACTTGGAGTCGGGAAAACAAGTTGAGGTCAGTGGGGGGCCTGAGGTGGTGAGTCGGGGCCAGGGGGGGCTACTGGATGTGATGCTAGATCGCGACTTTGCTCAGAACAGACAAGTCTTCTTTTCCTACGCGGGTGGGAGCCGCAGATCCAATCAGACCACAGTGGCCCGGGCAAGGCTGGAGGGTGAGACTCTGAAAGATCTTAAGGTGATATGGCAGCAGCAGCCAGCCCATAGCAATGCCCTGCACTTTGGCTCCCGACTGGTCCAGACAGCCGATGGCTTGATTTTTGTCACTCTTGGAGACCGCTACTCTGAGCGCGATCAGGCTCAGGATTTGGGGTCCCACTTGGGGAAGATTGTCCGGATAGATAGGGACGGCAAACCTGCTCCGCAAAACCCCTTCGTCGGTCAAGAGGGGGCTTTGCCGGAGATCTACACCTATGGTCATCGCAATATTCAGGGGGCGGCCCTTCACCCAAAAACGGGGGAGCTGTGGATTCACGAACACGGCCCTCGTGGGGGAGATGAGATCAATATTATTCGCCCAGGTAGGAACTACGGCTGGCCGGTGGTGACCTTTGGCAGAGAGTACCATGGGCCCAGAATCGGCGAGGGCACTCACAAAGAGGGCATGGAGCCACCTCTGCACCATTGGACTCCGTCTATTGCGCCTTCAGGAATGACCTTTTATGATGGTGAGGCCTTTGCCGATTGGAGAGGCCAGCTGTTTGTAGGGGCTTTGCGGGATCGGGCCTTGCATCGAATCCAATTGGATGGGGAGAAGATTGTCTCATCTGAGCGGCTTTTGGCCGATAGAAAGAAGCGCATTCGCGATGTCCGCCAGGGGCCCGACGGCTTTCTCTATGTGCTGACCGATGAAAAAAGAGCCGAGCTTTTGCGTCTGAGACCTTAAATAGCATGAAGCCCATTGGTTATATTGACAGCTGTTTTCAGGAGAAGTTTGCAACTCCCCGCCAGGGAGTGCTTAGCCCGAGCAGTCGGGCCCGTCTGAATCTATGTCCCCAAACAGTGGGAGAGGGGGCGCTTGAGGGCCTCAAGTCACCAGGCTTTGTTTGGCTGATCTGGCGCTTTCACAGCAGCTCCAGGCAAGTCAAAGGCAAGATCAAGCCGCCGCGTCTTGGGGGGAAAAAGCTCGGCGTTTTTGCCAGCCGCAGCCCCCATAGACCCAACCCCATGGGCCTGTCCCTGGTGAAGGTTGAGTCTGTAGGTCCAACCTGGCTGGATCTTTCGGGCATTGATCTGATCGATGGAACAGCTGTTTTGGATATTAAGCCCTACATTGCAGACTATGACAGCCCCCCTAGAGGTGAACAGCTGCAAGTCCTTACCTCAACTGAGCTGGCTCCTCTGAAAGCCCTCAGGGTCTCTGTTGCCGACTCTGTCAGGCTTCAACTGCAAAGCTGGCATTCTGAGGGGGGTATTTCCCACCCTGCAGATCTGCTTCTACAAACTGTCTGTGAGAGCCTGAGTCTGGATCCAAGGCCCCTGGCTTACCGACGCCCCTCCGCCCGCAGTGGACAGATGAAGCAGGATTTTGTCTGCAGGATTTTCTCCATCGACTGGCACTTTCGCTATCTGAATGAGGAAGAAATCGAGGTCTTTCGGGCTGTCCAGAAACCTTAAGTTGAATTGCTGATTTGAATAGTGGTGCCCTCAAAACATTGCGTAAATTTCGTTTTTGTGGTAGTCTTACTAGTAAGATAAATGTAAAGGAGCCCAAAATGGCCAACTATGCGACCACTAAGCTCTCGTCAAAAGGACAGGTTGTTATTCCTGAAGATATAAGAGAAAAACTACGCCTTAAAGAGGGCGATCAGTTTGTTGTCATTGGACAAGGAGATGCTGTGATTTTAAAGGCCATCACTCCGCCTTCGATGGATGAATTTGAAGGACTCCTCAAGGAGGCTAAGTCAGCAGCCAGAAAGTCAAAACTAAAACAAAGTGACGTAAAAAGCGCCATTAAGAAGGCGCGAAAATCTTGATTCGGGCAGTGATCGACACAAATGTTTTCGTTTCCGGCATCTTTTGGAGTGGGCCACCCTCTCAAGTTTTAGAGGCATGGTCAAAAAACGCCTTTAAAATGATTGTTTCTAGCGACATTCTCGCAGAATATGAACGGGTCCTTACAAGTTTGGCAAAAAAAGCGAACTACAATAGCTATGAACGCCTCTTTGAACTGGTCAAACTCAGGGCTGAAGTTGTCACACCCATTCCTTTTGCTCGTCCCATTTGTCGAGACAAAGATGACGACAAATTTTTATCTGCAGCCTTTGGTGGGGGTGCATCTGTCATTGTGACTGGTGATGATGATCTTCTTGTTTTGGATGGTTACCAAAATCTTCGCACTATAAAGCCGAAATTATTCTTAAACAGTCTGAGCAAAAGACAATTGTGACAGACGTTCCTAAAAGAATGCAATGGAGAGACTCCATTATATATAGTGTATATATGGTGCCCCGCGAGGGACTTGAACCCCCACGCCTTGCGGCACTAGATCCTAAGTCTAGCGTGTCTGCCAATTCCACCAGCGGGGCAATAAATTACTTTATCAGCTTCTTATAGTCTGGGGCGCGCATCAGATTGGCAAGCTCTTTCTCTGAGTCCATCTCAATGCGTAGCAACCAGCCTTCGTTCATAGGGTCATCGTTCAGTAGGCCTGGGTTCTCATTGAGTGCGGCATTGACCTCAATGACCGTGCCTGACACAGGGGCGTAGAGATCAGAGGCTGTTTTCACGCTCTCGATGGCACCAAAGCCCTCGCCCTGGGTGACCTTGTGGCCCTCTTCGGGAAGGTCCACATAGACAATTTCGCCCATGGCATCTTGGGCGTACTCAGTGATCCCTACAGTGACGATATTCTCGTCCACCTGAGCCCACTCATGGTCCTTAGTGTAATAGTACTCTTCTGGAATATGAAAGTTAGACATACTGAATCCACTCTCCTTTGAAGCCTTAAGCTCCTTTAGGGGTCACAAAAGGTGTCTTTACCACTTGGGCGCGGATCCGACGACCTCGAATATCCACAAAAAACTCTGTTCCTACCTCGCTAAAAGCGACATCCACATAGCCGATTCCGATGTTCTCGTTGAGACAAGGCGATGGAGTCCCACTTGTTACCCTGCCAATTTCTTGATTGTCAAAAGAAAACAAGGAGTAAGAGTGGCGGGCAATGCCTCTGTCTAACATCTTAAAACCGACGAGTTTTTGCTTGAGTCCCTGTTCCTTGGCCTCGAGCATCTGGGCTCTTCCCATAAAGTCCTTTTTGTCTGGCTTGATCACCCAGCCCAGGCCAGCACTGTAGGGATTGGTCAGGTCGGTGAGTTCGTTGCCATAGAGAGGGTACTTCATCTCTGTGCGCAGAGTGTCTCGAGCCCCCAGACCTATGGGCTTTAGGGGCAGGTCTTCCCCTCGTGACATAAGCTCGCGCCAGAGAGCTGGGGTGTATTCACTGGGAACAAAGATCTCCACTCCGGACTCTCCCGTATAGCCAGTGCGCGCCACCAAGACCTCAGCTCCTTGAAACTGAAAGGGGGCAAAGTGAAAGCTTGGGAGACTGCGAATTTCTGAAGAGAAAAGTCTTTCGAGTAAGGTCAAGGCCTTAGGCCCCTGGACCGCAATCTGGCCCCACTGAGCACTTTCGTCGATCACCTCACAGCCCTTATGGTGATCCATAATCCACAGCAAATCCTTGTCCTTGTTGGAGGCATTCACACAGAGCAGGTAGTCGGCGCCCTTTTCCATGCAGTAGACAATAAGGTCATCCACCACTCCGCCGGCGGCGTTGGTCAGCAAGCTGTATTGGGCCTGACCGGGCTCCAGTTTTCCTGCCCAATTGGAAGTCAGCCATTCAAGGCTCTCCAAGGCCTTTGGGCCCCTCAGGCGGATTTCGCCCATGTGAGAGACATCAAAAAGGCCGACCACCTCTCGCACATGGAGATGCTCTGCCCTCAGCCCCTCATACTCCACGGGCATTTTCCAGCCTGCAAAATCAACCATCTTGGCCCCAAGGGCGGTGTGTTCCTCAAAAAGTGGGGTGAGAAGGGGTGTTTCGGAGCTCATAAAACCTCTTAACGTTAGAAAGGGCTTTCTTTTCCCCCCAAAGCCCAGACCAGTCAAGTCGGGGTCAATTTTTGCGGAGAGGGACAAATTTGGGCCCTTATTTGGATTTGGCGGCAGACCCATTGTGACCTACGAAAACCAGATAAAATCTTTAAAAATCAGTCTCTTAAGTTGATTTTCTTGGAGCCCGTCAGAGCTCTCTGTCCATGGCCTAGGCCTTGCTTTTTCTGAGGCTGGAGCAAGGAGTTCACTTTGATAGGTCGCATATCATCTCTAAAAAAAATCTCACTTCCCAAAAGGGCTCTTTTGTCTTTGGCAGGCTTTGTTTTGCTGCTGAGCTTGGTGCCACTGACTGGCTGTGGAGTCGGCTTTGTCGACAACAGTGACCCCCTCCACAATCCCCTGATGACGGGGGCCTTTGATCCACAGGGGCGCCCCTACGTGGCAGGCCCCATCGCCTGTGTGGGAGACCAGTGTCTGCAGCTTGACAAGGACTTAGCGGTGTCGGCTGCAGATATCCGCAACACCGATTTTGCCAATCAAATTTTAAAGGCTCGCCTGGAGCGCTTTGACAATCTTCAGTCCAAGGAGGGGGATGCACCTGTTAGCCGACTGGCCTTTAGGGGGCAAGAGAGCTTTCGTCTCAGTCTTGAGCTTCGAGAAGGTGGGGCCGAGGCGGCGGGCACATCAGAAGATGTCCGTCACCTGTATTTTGTGGGGCATCTGAGCAAGGAGCAGGGCTCCTCAGTCTACCAAATTTCTGAAGTGGTGGCCCAGTCTTCAGGGGGTCTTTATTATAGCTTAAGCGGGAAGCTCATCGACGGACAAAGGATTTCGGATTCAGATCAAAAAGAAGATATCACCCTTGGGCATTTTATGTTGAAGAGACTGTCAGGTGCATCGGCGTCCTCTCCAGTGCAGGCAGAGACAAAGCTCTACTACCGCAGTTATCCCTCCCGGGTGAGGTTAAGGGAAAAACAGGCCAGTTCAGCAGCTGAGGTTCAGATGGACGCCTCAACTTCAGAGCTTCAGGCCCAAGTGGATCGTATTAGAGAGAGCCAACAGGCCCAATTTCACCACTGGGCTGTTCCTCTGGGACCAGCCTTCTACAGCATTGATGTTTTGGAAAATCAGGGCCATCTCTCCCAGGATCAGGGGGCCCCTTCGGCTCAATTGGGTCATGAGGGGCCAGCTGTCCTTTTTAGCATCGAGGGCCCCTCGGTTTTGACAGAGGCCATTCGCCCTGTTGAGGCCTATACCTCGTCCGCAACAGACAAGGTTCAGGTCTCCTCGGTGAGTCTCCTGGGCCGTCCTGAAGATAAAGACGTTTCCACATTTGAGGTCAGCTTTGCTGCCCCAGCAGGAACGGGAGATCGCCCGACCCCAGCTGCGCTGACGGTTTTGCTGGAAGTGGACAGAGAGACAGATTCCATGGATTTGGGGCTTTTGGATAATGACTTACTTGGGGATCGTCAGTTTTCCTTTTTGAATCTCAATCCTCGAGGTGATAGCTCCATTGATAGGATGGTCAATCAGTTAAATAGAAACTATATGCTCCCAGGCGTACAAGAGGTCCTCGAATCGATCAAAAGTAGTCAACTCCATAATGGATTCAATGTAAAAATTAGTTTGGAGAACTTTTTTAAGGTGGCTTATAATTTAAGGCCGCTCATCGAGGAAGTCTTTGTTGGCTTTGGAGTCACCCCAGCTATGGTGTATCTGAACTTGGTTGAGTCAAGTTACTTGAGGACTTTGAGCAATGGGCGGCCCACCTTTCCCATTGAAGTTCCAGGATCTGAGACGGCGACGGGTCCCTTTCAAATTGTCAAGGCGACGGCTGGTGGCACCTGCAATCAGGACTCGAAACCAAGCATTGGCCTTGGGCTTCATATCGATTGCGATCAAAGGGTTGGAAAAATGCCCAATCTCCAAGACGGTCGAAGATACCTCATCCCCTCCACCTGTGGAGCAGCTAAGTACCTGGCCAGCCACGTGAAGGATTTTCCCAAGGATGCAACCATGGCATTTTTAGCCTATAATTTAGGCCGTGGCGGTGCAGCAGCGGCTATCAGCTGTGCCAATGGTCAGGCTTTAGAAAGCAGTTGTATGAACCCTGTGGGTTCATTTTCAAGGGAAGAGTACCGTCAGTTTTTAAACAAAATGGATTCGTATGATTATAGCTACTTTCAGATCGCCGAAAGGGGTCTTCTGCAACAAAAAAGACTGACATACGTGAATAGGATTTTGGCTTTTCATTTTGCTGCAGCCAACCCGACGAAATATGGATTGAGTCTGCCGGATTCTAAAAGCGTTCCTAATTTGTCAGAACTGGTTCGAACTCGGCCTCAAGTGACAGGCGCAGCAAACAATCAAGCCAGTATCTTTTTGCCTCCTGCAGGAGCTCCCTTAGGCCAGGGCAACTTTTGGACGCAGTGTGAACAGGCCAGTCGTCAATTTTTGTTAAAACTTCAGCAAGCTGGAGCCACTGGATTGGCTGGTCTGCCCGATGGGCCCACTCAACTCGCTTCAAAAAAGTAAGTCAGGCAAGGAAAGATTGTGCCTTCATCAGCTGGTTGAACTAAAGTCGCTTGAGACTTTCCACAGAGCCCTGGGCAAAATCGGGGCGTCCGCCCCCTTTGCCGCCCAATTGGGCAATGACCTCTCCGGCCTTGAGATCCTGACTGAGGTTTTTGGTGACTGCCACCACAAGGGGGCGGGCCTTGCCTTCGGATTCAGCAGAGCCAACCACAATGGCAACCCCCCTTGTGAGGCGAGCTCGAAGCTGGTCGGCTAAGTCACTGAGCAGCTTGCGGTCATCCAGCTCGACTTCGGCCAAGATGCGGTTTGCCTTGGCTCCCGCACAGTCGAACTCTTGAGTGTTTTTCAGTAGAGACTCCACATCCACAGAGGCCCCTTTGAGCTGCTGAACCTGGCGCTCTAGAGAGCGCCTATCTTGAAGGATCAGCTCCGCCCAGGACAAAAGAGGCTCTGTCTTTCTACTCAAGATGGCTTGCCAGTTCTCCTGCACCCCACTGAGCTTGCGGACTTTTAAGTTTTCCTCAGCCAAATGGCTCAAATAGCGGTGGGCGGCCTCTCCTGTCAGAGCTTCAATGCGTCTGACTCCCGAGCTCACCCCCCCTTCGCTGACAATCTTAAATAGGCGAATCCAGGAGGTGTTGGGAACATGGGTTCCTCCGCAGAGCTCTTTAGAGAAGTCACCCATGCCGATCACGCGAACTTGGTCTCCGTACTTCTCTCCAAACAGAGCCAGGGCTCCTTCCTTCTTGGCTTGATCTGGACTCATCACCTGGTGTGAGACAGGGCGGGCCGCAGCGATCTCTCGGTTGACGAGCTGCTCGATCCTTTCGAGCTCCTCCTCCGTCAAGGCCCTGTTGTGAGTGAAGTCAAAGCGCAAACGCTCAGGCTCGACCAAAGAGCCCGCTTGGGAGACTTGGGTTCCAAGAACCTCTCTTAGGGCCGAGTGCAAAAGGTGAGTGGCCGAGTGGTTGTTGGCTGTCTGTCTTCGCTCCGATTCATTGACCTGAAGGACAAAGGCCTCAGAGCTTTTGAGGCCTCCCTCGGTCACCTGCACCCAATGCCAGTAAATCTCGTTTTCCTTGCGGCAGTCCAGAACCTCTGCCTGGCCGCTGGGGCCCTTAATTAGGCCGCTGTCACCCACTTGACCCCCACCCTCGGCGTAAAATGGGGTTTGGGCGAAGGCCATCACACCACTTTGCCCTTGGCGGAGCTCCGCCTGAAGGCTCTGTCCATCACTCAGGGCCAAACATTTGACTTCAGTCAGATAGGTTTTTTCATAGCCCACAAAAGTTGTTGGGCCATGCTGGGCCTGGAGCTGTTGACTGAGCTGGATCAAGTGACCTGCATCTTGACTCAGGGCCTTGCCTTTCCAGCTGGCTTTGGCCTTATTTTTAGCCTCGTTCATCTGCTCTTCAAAGCCGGTTTCATCCAGCTCAAGGCCCCGCTCCTTCAGCATCAGTCGAGTTAAGTCCACAGGGAAGCCATAGGTGTCGTAGAGCTTAAAGGCCACCTGTCCACCCAGGGTCCTGTGGCCGCGGCCAAGAATCTTATCTATCTCTCCATTGAGAATAGCTGTGCCCTGATCCAGGGTGGTGAGAAAGCGAGCCTCTTCTTCTTGAACAGTCTGCAGGATGCGTGGGCCCTGGGCCTCGAGCTCGGGATAAACAGAGCCCATCTGGGCAATGACTTCTCCAACCACCAGGGGCAAAAGGCTGTCTGACTCTGAAAGGTTGCGCCCATAGCGGACAGCCCGGCGGATGATTCGCCGGAGCACATAACCTCGTCCTTCGTTGGACGGCAGGACCCCATCGCCGATCAAGAAGGCTGCAGCTCGCCCATGATCGGCCAAGACTCGAAAGGCCACATTGCGACTGTGTTGGAGTTCTCTCTCCTTGCTGCTAGCCCCCTTCATTTGAGCTATGGATTTGACGTACTCCAAACCACAGCCTTCAGCGGCTCTTTGGATCAGGCCCTGAAAGAGGTCGGTGTGGTAGTTGTTGATCTCATTTTGAACAACGGCAGAGATGCGCTCAAGCCCCATACCTGTATCAATAGAGGGGCGGGGGAGGGGTTTCAGCCCAGAGCCCTGGCCGTCTTCAAAGTACTGCATAAATACCAGGTTCCAGATCTCCATATAGCGATCCCCTGGGCCACCCATGACGTTGTCTTGGGGGCTTCCTTCCACCTCAGGGCCCAGATCATAAAAGATCTCCGAGCAGGGGCCGCAGGGGCCAGTTTCTCCCATCCGCCAAAAGTTATCCTTCTCCCCAAAGCGATAGATTCTGTCTTGAGCAACCCCCTCTTGCTTGTGCCAGATCTCAGCGGCTTCATGGTCGTCGGTAAAGACTGAGACATAGAGGCGATTTTTATCCAGCTGAAGCTCTTGAGTGACGTACTGCCAGGCTAGGTGAATGGCATCCTTTTTAAAGTAGTCTCCAAAGCTGAAGTTCCCCAGCATCTCGAAGAAGGTGTGATGGCGAGCCGTGAAACCCACATTTTCCAAATCGTTGTGCTTTCCCCCGGCTCTCAGACACTTTTGGCTGCTGACGGCCCGAGTGTAGCTGGGCTTTTGTAGCCCCAAAAATATATTCTTAAACTGGTTCATTCCCGCATTGGCAAAGAGCAGGGTGGGATCATCCTGAGGGACAAGGCTGGAGCTTGGAACGAGTTGGTGGCCTTGAGTTTTGAAGTAATCCAAAAAGCTAGATCGCACTTGCTGACTGGTCTGGTCTGGGCTTTGGCTCATCGGTTGGGCCTTTCTCCTCGGGCGCGGAAGTGGGTTTTGAGTTTTATACTATAATACGGGCTTTGTATTGAACAGGGTCCTGGTTTTTTCTCGACAGCAGTTATATGAAGTTTTTTCAGAGGCCGAGGAAGGTCAGTAGAACTTTTATTCCCTTGCGAAGCACCGCTTCATCCACTAGAGTTTGTGGGCGTTCGATTCATCTCAGACAGAGGCATCAGTGGCGGGGGGGATTTCTGTGGGAACAGGCTGTGTGAAATTGGGGGATAGGGCGATCAGAGGGACTGTGGTTTTTTTGGCCTTGATGCTCTACTTACTTCCCCACAATCTGTGGGCGAACGACTTTCTGCGCTCTGACAATTCATCCCCATCAGCCAAGGGCTGTGCAGATTTTCTCTCCCTCCCTCAGGGGCGCTTGATGGAGAGCTTGGGAGTGGTAATCTTGCCTGAAGTGGGGCAAATCAGTGAGGTGGCAGTGCATGTTGCCGAGAGCTTCAGGCTTCAGACTTATGCCAAGGCCAGAGCCGGGGAGGCCCCCTTGGCCTTAAGAGATTTGTTTAAGAGTCTGCGCATCAGCAACCGAAAGTTTTTAGAGTTCAAAAATGCAGTTCTGGAGAGGAGCTACTTGTCTGAATCAGCGCTCGTTCACAGTGACTTTCAGTGGATTCAGCAGGATTTAGAGTACTGGCTGGAGCATCTTTCAAACACCTATTTAAGTGAGTTGCTGAGGTCTCTGGAGTACGCTCTTCAAGGTGAGGGGCGTCAGGTGACACTGAGGCGGTCTTTGAGTCAAGGCCCTGTCCTTGAGCAAATTCCCTGGGCTTCAAGGGATTGGACCAAGTACAGCTTTCAGGACGAGATGCACTCTTTCCACGCCCAGTTTTGGGTGGTGGAGGGGGAGCTTCCCTCTTTTGTCGATGGATTGGGGCTTTTTTATCTACAGGAGCTTCAGGTCTTAGTTGAGCAAGTCAAATTGGCCATTGAAGGTCATATCCGAGTCCTACCCCTGTTGGCTAGATACTCCCAATACGTGGCCGGCCTTCATGGGCAGGAGAGGGCTCGCCAGAGCGAAGAGCTATTTGTGACGGCTGGCTTGGTTCATGAGCGTATGGGTCAAATTCTGGATCGGGCTTTGGGTCCAGAAGGGGAGTGATCCCCTCGGATGACTTCACGAATGATGGAGTCCTCAAAGCCTCGCCTCTGCAGGTGTCTATAGGCCCGTTGTTTTTGCTCAAAGGAGTTGGCCACATCGGGAAAGAGAGAGCTGATAAGCTCTAGAGCTTTATCAATTTCAGTTTCAAAGTCAGCCGGAGCGGGGGGAAGACCTCGGACTTTGAGGTATCTGACGATATACAGATAGCCTTTTTTTTTGCGGTGGAGTTGCTGAGTGACCCTTTCGGCCAGCTCCTCTGGAGGCAGTATCCAGCCTCGCTCCAGAGCTTCTTGGATGACCTTTTCGATCAGAGTTTCCGGATAGCGTCGCCTGAGTTTTTGTCTCAGCTCAAGCTCTGAGTGGTCTCGACGAGCCAGGTAATTGGCCAGAGAATTTCTAGCCTGCTGGAGAATCCGATCTGACTCTATATTGCTTTCAATAGTCTCCTTTGAACACACAATTCCCTACTTACCATCTCCGGAAGCTTTTTTCCTCCCTTTTTCAGAGGATTTTGCCAATTCCGTTGGCTCTTCTATTTCGACTTCCGTCAGCCCTGCCCAGGGGTCCTCGTCCTCATCTGAGCTGGCTGAGGATGAGTTTTGGGTGTCAGTCCACTTTTTTCCATCCATGGCGGTCACCCCGGAAACACGGATTCTAAAATCTTCTGGGTGAGTGGAGAGGTTGAGGGCCTCATCGAGATCAATCAAACCCTGTTGGAGAAGACGCATCAGACTTTGGTCAAAGGACTGCATTCCCCAGGCCACCTGACTTTCCTCAATGGCTGAGGTGATCAAACGGGTTTTTTCCGGGCTTTCAATCATCTCCTTGATGCGGGCATTGTTGATCAGGATTTCCACTGCTGGGATAAAGCCTTTTTTGTCGATTTTTCTGGCTAGGCGTTGACTGATGACGGCCTTTAAAACAGAGGCCAGCTGCATACGGATTTGATTCTGCTGATGGGGTTCAAAGGCAGCCAGAATTCGGTTGATGGTCTCCTGGGCGTCCATAGTATGCAGAGTGGATAGAACCAAGTGACCTGTTTCCGCCGCAATCAAGGCGGTCTCGATGGTTTCCCGGTCTCGCATCTCGCCAATTAAGATAATGTCTGGATCCTGACGAAGGGCTGCTCTCAGGGCCCGCGAGTAACTGGTCGAGTCCACCCCCAGCTCTCGTTGGGTGATAATGCTTTTTTTATCGCGAATCAGGAACTCAATGGGGTCCTCAATTGTGAGGATGTGTTTATTGCGCCGCTTGTTGATGTCATCTACGATGGCGGCCAGGGTTGAGGATTTGCCCGATCCCGTGACTCCGGTGACGAGGATAAGACCTCTTTCATTATGGGCAATGCGGGAGACCACCTCGGGCAGATTGAGTTCTTCATAAGTGGGAACCACATAGGGTATGTTGCGAATGACCATTCGAACAGTGCCCCGTTGACGAAAGACATTCACACGAAAACGGCCAAGGCCGGAGACCCCATAGCCCAGATCAATCTCGTGGAACTCCAAAAAATGGGCTTTTTGTCTCGGGTCCATCATGGACAGGGCCATGGATTCAATTTCCTTGCCTGAGAGGGGGGACATGTTTGCCGCAAGTGGTCTCAAAACTCCATGGCGGCGAATGACCGGCATAATTCCGGCTTTCAGGTGGACATCGCTGGCACTTTTTTTCATCGCCAACTGGAGAATTTCTTTAAGTGTCATAAGATTATGCTAATTGAGATTGCTTGGAACTAGGAGTCCTGATTATTTTGACTTAGGTCAAGAGTTCCACATGGGTTGTTTGAATGGGCGGTGTCTTTAGTGGTTTCCTTTATATCAGTTAGAACTTGGGTCGAGGTCTTGGCAACGGTGGGCTATGTGGGCAAGGCTCCCCGAGCCCCTGGAACCTTTGGGACCCTGGCGGCCTTGCCATTGGTCTTCGGCCTGAGTTTTTTGGGGGAGATCTTATGGATGGTTGCGACTTTTGTCTTAGTGGTGTTTTCCATTGTTGTGTCCTCCCTATATGAGCAGGAGTTTCAACGGCATGATGCCAAAGAGGTTGTCATAGATGAGGTGGCGGGATTTGCCGTGGCGATGCTTTGGTTGCCCATCACTTGGCAGAGCTTTGTGGCGGCCTTTGTCCTATTTCGGTTTTTTGATATTTTGAAGCCGCCGCCCATCCGTCAAGTGGATCAAAAGGTCCCTGGGGGGCTGGGAGTGGTCGCTGACGATGTGTTGGCTGGAGCCTTTACCAATCTTTTATTGCATTGGCTGTCCCACCAGACGGGTTGGCTGGGTTAGTGTGGAGTTGTGACCTATGAAAAAAGACAGGCATGAAAGTGAGTCTCAAGATTTGGTTCGGGTGGTGAGGGAGGTCAAAGAGCGACTGATTGGACGGTCTGAGACACTCTGTCTGGCTGAGAGTTGCACTGGAGGGCTCATTTCAGCAGCCATTGCGGCTGAACCAGGCGTGTCGGAGTTTTTTCGCGGCTCGGTGGTCTCCTACTCAGGTGATTTGAAAGTAGATATTCTCAATGTTCCCAGGTCTGCGCTCCAGGTGCATGGCGAGGTGAGTTTGCCGGTGGCCCGGTCTATGGCACGAGGGGCCAGGGCTCTGATGCGTAGCACCTGGGCTCTGTCCGTCACGGGCATCGCCGGTCCGACAGGCGGATCTGCGGACAAGCCAGTGGGCACTGTGTGCTTTGCCCTGGTTGGCCCAGGAATTGAAGAGCTTGTGGGTAAGTGTTTTGTGGCAGCCCCTTCTGGACCACAGCGCCAAGACATTCAACGTCAAGCCGGGCTTTTCGCTTTGGAATTGCTTTTGCGGCAAATCCGCGTTTGAGTGGGGATGGCCTTGGGGTCAGGGTCTTGGGGCGCAGTTTAAAATCTCATCTCGAAGGAGTTTAGGATGGCATCAATTCAGTCAGGCAATGGCGGCACTGCCGCAGCATCAAATAGTGAAAAGGGCCGAGCTTTGGAGCTCGCGATCTCTGCCATTGAAAAGCAGTTTGGCAAAGGCTCCATTATGAAGCTTGGGGGCGAGTCCAGCCTCTATGGGAAGGTGCCTGTGTACAGCACAGGAGCCCTGAGTTTGGATATTGGTCTTGGAATTGGCGGCTTGCCCCGAGGCCGCATTGTTGAAATATTTGGCCCAGAGAGTTCGGGAAAAACCACTTTGGCTCTTTCGACCATTGCCCAAGCTCAAAAGGCCGGAGGTACGGTGGCCTTTGTCGATGCGGAGCACGCCCTTGATGTGAGCTATGCGCGCAAGCTCGGCGTGAAGGTTGAGGATATGTTGATCTCCCAACCCGATACAGGGGAGCAGGCCCTTGAGATCACTGAGACCTTAGTGCGCTCGGGAGCGGTGGATGTGTTGGTGGTGGACTCTGTGGCCGCCCTGACTCCTCGAGCTGAGATTGAGGGCGAGATGGGCGACAGTCATATGGGGCTTCAGGCTCGCTTGATGTCACAGGCTCTGCGCAAATTGACGGCAGCCATCAGCCGCAGCAACACCTTGGTGATCTTTATCAACCAGATTCGTATGAAGATTGGGGTGATGTTTGGTAACCCTGAGACCACAACTGGGGGCAACGCCCTTAAGTTTTATGCCTCAGTCAGGCTGGATGTCAGGCGCATAGGGGCTTTGAAGGCAGGAGAAGAGGTCATTGGTAATCGTACTGCCGTGAAAGTGGTAAAGAACAAAATGGCCCCCCCATTTGCCAAGGTTGAGTTTGATCTCAACTACGGAGAGGGAATTTCGGTCGAAGGCGATATTCTGGATTTGGCAGTAAAGCTAGATATGGTCGACAAGTCTGGAGCTTGGTATAGCTACAAAGGTGAGCGGATGGGGCAAGGCCGAGACGCTGCCAAGCAGTTTTTAAAGGACAATTCGGAGATTGCTAAGGATCTGCGTCAACAGATTTTGATTACCCATGGGATTATTAAGCCCGATGTTGAGGCTGAAAAGCCAATGGACCCCAAAGCCAAGGCGACTCAAGAGCTTGCGACCAAGGTGACGGGTGGGGCTAAGTCTCCTGCTAAAAAGAAGCATTAAATGTAAGGGCTTCTCGGTAGGCCTAGGGCTTGCCGAGAAAATGCCGGTGAAGAAGGGAGATGGTTCGGCTTCGATCCTCGGGTGGAATAAAAAAGCTCAGGGATTGATTTTGAGTGAGGAACTTCTCCACGCTGACTTTCTCTTTCTGTAAAATGGCAAGAGCTTCATTCAATAGGGTCCCGGTCGTCAGTCCGTATCCGGACAGTGTTACAGAGCATAGGGGGCGGGCCAAAGAGGTCACTCCCCATTGATTGGGGTTTTGGCTGAGTTGATCTAGGGCCGTTAAAGTGACCTCATCGCCCGTAAGCATAAGTCTGCAGTGATCAACCTCTTTTACTGAGGCCAGAATTTGCGGGGGGGGGACCTCTAGGGCTTCTGTCGCGCTAAACAGATTTTGATAGGCTTCTGCTAAACTCAAGCTCTCTACTTTATAGTGATGAACCTGAGCATGGCTATTGACGGCTATGACTTTGGCTTCTTCGTACATAAAAACCTCGTGCTTTAAAAGGGTGCCATGTTGGTTCTGCTGGGCACTGCCAACAAAAAGGGGAACTTTAAGACTATGGGCAAGCTCGACGGAGCGATAGTGTAAGACCTTAGCTCCCCAAAAACACATATTGGCCACAAGATCTGTGGGCAGCTCTGAATACCTCAGGGTGTTCTCAACGAGTTTAGGGTCACCGGAGCAAATGCCATCCACATCCTTAAGGATTTCACAG
Source organism: Bdellovibrionales bacterium (assembly GCA_007128005.1). Lineage (GTDB taxonomy): Bacteria > Bdellovibrionota > Bdellovibrionia > Bdellovibrionales > UBA1609 > SKYF01. The sequence goes on from SKYF01000087.1 coordinate 23,059, forward strand.
ATCTCAGCCTTGAAATGAGCAGCCATTGCTACGGCCGTGGTGTCCGATCCCCCGCGGCCAAGGGTGGTGACTTCTTTTCGCTGTGGGCTGACTCCTTGAAAGCCGGCTAAGACGACAACCTTTCCCTCTCTAAGTGCCTGTTCGACTCTAAGAGGTTTGATATCAGTAATTTGTGCATTGCTGTGGGACTCACTAGTTAAAACCCCAGCCTGACTTCCTGTAAAGCTAATGGCTGGGCAGCCAAATCCATTTAGGGCAATACTCATCAAAGCCATGCTCACTCGTTCACCTGTGGTCAGCAGCATATCCATTTCCCGTCTTAGGGGGCGAGGGCTGACTTGGTGTGCGAGGCGAATCAGCTCATCCGTGCTCTGTCCCATGGCGCTGACTACGACAATCAAAGATTCTCCGGACTGGTGCAGAGCTGCGACCCTCTCAGCAATTCGTTTGATATGATGAATGGTTGCAAGACTCTTGCCGCCGTACTTCTGTACTCTCACCTATAACTTCCTTAAGGCTTTATTGTCTTAGGTTCTCTCTTTAGGGGAATGCTACAGTCAACTTTAAAGTTGAGCCCGAACATACTCAGAAACGAGTCTTGAGCGTCCCTTGGGGATGCGAATGCGGTGGCTGTTGACAAAGGTGGGTACAAAGCCCTTGAGCAATTCAGGGTTTAGGCGCTTGAGTGCAGCTTCCTCGACTCCAATATGTTCGGCCAGCAGGCCAAGATCCGTACCCCCCGGCACATAGAAGAGATCGTAGGAGTGGGGGGCTAAGGGGCTTATATCATTAAACCCATAGAGCTGCGGGGCCTTGGCAATGAGCATTGCAGCCAGAATTTTCGGGATGTAGTCCCGGGTTTCTCTAGGGAAGTCACTTTGCTGGGACAGGACCCAAAAGTTGCGGGTCTTATGTCTTTCAATAAGCCTGCGGAGTCTTCCCTCACCCATATTGTAGGCAGCAGCGGCTAAGTACCAAGAGTCGAACATTCGATACAGGTCAGCAAGATAGCGGCTGGCAGCCACAGTGCTCTTGACGTAGTCTCTTCGCTCATCCAGCCACCATTCGGTTTTGAGGCCATAGCGATTGGCTGTAGGCTCAATAAACTGCCAGTACCCCACCGCCGAGGCCGTGCTCACAGCTCTTGGTGAAAATCCGCTCTCAATCATGGCCACATAGACGAGGTCTTGTGGAAGCCCTGCCTGTGCCAGAGTTCTCTGCATCGAGGGTAGGTAGCGATGGGAGCGCGCAAGCCACCTTGCAAACCACTGTCGGCCTGGCCCTTGAAAGTGTTTGATCCAAGTTTTCACTCGGCTGTTGTAAGTGATGGGGAGGTCAAAAAATGGAACACTGTCTACCGGCGCAAATCTGGGGCTCTGAGCTTGACGACGTCTGGCTATCTCTTCAGCCAGTCTTTTGAGCTCTCCATCAGAGTCTGCGGAAGTTCTTGGGGAGGGAACCGCCCAGGTGAGGCTAGAACCAAAAAACAAGCCCAAACATATGCAAATCAACACAGACAAAAACTGGATGCGTGTTCCTCGAGGTGTCCTGATCATGCTCCTGATTATGAGGCAAATGGAGAGTGAGGTCGAGTTCAACTGTCATAAAATCGGATCAGTCCGTCATTTTGATGACTGGATCAAGGGCTCTTACCGACGTTAGTCTAGGGCTACTAAATTGACTTTTGAGCAAAGTTGAGTCGGAAGATTGCAAGTCGAACTTAAGGAAAAAGCTCAGGTTTTCTTAAGAACTAGATAAATGTAGAGTCAGCCCCTCACCAAGTTGCACCAATCTTGGAGCAGTGGCATGTGGCTTGCTTTCTCAACTATCAAGGAGAAGGGAGGCTTAAGCGTGAGCAGTAAGGGAATCTTTACAGCACTCAGTGGGGCAATGGCTCAGACTCAGCGTCTGGACACTATTGCCAATAATATCGCCAATGCCAATACCACCTCTTTCAAGAAGGATGAGCAGACCTTTCGCGAATATCTAACCGCCTATGAAAAGCCGCCAGACGTCATTCAAGTTCCAAGAGTCCCAGCCTCCATTGAGAGCTTTTACAATATGCAAGGTGGTGATCGAGCCCTAGTTGAATCGTCAGGGGTTTTCACGGACTTCAGTCAGGGAATAGTAAAGCCCACGGGAAACACCTTAGATTTAGCTATAGAAGGACAAGGATTTTTTGAAGTTCTGACCCCTCAGGGAGTCAGGCTGACACGTAATGGAGCTCTCAATATTTCTGCGGAGGGCCTGTTAGTGACAAGGGACGGTCACCCAGTTTTGCGCGAGGGATTGGGCCAGGATCCAAATGGTCGTATGATTCAAGTGAGCTCAAGAAATGTCACCTTCTCTCAAAGTGGGGAGATCTATGAGGGGGGGGAGAGTTTGGGCAGGCTTTCTCTAGTCAGGCCAGAGAACCTGGAGGCTTTACAGAAGGTAGGCTCTTCGAGCTATCGACTGAGGGAAAACTTTCAAGCCCAGTTGATTCCTGCGGATACAGCCCAAGTTCAACAGGGCTTTTTGGAAGGCAGCAATGTAAACATCATTAAAGAGATGACAGATATGATTGGGGCCTCAAGGGCTTTTGAAAGCGCCCAGCAGACCATGAAGGCCTTTGACCAAATGGATGCAAAGCTGGTCAATGAGTTGGCCAGAAGATAGGGGAAATAGTTAAACATGCTTAAATCACTCAATACAGCCGCCACTGGAATGCAAGCTCAACAAACGAATATGGATGTGATTGCCAACAATTTAGCTAACTCGTCTACGGTTGGGTTTAAACGCTCTCGCGCGGAGTTTGAGGATCTCCTCTATCAAAATATCAAGGAACCTGGGGCGCAGACGGGGCTGAACTCCATCTCTCCCACCGGAGTTCAGGTGGGGATGGGTGTTAGGACAGCTGCCGTTCAGAAGGATTTTGAGCAGGGGTCTACTCAGGTCACAAAGAACCCCTTGGACCTTGAGATTCAAGGAGCTGGTTTTTTCCCCGTTCAGACATCCAATGGTCAGATTGCCTACACTCGAGATGGTTCATTTAAGCGAGCTCCGGACGGTCGGATTGTTGACCGAAATGGCAACGCTCTAATCCCCCAGATCGTAATTCCTCCCAATGCTGCGGCCATTGAGATTTCTCAAGAAGGTCAAGTCAATGTCCTTATGGGTGATGGCATTCTTCCTCAGAATATTGGGCAGGTTCAGTTAGTTAACTTTGTCAATCCTGCTGGTCTGCGTAGTATGGGAAGAAATCTGTTTATGCCCAGCGCGGCTAGCGGGCAGCCCCAGCAGGGAATGCCAGGACAAAATGCCTTGGGTTATCTGGCACAAGGCCAGCTGGAGCGCAGCAATGTTAACATTGTGGACGAGATGGTCGGGATGATTCAGACCCAGAGAGCATATGAAACGAACTCCAAGGTGATCCAGGCATCAGATCAGATGCTTCAACTAATGAATAATATTAGGTGAGGCGATTTGAGGAAACAGCAATGAACTTTCGATGGATGACACTGTTTTTAATCATAGGAACATGGACTTTGCAGCTTAAGGCAGCAGAGCAGCAGAACCCTGCATTTCCTAAATTGTCTGTAAAGGAAAGCGTGGAGCTCCGCC
>SKYF01000054.1 GCA_007128005.1 Bdellovibrionales bacterium
ACTTTGACCAATCCGGTGTTTTGGTTGTTGGGAGTGTTGTTTTTGTTTGTAGGCCTGCCTTTTTTTGTGACCTCGGCTTCAGCCCCCCTGCTCCAGCGATGGATGTCGATGACGGATCATCCGACGGCAAAGGATCCCTACTACCTCTACGCTGCCAGCAATGTGGGCAGTATGTCCGCCTTGGTCTTGTACCCTCTAGTGATTGAGCCCCGTCTATCCTTGGCCGGACAGAGCCAGCTGTGGATGTGGGGCTACTGGATATTGCTGCTCCTCTTTGTGGGCAGCGCCGTGTTGCTGTGGAAGTCCAAGAAGGTGGAGTCTCCAAGAGAGTTGGCTCAGTCACTGGGGATTAGAGATGAGGAGAGCTTTAGCAGTGCGGCCTTCTTATCTCCAGATGTCAGTTGGGGACAGCGTTTGACTTGGGTGGCTTTGGCCTTTGTGCCTTCAAGTCTCATGCTTGGGGCCACAACTTTTATGACAACGGATGTGGCCGCTATTCCTCTGTTTTGGGTGATTCCGCTCAGTCTTTATTTGCTGAGCTTTATCATTGTCTTTGGTCGCTACTCCCTTTTGGCGCATATCTTTATGAGTCTTATAGGGCCCATTTTTGTATGGATGGTGCTGAGTTTGACCTTTGTCAAAGTTTTAGGAAGCCTGTGGATGACGGTGGCTCTGCATTTGGGGGGGCTTTTTGTCATTGCCATGGTCTGCCATGGGGAGCTTGCGCGCAGAAGACCCTCGGCCCGGCACCTGACAGACTTCTTTTTGTGGATGTCCGTGGGAGGGGTGCTGGGGGGACTGTTCAATGCCCTGGTGGCTCCCGTCGTCTTTAACTCCATTTTGGAGTATCCTTTAGTTTTGATTCTGGCCTTGATCTTGACCCCGACCTTTTCTCTGGCTGCAAAGCAACCGCGGTCTAAACTTTTTGCCGCAAGTCTGTTTGTAATGATTTTGTTTACCTACTACCTCTCTAGCTGGCTAAGGGACACCACCTTTGACTTCTCTGCCTGGGCGGAGTTTTTAAATCTACGCTATCATCAGGTGGTGGGTTTGGTGCAGTATGCCCTTCCCCTACTCTTACCCCTAGTGTGGCTGCGTCGCCCCGTCTATGCGGGTCTGAGTATGGCCTGCATCTTCTATCTTCTGCTTCAGATATCGCCCTATGCCCAGGTGATTTATCAGCAGAGAAGCTTCTATGGAGTCATCAGTGTGGAGGCCCTTGAGGGGGGAGCAATTCACAGTCTGGTTCATGGAGGTACAATTCATGGAGAACAGAAAATGTACCCCGTGGAGGAGAGGCTTTTGGCGCGAAGTTACTACCACTTAAAAGGCCCAATTGGTCAGATTTTCACCCTGCCCGGTCACGAGGAGAGGTTTCAAGACGTGGCCTTAATTGGCCTTGGCACAGGGACTTTGGCTGCCTATGGACAAAAGGGAAGACGGATGGTGTTTTTTGAGCTGGATCCGGCCATGGCAAGGCTTGCCCAAAACCGAACCTTCTTTACTTATTTGGCAGACTGCTGGGATCGAGGTTGCGATTTAGATATTGTGCTGGGTGATGCCAGGATGCAGTTGGAGAGGAGGCATCCAGAAGAGCTCTTTGACCTCATTGTGGTCGATGCCTTTAGTTCAGACGCAATTCCCGTTCACTTGATCACCCTAGAGGCCCTCGAGCTGTATATGTCACGGCTAAGAGAAGGGGGCATGGTGGCCTTCCATATATCCAACCGCTACCTGGACTTGGAGCCCGTATTGGACCGTTTGAGTGAGGAGCTGGGCCTTGCGGCCATGATCCGGATTGATGACAACGAGGAGCAGATTGAGGGACTTGAGCGCTCCAGCTGGGTTGTCATTGCCAGGTCCAGGGAGGATTTGGCTGAGCTGGTGGAAGATTTGCGCTGGTATCCGCTGGTGTATCGCCCGGAGCTCAGGGTGTGGACGGATGACTATTCTAACTTATTAGATGTGATGATGTGGTAGTCTGGAGATATACTTTTTCGGCATAAAAACCGAAAAAGTATTGACTTTTTCGGTCTTTGAAACGAAAATTTCAGGATGGATAGAAGTTTATTTCACCCCATCAAAGAAGACCTCAATAAAAAGATGGTCTTGCTGTCCGGTCCTCGGCAGTGTGGCAAGACCTATCTCAGTGAGCATTTAGTGGAGTCCTACGATTATCTTAATTTTGATGTGCCCGCAGATCGCATGAGGTTACTCAAAGGAAGTTGGGCCGTGGATCGAGACCTGGTTATTTTTGATGAGCTTCACAAAATGAAGAAGTGGAAGAGCTGGCTCAAGGGTGTGGTGGATGCCCAGACTGTTCAACCAAAGATACTGGTCACCGGCAGTGCCAAAATGAACACCTATAAAAAGGTCGGAGACTCACTGGCAGGTCGGTATTTTTCCTATCGTCTTTATCCTTTTGATCCTAAAGAAATCGTCCAGCAGGAGAAGAAGAGGAAGATTTCAGTTGGGGAGATGGACTCTGTGGTGGATCGTCTGCTGAACTTGAGCGGGTTTCCTGAGCCCTATTTATCTGGAAGTGTAGGTTACTACCAGAGATGGATGCGCACCCACCTGGATGTGATCTTAAAGCAGGATATCCTGGAGACAGAGTCAGTAAGAAGTATTAAGCAGCTTGAAACTCTAGCCCTGCTCTTAACCGAGCGAGTGGGTTCGACCTTAAGCTACAACTCTCTTCGTGAAGACCTCTACACAGACGATAAGTCTGTAAAGAGATGGGTAGATGTTCTGGAGAACAGCTATGTGGTGTTTAGAATCTACCCCTATTATCAGAAGTCAATGATTGGAGGGCTTAAAAAGGCGCCTAAAATTTATTTTTATGACTATTGCCGGGTGGAGAACATGGCCCATCGACTCGAGAACTTGGTCGCACTGTCTCTCCTGAAGGAGATTCACTATCGTCAAGATGTTCTCGGGCAGGTCTATGATCTTCATTTTTTGCGGAACAAACAGGAAAAAGAGGTCGATTTTTTAATAACAAAAAATAAAAAGCCCCATGTCATGATTGAGGTGAAGCAGGGGGATGATTCATCTTCTGGGAGCTTTTCAGCTTTCGATAAGTACTTTCCAGGCATCAGTAAAATTCAACTAGTTAAAAATTTGACTAAGCCAAGGAAAACTAGGCAGGGAGTGTTGATTACCCCTTTGGGACTTTGGCTATCCAAAATGGATTTTTAGCAGAAGAGTCTCTTTACTAATTTACTTGATGTAAGGATCTGTTAGATAATCCCACTATGGCGGATGTGGAAGCTCTCAAGCAGATCATTGCAGAATTTCCCACAACTCCCGGCGTGTATTTGATGAAAAACACCAGGGAGCAGATTATCTATGTGGGCAAGGCCAAAAACCTTAAGGCTCGGGTGAGGAGTTATTTTCACCAGAATGCAGAGCATAGTTTAAAGACGCAGTTTCTGGTTCGTCACATCCACCAGATCAGCTATATTTTGACTCAGACCGAGGTGGAGGCCTTTTTGCTGGAGGCCTCACTGATCAAAAAACATCAACCTCGCTACAATATTCGACTGAAAGATGACAAGGCCTATCCCTACATCCGCTGCAGCATCCAGGACCAGTTTCCGCGTTTTTACTTGGTCCGCAAAGTCAAACAAGATGGGGCCATTTACTTTGGTCCCTATACCAGTGGCTATGCCGTCAGAGAGAGTTTGCGCTTTCTCAATCAGACTTTCAAGATCCGAGACTGCACGGATGCCTTTATGAAAATCAGAAAACGCCCCTGCATGACCTACCAGATTGGCCGCTGCACGGCCCCCTGTGTGGATTACATCAGTGTGGAAGACTACGGCGAAGACGTGAAGGGAGCTTTAAAATTTTTGCGGGGCCGAGATCGTTCGGTCATTAAGGACCTCAATGCGCGTATGAAAAAAGAGGCAGAGCTGGAGCGCTTTGAGTCTGCCGCTAAGATTCGGGATAGCATTGAGGCCATTAAATCCATTTGGCAGAAGCAGGTGGTGGTTAGTCACAAGAGCTTGGATAGGGATCAAGACGTAGTGGCCTTCTTTGGCGATAGCAGTGGCACTTTGATTGAGATGCTTCATGTGCGCGCGGGAAGAGTCATTGGTCATCGCCCGCACTTTGTACCCCGTCTAGATGCCAGTTCACCTGAGGAGGACCCCAGGGACTGGCTGACATCTTTCTTGAACCAGTACTACGTGGACAATATGGTTCCTGATGAATTGATATTGCCAGTGGATTTGGGCTCTGATCTGCACAAATTGCTTGCTGCAGTCTTGAAAGAGCGCTCGGGTAAGGCTCCCAAGATTGGTCCGGCTCATGGCGAGGAGGCCAAAAAGCTAGTCGATATGGCCTTGGCCAATGCCCAGCAACACTTTGCCGAGCAGGTGACAAAACAAGAGGGGCGGCGCAAGGGACTTCAGGTGATTCAGGAAAAGCTGGGACTGCCCAGACTGCCCCAGCGAATTGAGTGCTATGATATCTCCCACTTTCAAGGGTCAGAGAATGTAGGCTCTCAAGTGGTTTTTGAAGAGGGCTTGCCAAAGAGCGAAGACTACAGGCGCTACCGCATTCGTAGCATTCAGGGGAGCAATGACTTTGCCGCCATGAAGGAAGTCTTAAGTCGAAGACTCAAACACCAGGAGTACGAGGACCCAGATTTGATAGTCATTGATGGGGGCAAAGGGCAACTCAAGATGGTTTTAGAGGCCCTCAAGGAACTTGGTCGCAGCGACCTGCCAGTGGTGGCCATGGCCAAGGCCCGAGTGGAGAGAGACTTTCAGGCCAGTGAAGTGATGAGCTCCCAAGAGAGGTTTTTTCTTCCCGGACGACAAAACCCCATCAGTTTTTCCAAGCATTCAGAGGCCCTGGAGATACTGGTTGGAATTCGCGATGAAGCCCATCGCTTTGCCATCACCTACCACCGCAAACTGCGCGAGGCGAAAGGCTTAGAGAGTGAATTGGATGAGGTTGTGGGCTTAGGCGAAAAGCGTAGGATTGCACTTCTTAAACACTTCGGCAGTGTCGAGGCCCTTCGCAGTGCTTCTGCCCAGGAGATCGCAGCCCTTAAGGGCTTCAATCCCATTTTAGCCGAGCGCATCCTGCTTCACCTCAAGTGATTCACTTGCCCCTGAGCGACTTGACAATTTCTCACTAAACATTAGGCTTTAGGCGAAAAATCGTCACCACTAAAGGAGAAGAGATGAAAACTGTCGTGGTTGTGGGAGCCAATAGAGGGATCGGATTGGAGTTTACCCGCCAGCTCAGTGAAAACTCAGACAACAGAGTCTATGCCCTGTGCCGGAAGTCGAGCCCCCAGTTGAGTGAACTGCCAGTTAAAGTCATTGAAGGCTGCGAGGTTAGGGACTCGAGCTCATTGGACAGGGCCTGTCTTCAGATTCCAGAACCCATAGATTGGCTGATTCATGTCTCCGGTATTTTGCGAGCAGACTCTCTGACGCGTCCTGATTTGGAGGGGCTTGAGGAGCAACTCTCAGTCAACAGTGTGGGACCCATGAGAAGTGTGATGGCTTTTTTGCCAAAACTAAAAGAGGGCTCTAAGATTGCCTTGCTCACCAGCCGAATGGGTTCCCTGGCCGACAACTCCTCAGGGGGATACTACGGCTATCGTATGTCTAAGGCCGCCTTGAATATGATGGGAGTCAGTTTGGCCCTCGACCTCAAGCCTCAGGGCATCTCAGTCCTGTTGCTTCACCCGGGCTTTGTTAGAACCGACATGACTGGAAATCAGGGGGATTTAGACACCCAAAGCTCGGTAAAAAAGATGTTGGTCTTGATTCAAGACAAGGGCCTTACTGAAACAGGTCGCTTTTGGCATTGCAGTGGAGAGGAACTGCCTTGGTAAGGTAAAATCTAAATATCAGCATATTTTTTATACCGCGGGCGCAACTCACTTTAAAGCGCCGGAGTTGCTCTTCAGATTTGAATTCAAGATTGGTCTTAGATTATAAATCAATGTATTTTATATAAACTATTTGTATTGTCTATAAGTCTAGAGTTAGGTCGGACTATAGACAAAATTCCCTGGAAAAGTAGTAAATGAGAACAAATCATCAAGGTATCTTCATATCTTAGAGATGTTTTGTGATTTAAATACCCTTAAGTTTTGGGCTCTTCACAGCTCTTCTTTGAATTCAAATTCAAACAGGGCTTGGGTTTTTAGGGTCAACAAAGGAGAAATTATATGAAGTTTGTAGTTTATTTAAAAGCGTTAGAGACAGTAAGTCTTACTCTTTTGATCGTAGGCGGAATCAACTGGGGATTGGTGGGGTTATTTCAGGTTGATCTTGTAGCCTCTATATTTGGAGGGGCATATACAGCAATGAGCCGCTTTGTTTATGGCTTAATTGGAGCAGCGGCCATTCTCGAGATTATTATCTTATCGTCTTCGAGATCTGAAATTGTTGACTCTTCAAGAGTTCAAGCTGAGCGCAAGCCCCGACAGATTCACACGACTTAAGGCAGATTAGAGAACATATGAAGATTAAGGTGTAAATGCATTTTTTAATAAATAAATTAAAAGGAGAAACGGTATGTTGATTAGAGACATTATGCAAACAAAAGTACAGCTAGTGGAGCTAAAAACTCCAATTAAAGAAGTCGCCCAAATGATGAGAGAGGGTGATTTTGGGATTGTCCCTGTACAAGAAAATGAAAAAATGGTCGGTATGATCACTGACCGAGATATTGTTTTGCGCTGTGTCGCTGAGGACAAAAGTCCAAGTGAATGTATGGCTAGGGATGTGATGACAGATGAAGTTCTTTACTGTTATGACGACCAAAATATTGAAGATCTTTCGCGAACCTTAAGTGAGAACAAAGTCAGGCGTATGCCGGTGGTCAATAGAGATAAACGGTTGGTGGGCATTGTCTCCTTAAGTGATTTGGCTGCACCAGAGCAGTCTAAAAATTTGGCAGGAAACACCCTTCATGAGGTGTCCCATTGACCAATATTTAAAATTTTAAGACTGAATCTTTTGAAAAGTGCGTTGGCGATGGGATTCAGGCTTAAAAGCCCCATATAAATGATTTTTTACAGCTCTAGCAGGGGCATCCATCCGGTGAGCTTTGGGCCAGCTGCCTGTAATCAGAATCTGGAGTTTTACACTAGAAATTTTTTAGTCGTCTCCTTACTAAGACTAATCATCTATCGCCAGATACTGATCTCTTAGGTCATGCACAATTGACTTTAAAATAGCCGCCACAGGAATTCCAAAAAGGACCCCAATAAACCCAAACAAATTTCCACCAATTATAATAGCTAGTATCCCTGCAATTGGGCTAATACCCACTTTTGCCCCTACTAGACGAGGGGTGATAAAAAGACTTTCCAAGGTTTGGACAATAGCGTAAACCATAATAACACCAATCAATAAGCCCATTCCTGTAAAGTTGGCCGCCATAGTTATTAAAGCAATCAAAAACCCAATAGTAAAGCCAGCGTAAGGAACTATACTCATCATGCCTGAGATAATGCCTATTAATAATCCAAAGGGTAGATCGACTAACCACAACCCTACCCCATATAAAAAACTCAAAATGACCGCGACTAGAAGCTGGCCCCTGATATACCCACTCAAAATCCCATTACTCATTTTCAGGTAACGATCGAGAATTGGTTGGAAACGTTTGGGAACAAAGTTCCTAATCTCACGGGATATATTTTCATAGTGGTTAATTAGATGGAAGAAAACTATGGGAAAGAGGATTACACCTGCAATCGCTGAAAACCATCTGCTGAAGTTTCCAAATAACCCCTGCACAGACTGAGCTGTTGTTTTGGCTACTCCCTCTGAAAGAACTGCGATATTTTCAATTAAAAGGGACTTTATTCCCTGATGACTGAGGTCAATTTCCAGACCAATATTATGAGCAAAACCTTCTGCTTGACTGATGAACCTTTCAGATGTCTCAGGAAGTTCACGGATGAATCGCTGTGCGTCCTCGATCAGAAGCGGTACAAACAAATAGATAGAAACCACAAAAACTACCTTTAAAACAACAAACACACCCCAAATTGCATAAAGTCTTGGCACTCCTTTTTGCTCAATTTTTAAAATCAGGGGGAAACTCAAATAGGCCAATAGCATAGCGAATAGAACTGGCTTTAGAGCGGCTCCCAAGCCAACCGCCACCAACACAACTATGCCAACTAAACTCAACGCCGAAAGACCAATCGTAATCTCTTGGGTCTTCATCTTTCCTCCCGGGCAATCAAACTCAAGTCGACCCTACCATAGATTTTTATAACTATAATCTTTTAATCCACAAAATATCGACCTAAAGCAGATGAAAAAATCCCCCTGGCAACTTCCAACTTTTAACGATGGGCCTCCCTGACCCCCGTGCGGTTCAGGCCCTTCGCTCTATCTCAGCCCTGGAGACTTCAGAGATGAAAGGCTTTAATCCTGTTCTCTCCGAGCGCCTCCTCCTTCTCCTAAGGTGAAGGGAAGATAGGAATTTTTGGTCTTCGGCGGAATCTGTAAGTAAAGACGATCAATCCTACCCTCTGTCCTCCTGGAGTCTTACGGACGAGTCTCGATCCTGCCTCTTCTTAATGACTTATCTCCTCGCTTCATCCTCTCCAGCCCAAAATCCTTTACCCCCTCTCGCACATTGCAACTGACACACAAAAGACGAAGGTTCTCCTCCTCGCAGCCTCCCCCCAAGGCCACTGGAACAATGTGATCCACTTGAAGCCCCTGTTGACTCCCACACTTCACACAGACCCCACCATCTCTCTCCCACACTCGAGATCTTTTTCCCTTTGAAATCGACCTTGGTTTGGGCGCGGCGGTTTGGATGCAGCGTCTCCTCAGCGCCGGAGTGGATGGCGTCGTCGTTGCTGTTGTCGACATCGTCGCCATTTCCGCCTTTTCGATAACTGCCGTTTGGGTTCCTGCCGTTTGAGTTGACTCTCGTCTCTTGCCAAATTTTTTATCTTTGAGGGCCTCCTTGCTCAAAGCCGCCATCTCCCCGATCAGTTCGGCCCAACTCATCCCCATGGCCTTTTGTCCCAAAAGAGCGCGAACCTCTTCGAGCTCGGCCAAGAGCTCTTTGTTGAGCACCAACCGCAGCTCCGAG
>SKYF01000025.1 GCA_007128005.1 Bdellovibrionales bacterium
CTATCTACTCCACCGTGACAGATTTGGCCAGGTTGCGGGGCTGATCCACGTCATGGCCAAGAGACTCGGCCACATGATAGGCGAGCAGCTGAAGGGGAATGACCTCAAGCAGAGGCATCATCATCCAGTGAGTTTGGGGAAGGGCCAGGTAGTGCTGACTGAGTTGACGGAGTCGCTCGTCGTCCCCACTGCCAATGGAGATGATTTGTCCACCTCGGGCCTTGGCCTCCTCTAAGTTGCTCAAGGTCTTTTCATAGAGCCCATCTTTGGGGGCCAGCATAATGATGGCCATCTCTGAGTCAATCAGGGCTAGGGGGCCGTGCTTCATCTCCCCAGCGGCATAGCCCTCCGCATGCATATAGGCAAGCTCCTTGAGCTTGAGCGCCCCCTCTAGGGCAATGGGATAGTTGATTCCGCGCCCCATATACAGGAACCCACGAAAGCTCTTGAGAGTCTGGGCCGCCTCGGCAAAGAACTTCTCATGCACCAACACCGTCTCCATATGGGAGGGCAGGGACAAAAGCCCCTGAACCAAGTCCGGCTCTGCCTTGAGCTCTCCACCGGATTTGGCTTTCGCCAGACTGATGGCCAATAGATTGAGTAGGGCCAAGGTGCTAACAAAGGCCTTAGTGCTGGCCACACCAATCTCCACCCCTGCGTTCATATACAAATGGGCCTGAGCCTCCCGGTCAATGGAGGAGTTCGGCACATTGCAGATACTTAAAGCTCTTACCCCCTGCTCCTTCACAAGCCTCAGGGCCGCCAAAGTGTCGGCGGTCTCCCCACTCTGTGAGATCACAACCACCAAAGAGTTGGCGGGCAAGATCGGATTGCGGTAGCGAAACTCACTGGCAATCTCCACCTCCACAGGAATTCGCGCCAGCCCCTCGATCATATACTCGCCGGCCATGGCTGCATAAAAGCTCGTTCCACAGCCGACAATAAACACCCGCTCCAGAGATTGGAGAAAACTCTCCTCCAACTCCACCTTCAACTTCACTCGGTGATTTTCCAAATCCAAGTGAGGGGCTAGGGCCTGAGCCACGGCCCGAGGCTGTTCAAAGATCTCCTTGAGCATAAAGTGAGGATAGCCCTGCTTTTCAGCTCTCTCCTGGGTCCAGTCGATGTGAACTGGAGTCCGGCTGCGCTCCTCTCCCCGAGAATCGAGAATCTGGACCTGACTCCCACAAATATGGGCAACTTCTTGGTCCTCTAAAAAGATCACTTCCCTGGTGTGGGGAACAATGGCTTGAATGTCACTGGCCACAAGGGTGGCATCAGAGGCCAAACCCACAATCAGCGGTGGGCCATACTTGAAGGCCACCATCTCGTTGGGTTGGTCCTTTGAGACTGCCAAAATGGAGTAGGCTCCCTCCAGCTGCGGCAGAACTTCAAGCACCGCTGAGAGGAGATTTTTGCCCACTTTGATCTGTTGAGCGATCAAGTGGGCCACGAGTTCAGAATCCGTGTCGGACTGAAAGTTCACGGCCTGGGCTCGCAGAGACTCCCTGAGCTCCGCATAGTTTTCAATGATTCCATTGTGAACAATGCTCACCCCATCCACACAGTGGGGGTGGGCGTTTCGCTCAATGGGCAGTCCGTGAGTTGCCCAGCGCGTGTGACCTATGCCCAAATGACCATCAAATACTTCTTCTTTTAACCGCTCTTCGAGATGTACTAATTTACCTTCAGCCCGGACTCTCTTAAACTCGCCCTGATGAAGGATGGCCACTCCAGCACTGTCATAACCCCGATACTCAAGGGCTCTGAGTCCATTGACTATAACTTCTTTGGGGTCTTTGGGGCCATAGTACCCGACAATTCCACACATTTTAAATCAATCTCCCTTTTTCTTCTCTGCTGAAGTCGACGCGCCTGAGGGTCGAGATTTGTAGTCTTCAATATTTCTCTGTCGTCCCCGCGCCACGGCCAGGGCTCCTGCCGGCACGTCTTTGGTGATGGTCGATCCGGAGCCAATAACGGCTCCGTCTCCTATCTCCACCGGGGCAATAAACTGACTGTCACTGCCCACAAAAACTCCCCGCCCGATTTTGGTTTTGTACTTTTTCTTGTCCACTGCATAGTTGCAGGTGATCACCCCGCAACCAATATTGGTGTCCTCACCAATTTCTGAGTCCCCCAAATAGGCCAAATGAGAGGCTTGGCTTCGGTCGCCCATTTTGGTCTTTTTCAGCTCCACAAAATTGCCAATCTTCGTCTGCTTTCCCAACTCCGATTGAGGCCGCAAGTGGGCATAGGGGCCAAGCTGAGAGCTCTCACCCACTTTGGAGTCCTCAAGGTAGCTGCCCGCTTTCACCCTCACGCTGTCTGCTATCTCTGTGGACTGGACAAAGACATTGGGCTCCAGCACGCAAAAGCGGCCAATTCTGCTTTGACCTAAAATAAAAGCTCCTGGATAGATCACACTGCCTGAACCCACCTCCACCTGATCTTCGATATAGGTCTGAGAGGGGTCGATCAATATCACGCCCTCGGCCATCAGTGCTTCGGCTTTACGGCGAAAGACCTTCTGCGTAGCCTTTGCCAACTCTGACTGACTGTTGACTCCAAATGCCACTTCCGGGCGAGCTTTGATGGCCTCCACTTCAAGCCCCTTTTGCACGGCCAAGGAGACCAAGTCGGTCAAATAAAATTCATTTTGAGCGTTGTGGCTCTGAATCTGCGGCAAAAGCTCATTGAGCAGCTCTGCACGCACCACATAGAGTCCTGTGTTGACTTCGCGAATTTTGAGCGTCTCGTGGCTGGCGTCCTTGGCCTCGACAATGGCCTGGACGCGATCCTTGTGGCGAACAATTCGGCCGTAATGGGCGGGTTTCTTCAGCTCACAGCTGACCACGGCCAGAGCCGCTGAGCCCTTTAAAAAGCTCTCCACAAAGCCCTGAATATCTGCGGCCTCAATCAAGGGATGGTCTCCGTTAAGGATCACCACTAGGCCCTCCAAGCTCTCTGGCTGGGCCGCCCGCACGGCATCAGCCGTCCCCCACTGATTCTGCTGGCGAAAGCAGACCCCTCCTAGCCCCTCCACCACTGGCCTGACCAGCTGCTCACCAAAACCCAAGACAACACGGTTTTCCTTGGAGCCCGCCTGCTTGGCCCCCTCTATTACGCGCCTAATCATAGGCCAGCCCGCAACGGGGTGTAAAACCTTAGGCAGAGGGGAATTCATTCTTGTCCCCTTGCCTGCTGCAAGAATGATGGTGGAGAATTCAGACATGGGTTTATGGATGACCCAGCCTTAGGCAAAGGTCAAGAAGGGACTGGTGAAGGATGCAGGTCAATCATCACAAACAGTGGGCACAGTCCAGTCAGGGACGCCCCATCTCCATGACAGAGTTCTGCAGTCAAAGCTCGGCGGATCCGGCCAAGAGGCCCACCCTGCTGATTGGGGGAGTGCATGGAGACGAACCAGAGGGAGTGATTCTGGGACAAGAGTGTGAGCGCTGGCTCACTCACACTCAACAGGCGGGGCTGATCCCTTCAGACCGGCCCTGGATCATTATCCCCTGCCTCAATCCCGACGGTGTGGCCATCAACCAAAGAGTCAATGGCCGAGGGGTGGATCTCAACCGTAACTACCCTGCCAGCAACTGGTCCCCTGAGTTTTCAAAGGATCGCTATTATCCTGGCCCCTACCCGGCCAGCGAGCCTGAAATTCAGGCCCTAGTGCGGTTGATTGAGGAGCGCAAACCCCAGCTGATCATTCACTTTCACGCTTGGAAGCCTTCGATTGTGCTGACCGGCCCCAGCGGCGCTGACCAGGCACATAGCCTCTCGGAAAGCTCCGGCTACCCGGTGCTGGACACAATTGGTTACCCCACTCCAGGAAGTCTCAGTCACTATGGGTGGCAAGATCTTGGCGTTCCTATTATCTGCATCGAAGAGGAGGAGTGGATGGAGCGGGATCGATGTCTGCACGAAATCGATCCTAAAAAGATTGGCAACACCTACGCTCCCGCTCTCTGGCAGCGCTGGCAAAAGGGATTTGAGGCCCTCTTTTGCCCGTCGCTCAAAGAGGAAAGGAGTTGATC
Organism: Bdellovibrionales bacterium; assembly: GCA_007128005.1. Lineage (GTDB taxonomy): Bacteria > Bdellovibrionota > Bdellovibrionia > Bdellovibrionales > UBA1609 > SKYF01. The sequence goes on from SKYF01000025.1 coordinate 4,050, forward strand.
TTGCGCTCCAGCGTACTGGTTATCGGGCACCCTGAGCCCGACAAACTGACTTTGGGCGCAGACACAGCCCCAGACCACTCCACGGCCCTCTCGCTACTTAGAGACAATCCCTATCAAGTCGTCGCCTTTGCCCTTCCACCAGGAGAGGAGCAAGAGTCCTTGGGCTTTGTTGAGGATTTGGTGCGCTTGGCCCCAGAGGCACAAAAAGTTCTTGTCTGCCCCAGCAAGTCGGGGGCTGAGGTTCTTAAAGTGCTTAAAAAAACTTCTCTCTGCCAGGTGGTGAGTGACTTTTTGGAGCCCGAATTTGAAGGTGGCTTGAAGCTGGCCATGGAGGACTATGCCCTCAGTCAACAGGGCCTTGATCTCTTTCGCCTCTTTCACGACCAAAACGCCAAGCTTCGCTCTCTTCAGGAGAACCTAGAGCAGAGAGTTCTCAAGCGCCAACAGTATCTGAGTCGCACCAAGAGCAAGCTCGAAAAGACCCGCAGACAGATGGAGGCTCTTCATGCCGCCCTTCTCGGCATTCAGGGGGCTTCGAGCTTAAGTGACTTGGAGCGCGCTCTCAGTGAAAGTTTGGGCTCCTATCTTCAGCTCGCCTGGGCCCGCATCCTATTCAACAGTCAAAGCTCTCTTCCCGAACAAATCTCCAGCCAACAACTCAAGGAGAAGATTTATGAAGTTCCCCTCTCCAACGCGGTTCAAGAGTTGGGGAAAATCTACTATGCTCGCCCCGCCGAAGCCGAAGATTTTACTCGGGACGAGAAAGAGTTTTTACAACAGCTCTCCGAAGCTATCACTCTCGCCATAGAGCGCCTGATTCAAATGGATCAGGCCGAATCCCTCAAACTCCAGTGGGAGGCCACATTCAATGCCATCTCAGCCCCCCTCTGCCTCGTTGATAGGTCCTTTAAGATTTTGCGCTCAAACCTGGCTCTGAGCAAAGCTCTCAGTCAGCCGGACAAGGCTCTGTTGGGCCAGAGTATTTTAAAGCTCATCTTCCCCCAAATCACAGATGCGGAGATAGGTCGTCTCAGTCCGCGCTTTCGGCTCCGCCGGCAAGATGAACTCAGCCAACGCACCTATGACATCTCCTGCCAACCTCTCAACGAAAACTCTCTATCTGATTCCGTCTCAATTTTTATCTGCCGAGATCTGACCGAACAGCTGGCCTTGGAAAGACAGGTTTTAGAGTCCACAAAGATGGCAGAACTCGGCACAATTGGCAGCAGCATCGCCCACGAACTGAACAACCCCATTGGCGGTATGCTCAATTTTTTACAGCTTATCAAAATGAGTCTCACCGACAAAGACCCCCTTCGAGAGGACATCGAGGCCATGGAAAAGGCCGCCCATCGCTGTCGCGACATTGTTCACAACTTGTTGGGCTTTGCCCGACATCACGACTTGACAGAAGCCCAGACCTTCTCTGTGCAGGACCTTATCCACCAAGCCCTTAAAATCATTGAAATCAAGGCCCGCTATCAAGATGTCGTCTTCGAGCTGGATCTTCCCCCTGATCCCATTTTGGTCTACGGGCAGCCGCAGCTTCTCACCCAAGCCGTTAAAAACATTCTCAGCAATGCTGTAGAGGCCGTCACCGAAGCCTCTCCCTCTTCGCCCAAAGTCATCATTCGACTGCGAAGTCACAAAGACAGCCATGAACTGACCATCTCCGACAATGGGCCAGGAATCAGCGAGGAGAATCTACCACGAATTTTCAACCCCCTATTTACCACCAAAAACCCTAACCTCCACCCTGGCCTGGGCCTTACGGTGGCCTATAAAATAATTTCTGAACACCAGGGAAAGCTGGAAATTCTTTCCCAGACTGGAGTTGGGGTCACGGCAAAAATCACCCTAAAACGTCCAGATTCCACCTCTACCCCTCAGGTTTTTGACGGGAAAATTTGACACCGCCAATTGACCTGCCCTACCATTTTGATAAGGGCACCCATCTCAGGAACGAGATGAAAGAAGGGCGCATAAACCAAGGAAGGGAGCGCAATGCAAGGGCAAAGAATTTTAATTGTCGACGATGAAGCCGGATTAAGAACCGCTTTGTTTCGAGCCCTGGACCGAAAAGGCTACCAAGTCATCACCGCAGCCAATAAAAAAGAGGCTGAAACCATAAGCCAATGTGAGAAGCCCATTGACCTGGCTCTTGTCGACCTTCGCCTTCCAGACGGAGATGGTCTCGACTTAATGGCACAAATAAAATCAGTTCACAAGAACTGTGAGGTCATTATCCTTACTGGCTTTGGCAGCGTTGAGAATGCTGTCGCGGCCACTCAAGCTGGGGCCTTTCACTTTATCTGCAAGCCCTTCAATCTGGATGAAATCATGGTTCTTGTTGAAAGGGCTATGGCTCACAGTCAGCTGCAAAAGGAAAACCTCCAGCTCCGCTCGGCCCTGCACAAAAAATATCAGTTCGACAACATCATTGGACAAAGTGAAGCTATCTCTCGAGTGCTGGAAATGATTGAGCGGGTGGCCGACTCGGAGTCGACAGTTCTTGTCACTGGAGAGAGCGGCACCGGCAAAGAGCTCGTTGCCAAAGCCATTCACTACAACTCTCCACGAGCCACTAAGCCTTTTGTCCCCATCAACTGTGGTGCTATTCCAGGAGAGCTCTTAGAAAGTGAGCTCTTTGGCCACATCAAAGGCGCCTTCACGGGGGCCATTGCCAACCGAGTGGGGCGCTTTGAGTTGGCTACAAGTGGGACTCTCTTCTTGGATGAAATTGGTGACATGAGTCCTGGGCTTCAGGTCAAACTGCTTCGAGTCCTTCAGGAGCGACGCTTTGAACCCGTAGGCAGCGCCAAAACAATTCATTCGGATGTGCGGGTGATTGCCGCCACCAATATTGATCTGGAAAAAGCCGTTGAAGAGGGTAAGTTTCGAGAGGACCTCTACTATCGCCTCAACGTCATCCCCATAAGAATTCCAGCTCTCAGAGAAAGACAGGGCGACATTCCACTGCTCTTTCATCACTTTATACAAGAGTTCAATCGCTCCCGGGGCCGCAACCTCTCTGGAATCACTCCGGAGGCCTTAGATGTTCTGCTCAGCTACTCCTGGCCCGGAAATATCCGCGAACTGGAGAACTTGGTGGAGCGCATTGCCATCCTCAAAGGTCACGGCCTCGTGGACCTCAACGACTTGCCTGAAAAATATCTGCGCTCTCCCCGAGTGAAGTTTGCCGACCCAAGCAAAATTGAAATCCCTGAACAAGGCGTGGACTTTAACTCGGCTGTCGATCAGTATGAGAACACCCTCATTCTCCGCGCCCTTGAAAAAACTGGGTGGAACCGCAACCAAGCGGCCCTCCTACTCAAACTCAACCGCACGACCCTCGTAGAGAAAATTAAAAAGAAGGGTCTTCGCCCTCCTGAAGCTGAACTCTGACTATTGCCCCCCCAAAGAGGCTCGCCTATAACGGGGGGACACAGGATACCAGTCGGGCTGAGCTCTCTCATTCTCATAGATGACCTCTCTCCACATATCCTCCCAGCGATCCAGGGCCTGTTTTAAAGCAGCCACTGCAAGCCGGCGCTGGCGCCCGTCCTGTGTCCAATCCCTCAACTGCTCGGGGGTCTTTCTCAGCAAACTTCCCAGGTCCACCAGCTCATAGCTATTGACCTGCACACCTGGAAGAGCACTGCTCATCTCTGCAGAGTAGATGTACTTCCAAACATCCAGTTGCTCTTCCACCTGAATGAGTCGCGTCTTGATCTCTTGTTCTCGTATCTCAATTTCACGAATCTGCCCCTCAATCGAGTCCCTATCAAAAAGGAGCAAATCATCTTCTAGGTCTGTTACACCCAAGAGATCAAAAAGGTGTTCCTGAACTTTTTCAGCTCCAGGAAATCGCCTTTCATCAAAATCACCCCGGCGCAAAGCCTCGACAGTCGAGCGGACCACTTGATCCTTAAGCTCCAAGTACTCCTTTTTAAGAACGCGGAATATCTCTCCCTGCTCCTTAAGGATGGCTGGCATTTGCTCGAAGTCCTCAGCTCTCAACTGCCCTCTCTCCTCATAGCGATCGAGAAGATACTCAGTCATTTGCCCCATAAACTTAAATTCCGCATTCATCAGCAGGAGGAGCTTGTTCTCCCGTGCCTGGACAGCTCGACGGATCTCTTTGGGCCACAGGGGAATTTGTCCCTCCGGCCATTCCTCTGGTCCAACATCCACCATCAGTTGAGTGATAAATGTATCTACTTTGCGCAACAGACGGTCGCGGTGGTCATACTTGTCCTTTAGACGACCCTCTATATTTTCCTGGCGCAGAAGCTCTCTGAGTCTATGACTCTCCCTTTCCATCTCCACCATCTTTTCAACAGCCCCTGAAATGGCAGAAAAAGCCTCTTCTCCAACAGATTGCACCGACGGGACATAGCGATCGGCTTCAATGCTCTCAATCTCCGCTTTGACCCGACGAACATCTTCCTCAATCTGGTGAGCAGGTCGAGTCAGGGCCTGCTCTCTATCCTCTGCCTGATAAATACGCGGCAAATGGGCTTGAACGTAGCCTCTGATCTCTTTATCTCTGGAGGCTGCAAACTCAGCTCGTTTCTTGGCGCGAATTTTTGCCGCCTCATGCAAGAATTCATGGAGTTGAGTTCTTCGCTCCACGGAATGATCAATATTGAGCTCCCAGCGAGCTTGACGCAAACTGGTCCACCCACTCTGAGGGTCTATGTCCGCAAGTGCCAGTGCCACTCCTTCTTCAACCCCCCTGTTGAACTCTGACCGCAAAGCCTTGTAGCCACGCACTAGATTTTCAAGGATGCGATTGCGGTCTTTTTGAATAGGAGCAAAGGCCTTGGGCTTGCGCAGATCCTGAAGCTCAGTCTCAATCCACTGGCTCAGTAGAGTTTCACTGTGATCAAACTCAACTCGCTCGGGATGATGCAAGTTGTGCTCATTGAGCA
>SKYF01000078.1 GCA_007128005.1 Bdellovibrionales bacterium
CCGGACTCTGTTTTTGCTCGGAAAAACTACTTTTACCCGGATCTGCCCAAAGGCTACCAGATCTCTCAGTACGATTTGCCCCTCTGCGAAGAGGGTGAGGTGGAGTACTTCCTGGATGGAGAGGTCAAAAAAGTGCGCATCGAGAGAGCGCATATGGAAGAGGATGCTGGGAAGTCCTTGCATCGAGGGGAGTACACCTTGATCAATCTCAATCGGGCCGGTGTGCCTCTGCTGGAGATTGTTTCGGGTCCTGATATGCGTAGCCCTAAAGAGGCTGCAGAATATGCGCGAACGGTGAGATCCATTTTGCTCTATTTGGGAGTCTGTGATGGCAACCTGGAGGAAGGATCCATGCGCTGTGATTGCAATATCAGCATTCGCAAGAAGGGGGATCCGAAGTTGGGCACAAAAGTGGAGCTGAAAAATATCAACTCTTTTCGCTTTATCGAAAAGGCTGTTGAGTATGAAATTCAGCGCCAAATTGACTGCATGGAGTCTGGCGAAAAGATCTTTCAGGAAACTCGGCTCTATGACTCCGTCAAAAACCGCACCTTCCCTATGCGCTCCAAAGAGGAGGCCAATGACTATCGCTATTTTCCAGACCCTGATCTGCTGCCAGTGCAGGTAGACCCAGCCTGGTTAGAGGAGATCAAGGCCTCTTTGCCGGAGCTTCCCCTGGCTCGGGCTCGGCGGTTTAGTAGTCAGTATCAGATTCCAGAGTACGACAGTTTTGTGCTGACTCAAGATAGGGCTCTTGCAGACTACTTTGAGCAGGTGGCAGAGCTCTCCAAAAACCCTAAGGCGGCCTCAAACTGGATCATGGTCGAGTTGATGCGCGAACTCAACGAGGCTAAGCAGTCTGTTGAGGAGTCGCCAATCTCAGCAGCCCAGCTGGCCGAGTTGATCGGATTGATTGATGGTGGGACGATTTCAGGAAAGATAGCCAAAACAGTTTTTGCAGATATGTGGAAAACATCAAAGTCACCTGCACAGATCGTTAAAGAGAAGAATTTAGTTCAAATCACTGACGATTCTGCGATTGAGGGCTTGGTGGATAAGGTTTTAGCTGCTAACCTTGAGCAAGTTGAAGCCTATCGGGCAGGGCGAACAAAACTGTTTGGCTTTTTTGTTGGGCAAATCATGAAAGAGAGCAAGGGGCAAGCCAGCCCCGATTTGGTCAATAAGGTATTGACGGCCAAGCTAAAGAATTAAGTGGCTAAGCCCAGGTCATATTGGGATGAACATCTATGCGAGTGGCAGCTTTGGATTTGGGGTCAAATACGTTTTTGCTTTTGATTGCCGAGGTGGCAGAGGACCCAAATTATACCTCAGGCCCCCTTCAGGTGAAAGAGATCCTCTGTGACGAAACTCAAGTGGTCCGCCTGGCACAAGATGTAGACAAGACCGGTCGATTTCACCCTGAAGCTCTAAAGCGAGCTGAGCTTTGCTTGCTTAACTATAGACAAATCATCGATCAGTATCGCGTGGATGAAGTTCGGGCCGTGGCGACCAGTGCAGCTCGAGATGCCTCCAATAAGGAACAGTTCTTTTCCCTAGGTGACCGCTTCCATATTCCTATCCGGGTGATTGAGGGCAGTTTAGAAGCCGCATTGACCTTTAGAGGGGCTACGGAAGGCGGTGCCTCGGGGAAGGCCCAAGTGGTGATTGATGTGGGTGGGGGCTCCACAGAGGTCATTGGCCAAAGCAGTTTCGGTGAGTCATCTGGGGCAGAAACTGGAGTTAAGGGCCATAGCTTTGATGTGGGAAGTGTAAGGCTTACGGAGAGGTTTATTTCAAAGCACCCCGTTCCTTTAGAGGAACTTCAAGCCATGCAGTCCTTTATCAAAGAGGAGTTTGAGCGGGGAAGAGGCTTCTTGCCCCAAGGCCCAATTGATGAGGTGGTTGCTGTTGCCGGCACACCGACGACCTTGGCTTGTTTAAAAATGCAGAGGGATTATTCGGAAGACTTTGTCCATGGCTGTCAATTGAGTTTGGATGAGATGTCGGAGTGGTTGATTCGGCTGGCATCCCTTTCGATTGAGCAGAGGGAAGCCTTGGTGGGCATGCCTGCAAAGAGGGCTGATGTCTTAGTGGCGGGTTTAGCGATCTTAATGGGGGCGACTAAGGCCTTGGGACAGTCCCAAGTGACCGTCTCCACTCGAGGTGTGCGCTACGGGCTGGCCACAATGAGGGAGTGGGGATGATGACTCAGGTATTTCAAAACTCTATTCAGTGGATCATTCTGTTTGTGCTGTGGACATCCTCCTCTGCTATGGCACAAAAGGTGGCAGCCCCCCTGATTGAGTCAGATTCCTGGCCCGTCAGCTATAGAGAACAGGTCGCCTTTTCCCTGAGCGAGGCAGCTGGGGGAGTAGAGGCCAGAAGCCGATCTCTTGAGGCCTCAAAGGCTTTGGCCTCAGCCATAGAAGCCGATCGGCCTCATCAGGACACCAGCCCTTTGGTGGAGATTCGCGAAGAAAGAGGGACAGCTGTCGTTCGGGTTCGGGGTTATGTGGTCACCGCACTTCATGAGAGCGATGCAGAGGCTGCCGGTTTTCCCAGCTTAGAGGACTATGCCCAGCATATTGAAACTGTACTGCAGGACTTTATTCCTCGCCAGGTCTGGCGGGTGAGAGTTCAGGAGACATTCCTCAAGATCTTTCTGTCAGTATTTTTTGCTCTCTTGGGTTTTATTGTTTTGCGCCAATTGCAGAAGGCCTTTAACCAAGCCGATCATATTTTGGATGAGCGCAGGGGCTCTATCAAGCCCCTGTCCCTTTTGTCCGAGACCCTGTTGAGTGGGGAGGCCATGGGCGGCCTATTGGCCTTTGGCTTGGTGGTGGGTCGCGTATTGGCCTATGTTTTAACTGTGGTAGTGACCCTTGCTGCAATTTTGGGACAGTTTGATTTTACCCGCGGGCTCCTGGCAGAAGCCCTGGCAGGGGGGGCAACCAGTGTCTTCTTGGGCTTCGAAGCCCTCGTCAAGGCCATTCCAGGCTTGGTTTTGGCCGCTCTCTTGGTGGTGGCCCTACAAGTGGCTTTGCGAATTTTGGATCTCTTTTTAAAAGGGGTCACAAGCGGTAGAATTCAGTGGAAAGTGCTGCCCTCTTATCGAGTGCCTGTGGTCAGGCTGTTTGGGACTTCGGCCCTTATCTTGTTAATAGTTCCACTGGTTTTTGCCTCTATTTTTGGCCGCTTTCACACTCCTCTAGAAACCATAGTGCTGGTTGTGGCAGGGGCTCTGTTTTTAAGCGCAACACCTGTTTTGGCATCCATGGCTATGGGGGCCTTGGTGATCTGGCGGTCTATGGTCCGGCTCGGGGATTGGATTGAAGTTGGGAAGGTGAAAGGCGAAGTCATAGAGATCAACCTGGAAGAGCTACAGCTTGTTCCTGTTGAGGGGGGAAAAGTTTCGATTCCCATGTTTTACTTGCTCTTTCACCCCTTGTATCAACTCTCTCGGCCTCCCTGCTTTGATCTCTATCTAATCGCCAAAACAAACCACTCGATACAAAATCTCCTTGAGTCCATCGAGTCTGTGTTTCCCAAGGAGCTCAACCCCCAGCTGTCTTTGGAGACTTTGGCTGAAGATAAGGCAGGAATTCGCGTAAAATTTGAGGCTTTGAAGTCAGAAGTCAGACAAAAAGTGATGACCTCTCTTGCTGAGTCCGTCGATCGGGGTCAATTGGAGCTGGTTGAAGCCAAATTTATTGAAGTCTAATAGGTAGGACTCAAAAGTGGGCTCTATTTTATTTCTTTTAGTATTATTTGTGGTTGCTACCTTGCTGTCTCGGGGGCGGGTCATGAGCAGTCTGTCGACTATGACGGCCACCCCAGTATTGATAGGCCTGGGGTATCTGTTATCCCCGCAGCTCTTGGGCATTGCTTTGCCCTCATTGATTGAGGGACTGGTTCCGGCATTGAGACTTGCAGCACTCTGGGTCACCTTTCTCATTGGACTGCGTTTTACACTCTGGGCACTCAAAGAAAAGAACCTCAGAGATCTGGCACAGGTTTCTTTTTTGGCCATACTGACCCTGCTCCTTACTCTTTCGCTGGCTTACCTGGTTTTGGCTCACCAGAAGTTTTTTGAGTTCTCTTTAGAGCAAGTTCTAGCTCTGAGTTTCATCCTTGGAGGGCTTATTGCCAGCTCCAGTTACTCCGTGGCCAGAATGGCTTTGGCAGGCGAGTCCTCTTTATCTCAGAAACAAAAACTGCTTCTATTGACCAATCACGATGATTTGTTTTCGGTTATTGCCATTTGCATAGGCATTTACCTATGGCCGGTGCAGAACAGCCTCTCTCCGGAGCTCTGGAGCCCATCGGCCTTTATCTATTTTTCCCTAAGTATTGGTGCCGTCTTAGCTTTGGCCGTGCGATTGATGATTGATCCCAATCGAGGAGCGGGAGTGCACTGGCGTCTGGCTTTAGTGGGTCTTGCCACCTTGGGAGCGGGGAGTGCTGTTGGAGCTCTGACCAGCGAGGCCCTCGTGGGGTTTTTCTTTGGTTTCTTGTTGGCCAATCTCTATCGCAGACCATTGATTTTGGATCCAGTTCTCAGGGCCAGTGAGGCCCCAGTTCGCTTGGTTTTGTATTTTTTGGCAGGTGTTTATCTGGAGCTGAGCTGGCCGCTTGCGGCTCTGGCGGGTGGGCTGGTTGTGATCCGCTTTGTTGCAAAAGCGCTTGTGCGCTTTGCTCTGAGGGAGGGGGCACAGAAATCAGTTCCACTGAGTTCTCTGACTGGCTTTTCTGGGCTGGCCCTTCCCGTAGCCCTATCTCTTTACCTTTCACCCCTTGACTTAGCGCAGGCCCAGTTGATTCTTTCCGTGGTGGTTTTGACGGTGTTCTTCAGTGATCTGCTTACTTTCGCGCTTTGGCCATGGAGGAAGGTGGAGGTGGTCCGTGTTTAGAACCAACTCTACAGACTGGGGGCACTTGCTTAGGGCTGTCATTGCCGTGGTCTTGGTGTCTTTGACTATTAGAGAGTTCGGGTACTCTCAGGCTCAAGACAGTGGGGGACGAGGTCTGTTTGCCTTGGGCTTTTTGCTCCTGGCGGGAACTGCTGGAGGAAGACTTGCAGCCCTGTTGAAGTTACCTCGTTTGACAGGTTATCTTTTGGCTGGACTGCTCTGTGGTCCTTCTGTTTTCGGCGTGCTCGGCCCCAGCGAAGTGACGCAACTCAGCCTCATTAATGGTTTGGCTTTGGCCTTGATTGCACTTCAAGCAGGCAGTGAGTTCACTCATCAGATGCTGCAAAAGAATTTTAAAAGCATTGTCTATGGGTCTTTTGCCCACCTGTTTATTATTGGTCTCGGCATGACTCTGGTGTTCACTTTGGCTGCTCCCTATTTAGACTTTACTGAAAACCTCAATCTGGCCGCTCAAGTGGCTGTAGGGGCGGTGTTTGCGGTGATTGCCGTGTCGAAGTCTCCTGCCGTTGTCGTGGCCATCTTGGGAGAGTCCAAAGCAAAAGGTGCCCTTTCAGACCACGCCCTAGGTATCGTGGTCTTGTTGGATGTCCTGGTTTTGGCGGTGTTTTCTCTGGTCCTGATGGTGGCTGGATCCATGGTGGGCACAGGCCAGGAGTTTAGCTGGGCTCAGTTGGAGCATTTGGCAGGGGAGCTAGTGGCCTCAGTGGCTGCAGGAACCACCTTTGGGCTGGTGATCACTTTTTACTTCTGGGCTGTGGGGCGGGAAAAGCTGTTGTTTTTGCTGGTTACGGCCTATGGCATCACCGCTTTTTGTCGGTTCTTTTCCTATGACACGCTCTTAGTTTTCGTAGTGGCTGGATATGTGGTGACGAACTTCTCCCGCCAAGGCTCTAAGATGACTCACACCATTGAGTCGATCTCATCCGTAGTAATGATTGTGTTTTTTGCCACAGCTGGAGCATCCTTGCACCTCGATGAGCTAAGAGGCCTATGGGCAATTGTCTTGGGATTGTTTTTTGTTCGCGCCCTGTTGACGTGGCTTGCGGCTCAAGCGGGACATCGTCTAGCTAGGGACCCAGAGCCAGTGAGAAAGTATGGATACACCCCCTTTATTTCTCAGGCGGGGCTGAGTATAGGACTTGCGGTCATTGTTTCAGAGCAGCTCCCCGGTGTAGGGACGGCTCTGGCCACTTTGGCTATCTCTGTAGTGGCCTTGAATGAGCTCTTTGGTCCAGTGATTTTTAGGTGGGGTTTACAAAGGGCTGGAGAAGTGGGGCGAAAACAGGACTCCAGGGAGGGGTAGACAGTGCAAATAAAGCTATGGATTTTTTTTACATTGGTTCACTTAACCTGCTTGGCCGCTCTGATCCCAGGAAGAGGGCTTGCAGATACAGCACCCTCTTCGGCAGGCCAGATCGCTTTTTCAAAAATCGAAATTCAAGTGGGCTCAGTGAATCTGACTGTGGAGTTGGCAGACACCGATGAAAAGCGTCGCTTGGGATTAATGTACAGACAGAGCTTGCCAGAAGATCAAGGCATGCTGTTTGTTTTTCCCAGGAGTGAGATCTTGAACTTCTGGATGAAGAACACGTTTATTCCTCTGAGTATCGCCTTTATTGATGAGGACTTCAAAATTGTGGATATTCAGGATATGCAGCCGGTCACTTCAATCTTAGAGAGGCCACGTAGCTACCAAAGCAAAACAAGAGCACTAATGGCTTTGGAGACCAATCAAGGATGGTTTAAAAAAAATAAAATCGATTCGGGCGAAATAATTACCGTGCCCAAAGATTCCCCCTCCCTCCTGTTAAGAGGACATCTCAATAGACTGCTTAGGCAAGGGTCGGAAACTCGACCAAGGTCAGGCCTCGACAGGGCGCTAGCCAAATAGGAAATTTAGCTGACTGAAAACATAGTATACAGTGCAGACTGTGACCTAAGACCTGACACAGAGATAAAAAGTTTTTCTCACTCCAAAATTTGTGATCTAATGAACAAAGAATTGACTAAGAGCAAGAAAACAACTGGGGACAACATGCTTAAATATTTTCTTCCTAAACTCGCCTGTCTTCTTCTTATTCTTTCATTGGGGGCCTGTTCCTCAAAGTCAGTAGATTCTGATATGGATGACGGCGCGGGGTTTTTCGACGAGATTTCAGATCTTGATGATAGCTTTATGTTTGGGGACGATAGCTTCGCCTCTGACTTCGGCTCCGACACTCTTTCCGACGACATGCTTTTGCCAGAGGATTCTGGTTTTGCCTCCACTGGTGGAGATGATTTTTTGGGTGGCGATGACTTTTCGGGTGGCGATGACCCTTTCGCCTTTGATGGGCTAGATTCAGACTCTTCGGACCCCTTTGCTGGATCTGGCTTTGATGACGATCCCTTTGCCTTAAGTCCCCCCGAAACCGGGTCTTTTGATGATCTTGGGGGAGGCTTTGATGACACGGCCTTTGCTCCACCGCAGGATCCCTTTGCAGACAGTGGTTTTGATGATGACATGGGCGGGGACTTTTTTGGTGGGGAACCTGTAGAGACAGCTGCTCCCGAGAGGACCTGGGTGCCCGTACAAAAGGTTGAGACTCAGGCTTTTGAGCGAAATGGTGTTCTGATAAATGCTATTTATATCGCGCGTCCTGGGGATACGATTGATTCTGTGAGTGAGCTCATTTATGGCGATGATCGAACAGAAGAGCTTTTGCGAGCCAATAGGACTTTAAGGCGAAATCTAAATGTTGGAGATAAGGTCTACCACAACTCTCCTAAGCGGCCCAATGATCGCTCTAGATTGCTCAACTACTGGGAAGAGCTGGGTCTTGAGCCAGAGCTCTATGTTTCAAATCCGGGAGAAAACATTCGCAAAGTCTCAGAACAGCTGTTGGGACATCCTGATTCCTGGAAAGAGATATGGGCGATTAACCTGGATGTGGAGTCCAAGTGGGACATTCCTGCAGGGACGCGGCTAAAGTACTGGACAGGAGAACAGGTGCCTGGACCGCGCTTGGCGTCGACCTCGGCGCCTCCGCCTCCTCCTGCACCCCCAGCACCGCCATCTCCTCCAGCTGCGGCTGCTCCGCCTCCACCCCCACCTCCTCAGCCAGTGGCTAGGGTAGAAGAGGAGGACATGGAAGCTCCTGAAACTATGGAGACTTCAGAGCCCACAACTGTGGCAGGTGTTCAAGCATCACCGCCACCCCCGCCTCCTCCTCCACCGCCACCTCCTCCTCCCCCACCCCCACGCATTGAAGCTCCTGCGGCTGCAAAGACGGCTCCAACAGCCGCGACCGGTGGAGATGGGATGGATGACAATATGATGTTGATTGGTGGAGCGATTGCTGCAGTTGTTTTGCTCCTGCTAGTGGTGAGAATCGTAAAAAGGCGTCGAGAGGCCAGGGAGTTTGACTTCAACACAGCCACCCACACTCAAATAGAGTGATGGGTGGACTCTAGCCAACCTGTTGGAAAATAATGTCGAGAACTTCTTTTTGATCTTGGCGTGATGTTTCAACAAAATAGATCAAATCATCAATGATTTGAATATCACGATTGTTGGTTGGTAAAAACTGAACACCACAGCCTTCGGCATTGTGCCAAACAACTTGGGCGTTGATCTTTCTTTTTCGTCCACTGACAATAAAAGTAAGGTTTAACTTGTCTTTGCTACGAAGGTGGTCAGAGTCGGCCAGGTAGGTTTCCAAAAAAGCTCCAGTCAGGCTAATGTTGCGAAGAACCCCTTTAATGGGCTGTCTGGCATAGCTGCGTCGAAATTCTATATCCACATGCAGTGGAATCCGAGGTTTGGGCACCTCATTTATTTCCCTATTCATAAAACTCCCCCATAATATCTTTGAGATCTATCGGTAGAGTTTTCAAACTTCTGAAGGGCAAAGTTCTAATTTACTGATTTTTTTCATGAAATTTAAGATTTTATAAGATTTATGTCTCACTTTGAGACGATTGTAAGAAAGAGGCCGCAAAAGGGGCTTGATTTGAGAATTAAAGACAAGTAGGCTTTAGA
>SKYF01000013.1 GCA_007128005.1 Bdellovibrionales bacterium
TTGGAGCTTTCGTTTTTCTGCTTGAGCGGCCTCCAAGGCACGCTCCAAGCGCTCTTCTTCAACGCTCATCGGATAGGCGCCGTCGGCAATACCTGAGGGATAGGGGCAGTAAGCTGCAGGGTACATTCCGCCACCCCACATTCCTCCGCCCATGCCGCCGCCAAATCCGCCGCCCACCATAAAGGCAGAGGCCGAGTTGTGAGGCACAAACAAGAAAATAAAAGTTGAGACCATCGTGGTCAAAAGTGAAACTTTCATAAGAATTGTCTCCTGCTCATGCCCTATCCATCGGCAAGTTCTCGATCCCACTTGATTTCTTTCGTGCAAAAAAGCTGTTTTTGTCCTCCGGCTATCGACCTAGGTCCTGTTCAAGAAACCACTTTACCGAAGCTGATGTTGCACTGCTTATCTTTGAATTCTACACTAAAATTCTAAACATGAAACACTCCATTCTTGTTGTTGATGATGAAATTGATAATGTCGAAGCTCTGGAGCGACTTTTTCGCCCAAAGTACAGGGTGCTCAAAGCCACTTCGGGGGACCAAGGTCTAGGGCTTCTCAAAGGGGAATCTGTTTCGCTCATTATCAGCGATCAGCGTATGCCCCATATGACGGGAGTTGAGTTCCTCGAAAAGTCCGTCCAATCCCACCCCGATGCCATGCGCATTCTTTTGACAGGATATACGGACATCGAGTCGGTGATTGCAGCCATCAACTCAGGACAAATTTATCGCTATCTCACTAAGCCATGGGATCCAGTCGACCTCCTCAATACTGTCGATCAGGCCATTGAGCGCTTTGAGTTGCGTGAGCAACTGAAAGAGAAGAATATCGCTCTCGAGAAGGCCCTGTCTGAACTCAAGACCCTTGATGAGTCCAAGAACAACTTTATGATCCTGATCAATCATGAGCTCAAAACCCCTCTGACGGTGATATTGAGCTTCCTGCAACTGTTGAATGATGGCTCTCTTACAGAGGAGCAGGAGCGCGCTGTAGGACGTATCCGCCAAGCCAGCGAACGACTCAAGACTCTAGTTGAAGACTCCCTTGAACTGGTCTCTGCAGAGACGGGTCTTAAAAAAGCCAAGTTCAAAAAGCTCACCACCACCCAGGTCCTTGACGCGATCACCAGTGGCTTTCAGGACCAAGCCTCCTCCCGCGAGCAAGAGCTCAAGATTGAAGATCCTGAACTCAGTTTTAAAGGAGACAGGGACATCCTTCGCTCCGTCCTCAGTCGGCTGCTCGACAACGCGATCAAGTTTGGGGAGAAAAAGTCCGAGATCGTTGTCGGAGCGCAGGCCCTCTCGCCCACTGGTCTTAAGTTTTTTGTCACCAATAGGGGCAAGCCCATCCCCTCCGATCGCCTAGAAAAGATTATGAAGCCCTTCACCCTAGATGAGGACATCATGCACCACAGTCAGGGGACCGGATTGGGACTCAGCCTCTGCCAGGCTCTGCTGAAAACCCACCAGTCCGAACTGAGCTTTGAATTCAGCAAGGGTCAAGTGCGAGTGAACTTCTCACTCTCAGGTGAGTAATAGGGCCATCCAAATCTCGGACACATTTAAGCAGCACCGGACGCCAAGTAGGCTTTCACTTTAGGCTGAGCCTGGGTTGAGACTTGCAACAGGTCGAAGTGCAAGCTGAAAGAAGACATCCTGTTGAAGGAAGGAAGGGCTGAAACTGTGAAACAGAGGACAAGGGGAAAGCTTTGGATGTTGGCGACTGTGCTGTTGACACTCGGCCTTGGAGAAAGTCTGAGAGCTGCAGAGGAGAGAGTCTTGGTTATGGCCCAGGGGCAGAGTCAGAGAATGACCACTGCCCCAGATGCCACCGTCAGGGTTAGCCATGGCCATGTCCTCGGGGCCTCAAACCTCAGTCCTGAGGCCATCTTGTTGGTAGCCCGCAGACCTGGCACCACCACTCTGCATGTGGGCCGACGCAGTTACCGGGTGGAGGTTCTGACTGCAGCCAACTTTCGTGACCACCAAGGGCTTGAATCTCTGATCAGGGAGTTGAGGGGCCTGAGCCTTGAAATCTCTGACAGCCGCCCCCTGGTTGTCGGTGAGCTGCTACGAGTGAGCGACTGGAGGCGCTTGGCTGAGTCGGGTTATGGCTATCAATGGCGAGCCCAGATTGCCCCTGAAATCCGCGAGCTGATGCAGTCCCACCTAGAGACTCGTCTGAGGGGACAGGGCCTGGCCCTGGCCCGCCTGGAATATGGAGGCCTTCTGCCAGCACGGGCTTTGATTCCCAAATCACAGAGCGAACTTAAGGAGCGCTACCAAGGAGCCCTGGGGGCCTATGGTTTTTCCGTGGAACTAGACCCTGCAGCCGTGCCCCTTGCACCCCTGGTGAGGCTCCAAGTGATCTTAGCTGAGGTCTCTCGTCAGTGGGGTCGGAAGGTCGGTATGGATTGGCAGCTGAACTACCAGGCACAGATGCTGCCTGAATGGGGCTCAGAGGGGGGACTGCTTGTCTCCCTCCAAGCCCTCGAGTCCAGTGGGGAGGGAAGGATTTTGGCCTCTCCCAACCTCCTCTGCCGCAGTGGGGGCGAGGCAGAGTTCTTGGCCGGAGGAGAGTTCCCCATCCGAGTGGGAGGCTTTGGTCGCCGCAATGTGGAGTGGAAGTCCCATGGGGTGAGGCTCCAATTTAAGCCCATTGCCGATCACAGTGGTCGAATGAGTATTGAACTCACAGCAGAGGTCTCCCTCATCGACCCAGGAGTGAGCATTGATGGGGTTCCGGGCCTTAAAACCAACCGGATTCAATCCCATTTTGATTTGCCCCAATCGCGAACTCTTGTCTTGTCGGGTCTGCTCAGAGAACAGAGCGGCCTCAGTCGCGAGGGCTTGCCCTTCCTCAGTCAACTACCCGTGCTTGGGCCCCTTTTTGGCAGTCACAATTATCTGAGCGAAAAAAGTGAACTGATTGTATTTGTCACTCCTGAACTGGTAGCCAGCGAGGGGCCCAGTGAAGGGCTGTGAGGGGAGGGCGAGTTTGCGCGAGGAGCCCGAACTTCGCAAGCTCATTCAGCGCATTCTTCAGGAGATTCAACAACGACAGACTCTAGACCCCCACCCAGGAGTTCACTCGGCGGAGTTAAATAGTCTTCTAGAAGAATGCCTCAAAGGACAGCCCGAACAGATCGCCAAAAGAGTTGAGGCTGAGTTTCATGGCTGTGGCCCCCTGGATCCTCTTATTGCTGATGAAAGCGTCTCCGAGATCATGCTTCAGGGAGCGGAGAGCCTTTGGGTGGAGCGAGCTGGACAGATTTTTCGCCTACAGGATTGCTTTCAATCTGATACGACCTTCTTAAATTTTATTCACCGCCTGACACAAGAGTCAGGGCTGCGCATTGATCTGTCCCGCCCCTTTGTCAATGGATGGTGGCGGGGCTTTCGCGTGCACTTGGCTATGGCTCCACTGGTCAACTGCCGCTATAGCCTCACCCTGCGCCGTCACCCGGAAAGTTCTTGGAGTCTCTTGGAGCTTGAGCAAAAGGCCATGCTTCGAGCTACTGAGCGAGAGTTTTTACAGCAACTCCTGGCTCAAAAGAAAAATCTGCTCTTTGTCGGCCCCACATCCGCGGGAAAGACAACACTATTGAATGCCTGCCTCAAGGAGCTTGATACAGACTGCGAACGAATTTTGTGTATTGAAGACAGCAGTGAACTCAAGCTCCCCAACGACTTGGGAGTCAAGCTCCTGACCCGTGAAGAGGGGCTGTCAGATCTGCCCGGGGTGGATCAGGGGGAGCTGGCACGCCAGGCTCTGCGCATGCGTCCAGATCGGATTGTTATGGGTGAGGTCCGCGGAGCTGAGGCCAAGGACTTTATGCTGGCCCTTGCCACCGGCCATATGGGCTCGATGGGCTCCATTCATGCAGACTCCGCTGAACAGGCCCTGTGGAGACTGGAAATGCTGGTACAAATGGGAGCGCCTCAGTGGAGCCTGACCGCTGTGCGCAGGCTGATTGGCCTCAGCCTAGACTACATCATCTGTGTCCGGAAGGTCGGGGGGCAAAGGCAGCTGACCTCAATGCACCAACTGGCCTCTGTTGAAGACCGAGGAATACTTCTCGACCCCATTCACCTTAACACTCATTAAACTTCTACGTCTAGGTAAGTACCTGGGGGCGTGTAAGGACTTGGCTCTGATTCAAAACCCCAGTTGCCTTCGACTCCCTCAGTATCTCTAGAAAAGCTTTCAGTCTCTACCCAGCCGGAGTTACGAATTTCCTCGACAGGGCTTGAGCGCATAAAAAACCTATCGGCAATATCCTGAATGGCATCCACATCTCGATCGCTCTGACTCTTGCGTTGGGCGATGAGCTCCTGGTGAGCGGCTACAGCTCGGTCTGCTGTGGTCAGTCCCTGACGCTCAGCCAAGCTATTGCTGCCCTCGGGCCTGCCAAAACTAGGGACACCTGGTCGGATAGGGGCGCTGTTTTTTAGGTCCACCGACTGAACTCGGGGACTTGTAGGAATAATTCCGCTTATTTTTTCCAATCGACACCTCCATGTGTGTTGGTACTTCTCTTTTCGGCTCTATCTGTCTCAAAAAGAGACGACTTAGGTCTATTTAAAGTCCTAGTTAAGGTCTGTTTTTTGGCTCAGTTGTTCCGGTCAGACGAAGGCCCAGCTCGATCAACTGCTCACGGCTGACTGTGGAAGGTGCTTCTGCCATTAAGTCACTGGCCTTTGCAGTTTTGGGAAAAGCAATCACATCGCGAATGGCCTCTGTCCCACAGAGAATCATAACCAAACGGTCCATCCCCCACGCAATCCCTGCATGAGGGGGAGTGCCGTAGCTTAAGGCCTCAATAAAAAATCCAAACTTGTGTTTGACTTCTTCTTCAGTCAAACCCAGAGCCTTAAACATGGCCTGTTGAAGGACTTGGCGATAAATCCTCACACTGCCCCCGGCCAACTCGTAGCCATTACAGACCAAGTCGTAGGCTTTGGCCAAGAGCTCGGGATACTGTTTCTCGCGTCCCTCCATAAGTATATCCAGCTGCTCATCTTGAGGGGCCGTGAAGGGGTGGTGACGGGCCACCCAGCGCTGGGCCTCAGCATCAAACTCCATCAGGGGAAAGTCCACCACCCAGACAAAGCGATCCTGAGATTCATCCACCAAGCCATACTCCCTGGCCAGAATATTTCTTAAAGCGCCAAGGCTTGTGCAGGCCACGTCAAAGTCATCTGCCACAATAAAGGCCCCATGCCCTGGCTGCCCCCCGCAGGTCTTAAATATCTCGGCGAGCTTGTCGGGGCTAAAAAACTTGGATGCGACCGAGCTGAGCTGGCCTTGAACATCAGATTTTATCCACACCAATCCCTTGGCTCCGTACTGCTTGGCCGTCTGAGTGAGTTTGTCCAGCTGACCTCGCGAGATTTCACCGGCGCCGGGTACACTGAAGCCCCGGATCTCTCCGCCCCTAGCCAACACGTCGGCAAAAACCTTAAACTCACTGTTCTCCACCACAGACCTTAGGTCCTGAAGCTGAAGGGGGTTGCGCAGATCCGGCTTGTCGGAGCCATATCTCTGCATGGCCTCTCGGTAACTCATTCGAGGCACCTCGGGCAGCTCCACTCCGCGCATCTGACGCCACAGGTGACGCAACAAATCCTCATTGAGCTTCAGAATATCTTCCGTGTCGACAAAGCTCATTTCCATGTCAATCTGAGAGAACTCTGGCTGGCGATCCGCCCTTAAGTCTTCATCGCGAAAACAGCGGGCCAGCTGAAAGTAGCGGTCCATTCCGCCTATCATCAAAAGCTGTTTGAGGGTTTGGGGGCTTTGAGGAAGCGCATAGAAACTGCCTTGGGTCACCCGAGATGGCACAAGATAATCTCGAGCCCCCTCCGGGGTACTTTTGTAAAGAATGGGGGTTTCCACCTCGATAAAGCCTTGGTCGGAGAGGTAATTGCGCACCAGCTGAGCCACATGGTGTCGGGTGATGAGATTTTTCTGGAGAATTGGGGAGCGTAAATCCAAATAGCGGTACTTCAACCGCAAGCTCTCAGAGACCTTGGAATCATCAATCTGAAAGGGAGGGGTCTGGGCTTCTGAGAGAATCTCGCACTCTGTGGCCTGCACTTCGACCTCTCCGGTGGGAATCTTGGAGTTGATCATTCCCTCTGGCCGTCTCTGAACCAAGCCGCGAATGGCGACCACGTACTCTCCGCGAAAATTTTTTGCCGCCTGAGTGGCCGCCTCTGCTGGGTTGAGGACCACTTGGACCACACCCGCCCGGTCCCTCAGGTCCACAAAGACCAAGCCCCCATGGTCACGCCGAGTGTCCACCCAACCCATCAACACCACGGACTGTCCAACCTGACCGGACCTCAGATCTCCACACAGATGGCTGCGCTTTAATTCTTTTAAAAATTTCACTATAAACCCCTACCTTTTTTCCTATTTTCGCTCCAGAACGCTCAGAATCTCTCATGAAGTCCAAGAACTTTCAACAATGGGCTTTTCTGGCTAGACAGAAGCTGGGAAAGGATTTAGGTTTTTAGGCTATGCCAACAGTAAAAATTGCCAAAACCTCTGAATTGCCTGCATCCGAGTGCTTTGAAAAAATTAAGCATCTTTTAGAAACCGATAAGGAGCTCCGACGCCTGGACCCCCAGTACAACTGTGAATTTGATTCCAGTCAGCTCACCGGAACTGCCAAGGGCAGTCAATTCAAGGCCTCCATGAAAATTACTGAGGCTCCTCCTCAAGGCAGCTCCGTAGAGATTTTGGTGGACCTACCCTTTCATCTGGCCCTAGTGAAGGGGCTTGTGCAAAAAACACTCGACAAGAAAGTCAGTGAAGCTTTGAGCTGATGGCCAGAAAGCCCCTTCAAAAAGTCCATAAAAAACGAGGCCGCCCGGCCAAAAAAGTGCTTACCAAGGTCATTGACCCTGAGATAGTCGATCTAGAAGCGGAAAAAAGCCATTCTTCAACTGTTGAGACCTCCTCCAAAGCTCTTGCCACCCAAGACCCTGTGGCACGCTATATGGCCGAAATTCGCAGATACCCACTGCTCAGCAAAGAGGAGGAAAGCGAACTGGCTCAGCGTTACTATGAAACTCAAGATCCAAAGGCCGCCGAAATCCTAGTGACCTCCAATCTGAGATTTGTAGTCAAAGTGGCCTCTGAGTACTCCCGTTTTGGAGCCCGCCTGATTGATCTGATCCAAGAGGGCAATTTGGGACTGATGCATGCCGTAAAGGAGTTTAACCCCTATAAGGGCGTGCGCCTCATCACCTATGCGGTGTGGTGGATTCGGGGCTATATTCAAGAATACCTGATGCGCCAGTACTCTCTTGTCCGCATTGGCACCACCCACAGCCAACGCAAGCTCTTTTACCAGTTGCAAAAAGAGCAGGAGGAGCTTGAACGCCTGGGGTTCAGCGAAGCCGTAGCCCAGCTCAGTGACCGGCTAGGGGTTTCAGAAAAGGATGTGGAGAGCATGCATCAGAGGCTCAAGGGCCGAGATTTGAGCCTCAATCACCCCGTCGGCTCCGAGGACCAGACCGAACTTTTAGACCTACAGACACAACCGATGGAACACTCAGTGGATGAACTGCTCAGTTTGAATGAGGAGATGAACCTACTTCACAGTCGGATCGAAGAGCTGCGCCCCAGCCTCAACGAGAGGGAGCTCTTTCTTCTCGAACAGCGGCTCCTTGCCGATGAGCCCCTGACTTTGCAGGAAATTGGTGAGCGCTACGGAGTCACCCGCGAGGCGGTTCGGCAAATGGAAAATCGTCTTCTGGATAAGATCAAACAGGGTTTAGCCTAAACGGCGGCCGCCTCTTGCTCATCAAAAAACTGAGTCAACTTTGCACGCAGTCGAGCTATGGCCTGGGCGTGAAGTTGAGACACCCTAGACTCCGTCACCCGCAAGATCATACCGATTTCTTTTAGGCTCAGATCTTCGTAGTAGTAGAGCGACAAAACCAGTCGCTGCCTCTCCGGCAGATCTTCAATAGACTTAGTGATGACGTCTTTGACCAACTTCAAATTCAGTTGATTGTAAGGGTTGTTAAATTTGCAACCCTCCAGCAAATTTAGAATAGACTTTTTATCCACATTGCTAAATGTGGTCGAGTCATCAATGCTCAAAAGACTGACGGGACGAACTTGATTCACCAAATCGTAGAACTCTTCCATGGACATCCCTAGCCGTTCAGCGACCTCCTCGTCCGTGGCCATACGTCCAAGCTCGGCTTCCATCTCCACAATGGTTCGATCCAGCATTTTTGACTTGTCCCGGATGGAGCGAGGAACCCAGTCCTGAGCCCGAAGTTCATCGAGAATAGAACCTCGAATTCGAAACTCAGCATAGGTCTTAAATTTAATGTCTCGAGTGGGGTCATACTTGTCGATAGCATCCATGAGCCCAATCACCCCTGATGAAATCAAATCGTCAATTTCAATATGTGGGGGAAGCCGAATAGCTATTCTCTGTGCAATAAACTTAATAAGTGGAGCATACTCCATCACCAGCTTGTCTTTTTGCTGCGGAGTGAGCTTGTTGGGCTCCTCCTTGTACCTACGCAGCAAAGTATTATTATTGTTACTACTCATGGTCTCCCCATCCTCCACTTTAATGTTATCAAAATGAGAATTCCCCCGAAAGTCCTAATCTTTTCATGCCACCCCAGAAAGCTGCTTCCAGAAAAATTGAAGCCCGCCTTTTGCCTCATAGAGATATTTGAAATCACAAAGACTTTTGGCAATTGATCCCATCGCTAGACTGGACGGAGATCTGGGCTCCGCCTGACAAATCAATTGTTGCAACTTTGTTGCCTTTCTCAAAGTGGGATCCAAAGGAACATAGCCCTTGAGGTTTAAACTTACACAGAGAAACTGCGAGGTGACATCGCTGAGCCGCCGGTAAACTGTGAGTGCCTCTTGTTCGTCTCTGACCAGATTACAGACAATAGAAAAGCGATTTTCAAAGTGTCGTTTGTGGAGGACCTTTATCAAGGCATAGGCATCTGTGAGGCTTGAGGGGTCAGGAGTCACCACAACCACACACTCCTGGGCCGCTGAATTCAGATACAGAACATTATCTGAAATTCCAGGTGCTGTATCAATCAGCATCACATCAAAATCATCCTCAAGCTGACTCACCTGATCCATTAAGGCCGTCTTTGCGACATAGTCCAAATTATGAAGACCATAGACCCCACTGCCCCCAGGTATGAGACTGATTCTGGGTGTCAGCTCAACCAACACATCCTCTAGCCCGGCCTCACCCGCAATCAAGTTGGCTATAGACTGGCGGGCCCGCTTGCCAAACATAATGTCCACATTGGCCATCCCCAGGTCCCCGTCGAGAATGAGAACTCTGGCTCCCTGCTCGGCCAAGCAGTAACTTAGGTTGGACACCAAGGTGGTCTTTCCAACTCCTCCCTTCCCGGAGGTAATACTTATCGTCTGGATGTTTTTCTTCATGAGATTCCTCTTGTCTTTTTTACTTTGGTAATTTTGAAAATCAAATCAACAACCCGCTCTCGGGTGGCGGGCTCAAAGTCCTCGGGGATTTGTGCGCCGATTCCAAATGAGTGCAGTGGAATTTCAAGACTTTTTTGTATGTTGTAGATGAAACCATGTCTGGTAGTTTCATCTAAGTAGGTGAGAATCAGATCATGCATTTGGAAGGCACTTTGATACCTCTGCGCAATGGCCAGTGCATCTTCATCTTTTGCCAAAACAGACTGAACATAATGAACCTGAAGACTCTCAGGCTCTGGAGGGAGAATGGTCTTTAGACGCTCAGTCTCCTCTGCGGACCTCAAGTTGGAGCCCGGCATATCTACCAGGATGTGGTCTACATGGTCTAGCTTCTCCAAGAGATAGGGCCAGTCAGCAGCCTTTTTGACCACCGCAAAGGGCACATTCAGTATTTGGGAGTAGATTTTCAGTTGTTCTGCTGACCCAACTTTATGGGCGTCTGCAGAGATGATGGCAATATGCTTTTTCTCACAAATCACCATGTGGCTAGCCATCTTTACCAAAGAGGACGTCTTTCCCTGAGCCAAGGGGCCCATAAAAACCTGAATGCGCTTCTCACTTTGGTTCTCACAGACCTTTACGTGTTCTAAAATGTACTGAGCCACCCAGGCCTCAACAAAGGCCTTCTTCCGCATGCGACCCAAGGGCAAACTGTTTTGCGCCTTCATTAAAATTTCTACTGTGTTATCAAGACTTAACCCCACCTTTCTGAGTTTTTCGAAAATTGGACTCAACTCGTAAACAAGGCCAAATTCAGCGCCCGGGTGCCTGCTGACAAAGTTCTGGGGAACTTTTTTAAAGCCCTCAATGATCCCTTTTAGTTTTTGGATTTCCTTGCGCAAGGCCATCACCTCAGTTTGGGGGTCCGAAGCTAATTCCTCCATTCCCTGAACGGCTTGCCAAGCTCTCTGGCTAGCTGAGCGAATCCTCTGATTGGCCACTTGAGAGGTGCCCTCAAGAGATGGCTGTTCCACTGCCATAGGCTCCTCATCGATGATCTCTATGTAGGGCCGACTGGTGATCTTTTTCTGCTTCTCCTCCTGACGCATTTTATAACTCTCAAAATACCTATCGATAAACTCCTTCTGAGATCGAGCAGAGGTTCTTTGATATTGATCCTTTAGCTTGGCACTGGAACTAATTTTACGTTCTGCCAGGTGCTTCTTTCGCAGAGTTTCCTCAGACACGGCTGCCGTCACCTCCACGCTCTTTTCGCCAATAAGTCCAAAGCCTCGACTGTGGTCCCTTGCCGTCAGAATGACCGCATCAGGTCCCATATGGGCTTTGACCATCTCAATGGCTTCCTTCATTGTCTTGGCTTCGAATTTCTTAACCTGCATGGGCTAACTCCACCTGAGCCACAGATACAACCTGAGCATCTGTGGAAAGCTCGTTATGGGACAAAACTGTCAGCTGGGGAATAAAACGCGATGTCAGTTTGTAGAGGTGACGTCGAGCTGTCGGCGACGTCAACAGAACCGGTTGCCCGGCAATCTCAGGGTGCTCTTCAATGGAGGATGCTATACGACTCAACAGTCCGTGAGCCTGCTGAGGGTCCATCACCAGTTGCACGCCCTGCTCAGTCTGAAGAAGGGAATTGGCCACCAACTCCTCGGCTTGAGGGTCTAGGGTGAGTACTGTGACCTTGTTGTCATCGCCGACAAATCTCGCGGTGATACTTCTGGCCAAGGCCTTCCTGACAGCTTCAGTGAGCACTTCAGGGTCCTTGACTCGAGTCCCTTCATCAGCCAGTGTCTCAAAAATGGTGAGTAAATCGCGTATGGATACCTGCTCACGCAAAAGACTTTGTAACACTTTCACAACAGTGCCAAGTAGTAAGACATTTGGTATGAGCTCTTCAACAACCTTGGGGTAAGATTTTTTGAAGTTCTCAATGATATTATCTGCCTCTTGTCGGCCAAAGAGTTCATGAGCATGGGTCCTCAGAATTTCAGTCAGATGAGTGGCCATAACAGTTGGCAGATCCACGACAGTATAGCCCGAAATCTCTGCCTCCTCTTTTTGGACCTTGGAGATCCAAACCGCATCCAGTCCAAAGGCTGGCTCCTTAGTGGCGACGCCTTGAACTGGGCTCAGTACATTGCCTGGGTCCATTGCCAATAGACTGTCTGGCCTCAGCATCCCCCCCCCCACACGGTTTCCTTTGATGAGGAACCTGTATTCCCCTGGCTCTAATTGCAAATTGTCCCGAATATGCACACTGGGAATGACAACCCCCATATCAATGGCAAACTGCTTTCGGATGCTGACAATTCTCTCAAGGAGGTCACCTGTCTGATCCGACTCGACCACGTTGATCAAGCCATAGCCCACTTCCAGCTGAATCAGATCTAGCGGCAATAGACTCTCAATATTTTCCTTGCGGGGCTGACGGGCAATCTCCTCGGCCGCCCTGTCCTTTTCCTCTTGCCTCTCTTGAGAATAGCGGGTGATCACCCATGCTGTGGTTCCAAGGATCACCGCCATAAAAAAGAAGGGCGTGGTGGGCAGCCCCGGGACAACCCCCAAAAAGGCCAGGATCCCTGCCACAATGGCGACCGCGCGGGGCTTAATAAATAGCTGACCCGCCACCTCTGTCCCAATATCTCTATCCGTCGAGGAGCTACGGGTGACCACAATACCAGCTGCTGTTGAAATAATAAGAGCTGGGATTTGCGAGACCAGCCCATCTCCAATAGTGAGCATGGTGTAGTATTGGGCGGCTGTCCCCAGATCCAGCCCCTTCTGAAGAACCCCTACAGCCAAGCCTCCAAGTACGTTAACGAGTGTGATAATGATCCCAGCTATCGCATCCCCCCGCACAAACTTGCTGGCACCATCCATGGACCCGTAAAAGTCAGCCTCCTTTTCGATCTCCTTTCGCCGATTGCGAGCTTCTTCCTCGGTGATAAGACCTGAATTGAGGTCGGCATCAATACTCATCTGTTTTCCGGGCATAGCATCCAAAGTAAATCGCGCCGCCACTTCGGCCACTCGTCCAGAGCCCTTGGTGATGACAATAAAGTTAATCACCACCAAAATGACAAAGACAATCAATCCGATCACGTAGTTGTTGCCCACTACGAAGTTTCCAAAAGACTCTATCACCTGCCCCACAGCCCCTGATCCTTGGTGTCCCTCAGTGAGAATCAGGCGGGTGGATGCCACGTTCAGAGACAATCTAAACAGTGTGGCAAGCAGCAATAGGCTAGGAAAAACGCTAAAATCCAAAGATTTATTAGTATAAATTGAGACCAATAGTATCAACAGGGCTAGGGCCAAAGATACCGTTAAGGCCAAATCCAAAACCACTGGAGGAAGTGGAATCATCATGATGGCCAAAATGGCCACAAGACCAAAGGCCAAGAGAAGATCAACGTTCTTGGTGTACTTTTCAAATCTTTTTAAAAAGATAAACAACTGATCCATCTCAGTTTACCCTCCGCCCTTTTAAGCGGTAAACATAACTCAAGACTTCCGCCACAGCCGTATACAGCTCCCGGGGAATGGCCTGACCAATCTTAAGAGTTTTATAAATAGTCCTGGCCAATGGCTTGTTTTCCACAATGGGAATATTGTGCAGCTTCGCCAGTTCACGAATTTTCTCCGCTATCACTCCAGCCCCTTTGGCCAAGATCTTGGGTGCCACCATGCTCTCATCGTACTTAATCGCAACAGCAATGTGAGTTGGGTTTGTGACGATGACATCCGCTTTGGGAACATCAGACATCATCCTCTTGTTGGACATCTCCTTCTGGACCCGCCGAATGCGCGCCTTCACAAGGGGATCACCTTCCCGAGACTTCATCTCTTGTTTGAGCTCCTGCTTGGTCATGCGCATCTGTTTTTCCATCTCCCAACGCTGAAAGAGGTAATCAATTCCCGCGAGCGCAGCCATAAAAAAGGCCACTCCTCCAAGCATCTTAAGAGTCATCTCCCCTAAATAGATCATCAACTGTTCAACCGAATAATTCACCAACTGAGGCACCGTCAGCATCTCAGTCCGAATAATTAAAAAAACAATTCCAGATACAATCACGACTTTGAACACAGCTTTGAGCCCCTCGACCAGAGAACGCAGACTAAAAATTCTCTTAAGTCCCTGCATGGGATTAAGACGCTCTGGCTTGAGCTTTAAGGCTTCCTCATTGTGCAGAAATCCAACCTGAACCACACCTGAGGCAAAGGCCATCAACCACAAAAAGCCAAAGATGGGCGCCACCAACCAAAAGGTCTGGGTCAAAGCAAAGCGAGCGGCCACAATCCAATCCTCCTGCCGGACGGCTTGCACCAAATAGGTTCCAAAAGAACGATTGAAGATTTCATGAAGCTGCGTAAGGAAAAACTTACCCAACAGCCACATCAACAGCATAATGGAAAACAGGGCCAGCACGGATGCCAGTTCTCTGGTTTGGGCAACTTGGCCTCGCTTGCGGAAGTCCTCCCTCCGCTGCGGGGTTGCCTCTTCAGTTTTTTCACCCTGATCCTTCTCAGCCATCCTTGGCTCCTCAATCCCTTCCTAGTTCTTACTCAAGGCCCTTTAAAGGGCCTTTAAGTAGGCAAACAGCCTCTCCGCAGTTTGATGAAGAATGTCATGCATCTGCGTCAACAGCAGAGGAACTGTGACTATCATCACCAAAATTCCCAAAAGAATATTTATCGGCAGACTCGTAATCAGAACGTTGATTTGCGGCACAGCCCGACCAATCACAGCCATTGCCAGATTGCTAAATAGCACAGAAATCATAACTGGCGCACTGAGCATCACTCCCACCGTCATTACCTGCTGCATGATCTGTCCAAAATTTGAAAAGGCCTGAGCACTTAGCAACCCGGGCCCGATGGGCACCAACTCGTAGCTTGTCACTAGCCCAGACAAAAAGATATGGTGTCCGTTAATGGCTAAGAAAAACAGGCTTGCCAAAGCGATGTAGAGTTGATCCACAGTTGTACTCTGCTCCCCCAGTGCCGGATTGTAGAGCTGAGAGGCTGAAAGCCCCATACTCACGCTGATCGTCTGCCCTCCTATGCTGATTGCAAAAAAGAACATTCGCGCCAAAAATCCAATCGATAGGCCAATAAACACCTCTTTCATGGAGAGCCAAACCATATTCTCTATGCTCATTGCCAGAGCCAGCCCCTGGGCCTCCACAATTGGAAACATCAACATACTCAACACAACGCCAAAGAGGATTTTGGCCGGCGAAGGCACCATAGGCACGCCAAAAACTGGCCAAGAAACCACAAAAGCCGACATCCGAAGCAGAGTCAGGAAAAACGTGAAAATTTGAATTTCATCGAAGCTAAAAATATTTCCCAAAAAACTTACCTCTTCCAACCAGCTAGATTTTAGTTTCTCACGTACTCTGCGATGCTCTCATAGAGATTGATCGTAAAACTGCCAATGATCTCCATCATCCAGGGAGCTGCAATAACAAAAACGAGACCTACTATGACCATCTTGGGGATAAAGGTTAAGGTCGCCTCATTGATCTGTGTGATGGCCTGGAACACACTGACCATCAAACCTATAATCAGCGATCCAAGCAACATTGGGCCGGCAATCATAGCCGTGACCTTTAGGGTCTCTTGTCCTAGTTTGAGTATCAAGTCCTCTGTCATTCCTTTACCTGCTTATCCAAAACTTTTAACCAAGGAACCAATCAGCAGCCCCCATCCATCTACAAATACAAACAGCATTATTTTAAAAGGCAGAGAAATAATCACCGGAGGCAGCATCATCATCCCCATGGCCATCAACACACTGGCCGTCACCATATCTATAACCAGAAAGGGCAAATAAATTATAAATCCTATTTGAAAAGCTGTTTTTAACTCGGAAAGAACAAATGCGGGAACGAGCACCGTTGTTGGAACATCAGCCCTGGTCCTGGGACGCTCGCTCCCAGAGAGCCTTACGAACAGGGCCAAATCCGAATCTCTCGTCTGGTTGAACATAAAGGCTCTGAGAGGGGCCAGCCCCCGCTCCAAGGCCTGTTCCTGATTGATCTGTCCATCTAAAAAGGGCTTTACGGCCTCTTCATTGATTTTTGAAAAGGCTGGTCCCATGATAAAAAGAGTCAAAAATAAAGCCAGTCCCACCAACAACTGATTGGGCGGCATCTGTTGAGTGCCCAAGGCCTGGCGAATAAAGCTCAACACGATGATGATGCGAGTAAAACTGGTCATCATAATCAAAATCGCGGGTGCCAATGATAGCACTGTAAGAAAAATAAGGATCTTGAGAGCGTTGACAATCTGCCCCGGGTCCTCGGTTGTGGTCAGCCCTAGACTCACATTGGGCACTGTCACTTGAGCTGTAGCTATCATTGGGCTCACGAAAAGGACAAAAAAGGGGAACAGTTTGAAAAAGAACCTCCAACAAGAACCAACCATCACAGAGGCCTCATTTGCTTTAAGCGGTCAGCCACCAGTTTTCTGACTGAGCTCATATTTACGTCTTCCATCTTGCGGGGGGAGTTGTCCTGGGTCTGGCCAGGGACCGACCCTTGCCCAAGGTCCCCCTCCGCCAAGGCCTGGTCAAAGTCCCTAGGGACCGAATCAGGTATCTCCTCATCTAAAAGAGAGAGGTTACGCAACAGGGAAATGTTGTGGTCTGTAACCCCAATAAGCAGGGATTCCCCGGCGACATTGATAATAGCGACACTTCGTTTTGGACCCAAATGGAGCTGGGTAATAAGTCTCACTCTCGCCAATGATTCGTCCCTTTGCGCGCGACTGATCCATCGTCTGGATGCAACCACCAAGCCCAGGGCCACTCCAAGAACAATAAGAAGACTCACGAGGAGTCGGCCGTAAGTGGAACTCTCAACTGGTCCGGTCTCTGTCCTTCCCGTGAGAACAGGGATATCCTCCTCGGCAGCGCGCAGGGAAGCTTCAAACTCCTCATCGCGAAGGTCAATCAGAGACTCAAGCTCTCTCTCCAAATCGATGGGAGGAGGAAAGTTCGTTGATGGCTCCTCTGCAGCCACACTCCAGCCCCAAAAGACAAGCCATAAGCTCAAAAAAATCAGTTGCCCCTTCATTTTAACTGCTCCACTCTCTCGCTTGGGGAAATGATGTCCGTTAGACGCACTCCAAATTTTTCATTCACCACCACGGCCTCACCTCTTGCGACCAGCTTCTCATTGACGAGTATTTCCATGGGCTCTCCGGCAAGTTTACTCAGTTCAATGACACTGCCCTGTCCGAGATTGAGTAGATCACTGACCAACATCTTGGTTCTTCCGAGCTCCACTGTGACTTTTAGAGGGATATCTAAAATCATCTTGAGATTTCGATCAGAGTTATCCTCTGCCCCGGCAGAATTGTCATTGTAGGCTGGAGGAGCCTCAGATTCTGCAGGCTGCTCCGCAGAGACCTCTTCCTCAAGGGCTTCAAGGTTACTTGCTAAATTTGAGCTATCTTCTGACATTGTATACCCCTCTTCTCAGTGACTATTTGACAATTTTACTGTTAATTTGCACCGCAACTGTCCCGTGGTGAATTCCATGATAGGCCTTAAATTTTTTGACACCCTCAACCTGAATATCAAATTCCCCTGTTGCATCCTGATCCAATGGAATCACATCCCCGGACTTCATCTCCATAAGATCTTGAAGGCTGATCGTCGTCTCTCCCAGATTGACTTTTATATCCACTTCGGTTTCCAGGAGCTGCGCTCTGATAATAGACGTCCAGAGGGACTTGTCCGTCTGATCAGACTCCACTTGGAATCCACTCGACAACTTCTGTTTAATAGGCTCAATGGTTGAATAGGGGATCACTAATGTGATAGTCCCGTTGGCATTCTCAAGCTCTACGTCAAAAGTTGAGGCAATCACAATATCCGTGGGAGGGACAATACCTACAAACTGGGGGTTAATTTCCGTCCGTACAAAGGAGGCATCTATTTTTTCAACAGAAGCCCAAGCCTCTTCCAAGTCATCAATTGCCAACTGGACCACCTTCCTCACAATCGACAATTCGATGGGAGTAAAGTCCTTGCCTTCAATTTTAGTATAGGGTCTATCGGCCCCACCAAAAAAGTTATCCACCAGTGCGTAGGCCAATTTGCTCTCAATGACCAACAGAGCCGAGCCCCTAAGAGCGTTGAATCTTAAGACACTCATACAGGTGGGCATAGGGAGGGTGTTGATGAATTCTCCAAACTTTAAAAAATCGGTACTGGCATGGTTGAGGGAGGCAATTTTCCGCAGGGCTGAAGAAAGGGATACCCTGAACGAGCGCATAAACCGCTCATAAATGACATCGAGTTGAGGCAAGCGGCCGCGAATGATCCGGTCCTGACTGGTGAGATCATAGGACACCACCACTCGATCATCTTTGGGGCCTCCACCTCCTGCGCCACCCCCTTCTGCGCCATCCTCACCAGCCGCCAGCTCACCCTCAGAGACGGCTGCTAATAGGGCATCAACTTCGCTTTGGGAAAGAACCTGACTCATTTCTCTCTTCTCTCTTTCATGAGCTTCAACCGAACCTAGTTGAAAATAAACTCCGTAAAATAGACATTCACTATCTGTCCCTGGGTCAAAAACAAATTCACCTGGTCTCTGATCTCTTCTCGCAGGTTGTCCTTGCCCTCTCTGGTTGAGACCTCCGCAAAAGTTTTTCCAGACAAAATAATAATGATCATGTCCCTGATTTTGGGTTTGAGCCGATCAACTTCGAGTTGGACCTCAGCATTGTTGACCTCAAGTTCCATATTCACTTTGGCAAGGTTTCTTCCTCGACTGCCGGCCAAATTGACAAGAAAGGTCTCAAGGGGAACCAGAGTCCCCACACCGGCGGAGCGCATTCGATCATCCTGGAGATTGGCCTCCTCTCCCCGAATAATCTCTTCTATATCCAACTTTTCATCTTGAGCTTTTTTACCCAAGTAAAGCATCACGCCAACTCCTAGCACTACCAACATGTTGACGATTGCCAAGGCAATGAAAAGCGTTGGTTTTTGTCCCTGAGCTGCTGGCCTTGCACTTTCTCCCCCGCCCTGAGGAGCTGCGTTACCCTCTGCCATGTTTTCCTCCTTGAAGCAGACCCTGCTCACTCTTTACAAAGCAACTCTGATGCCAACCAGACCAAGGATTGTGATGCTTTAGGGAACTTGTCTCTGCTGTCCTCAAATTGGATTTGAACAGCTCAACTCCTCAGAAGGACCTGGCAGATTTTGACAAGACCACCCCTGGTCTCAAACGGAATTTGACAGGGCCTAGGACTTAGGACTCGACTTGCGAATGGCGCCTAGAAGGGAGTCATGAACTAGGGAGTTGGTGGCCAGGATGCTGTTTCCATAAATGCTGTAAGTGTCGCCAGAGTAGGTGGACACCCGCCCACCGGACTCTTTGACAAGCAAAGCCCCAGCCGCAGTATCCCAAGGCTTGAGATTTTTCTCCCAAAAACCGTCAAATACGCCCTCTGCCACGAGACATAGATCATAGGCCGCAGCTCCGGCTCTGCGCACTCCTCTACATTCAGCTACAACTGCGGAAAAGATCTTTAGCTGTTCAGTCAAGGCCGGCTTGTTCTGGGAAAAAAATCCTGTCGCTAAAAGAGAGTCCTTTAAGATAGCACGCTGACTCACCCGGATAGGTTCCCCATTGACAAAGCTGCCACCCCCTTGCGTGGCCCAATAGGTCTTATCCAAGAGGGGCACATCCACTAAGCCCAATAAAAGTTCACCATGCCATTCGAGGCCAATGCTGATGCAAAAAATCGGAAAGCCATGCACATAGTTTGTCGTCCCATCCAAGGGATCCACCACCCAACACGGATTCTCAGTTGCTCTAGATCTCAAAACCTCGCCAGATGATTCTGGACTCGTTGAAAAACTCTCCTCCTCGCCAAGAAACTCCCACTGAGGAAAATCACCGAGAAGAATCCGTTTCATTGCCTCTTCACTGCAGACATCAGCTTCGGAGACGAGCCCGGCTAGATGTTTTTCCTGCACTTGTTTAAGTTGACCAAAATAGTCTAGGAGCAGACGTCGCCCCTGTCTTGCGGCTTCCTTTGCCGTGTCGAGGGCTCGACTCAAATCCAGTAACTCAGTGGGCTTTTTCGACATGCCTACTGTGAACCTCGACCCAGAGCCCTTGTCAAGAGTTTGACAGATTGACCCGGTCCCAAGGTTGCCTGTAGTATCAAATAAATCCAGGAGGGACTTTTCATGGCCAAAAAATCAGGCAGCAGTGCTGCTGACACAATTGTGAAGATGGTGCTGATGGTATTTATCGCTCTTCTCTCGTTTTCAGTAGGAACATACGTGGGAAAGCAAGTCAGCGACAGTGAACACCAAAAGATGGCTCTGCTTGAGGACTATTCCATGCCCCGCTCAGTAGCCAGCCAAGGTCAAACCCATCAGGGGCTCACTGAAGAGGAGCTCGCCCAGTTGACGGCTGAGTTCGTTGAGGCCGAGCGCAAAGATCGAGGCATTGCTTCGGCTCCGTCACAGGCCACTCCCTCTGCGGAGGGAGACGCCCCAGAGGCCGAAGGCTACAGACGAGTTGTTGAGCCCAGAGCTCCGGCCTCTGCACCCCCTCAGGCCGCCGAGCGCGTGGCCCAGGGACAGCCTCCAGCTCCCGAGAAAGCTACTGCTCCAGCAGAACGAAAGCCTGACACCGTCTTACCGGCCGTGGCTTCCAGCGCTGTAGGCAAGTTCACTGTTCAGGTGGCATCCTATGCAAATGAGGAAGAGGCCAAAAATCACGCAGCACAACTTCAGAGCGCAGGCTGGAGCTCTTTTTATGTGCCTGCTGAAGTCAATGGCAAAACTTGGTATCGCGTGAGTGTGGGCCTGTTCAATAACCATCGCTCGGCCAATAATTTTCGAGTGGAGCTAATGAAAGAGGCCAATATCTCAGCAGCCATCGTACAAAAGATCACTCAGTAAAAGTGCCAAATGTATCCGACCTGAAATTGAACCTGAGTTGCAACATCCTGGTTCTGCGGGTAACTGAGCCGCAGGGCCAGATCTGCAAATAGACCCCTCCATAAAGAGACCTCATAGCCCACTTCAGCACCCCACAAAAAGAAGGAATTGGATTTTAGCTCAGAGGCCTCGGCAGCCAAAACTGTGGTGATCTTGTGCTGCCCAAAGCCTGCAGTCAGCCCAAAAAAGGGACTGCCCCACTTTGAATCCAAGAGGCCATACCGCAAACCCAACTGATTCTGAGCAGTCTCCTGTTTGACGGAAAGGTTTCCTGAGGCACTCTGTCTGGAATAACGGCTGTGTTCATAAAAAAAACGAAACTGACCCAGGCGATAAAATAGGCTGCTCCCCAAGACGGAGTCAAAGTCCACCTGGGACTCAGATTCAACCAGCATTGTTCTCTCTGTCCGCCATGCCCCAGAAACTCCCAAGCCCAGACCCATTTTTGCCTGGGCTGAACTCATAACAAACAAACTGGCCAGAAAGGCTAAGAGCCCTGCCCTCAATCTGTCACCTCAAGGGTTTCGCTCGGGCAGACTTCCTGAAGCATTTCTCTGCGCTCAGGATCCCAGTCCAAAGCCTGATTCAGCAGGAAGCAGGACTCTCGACTCAGGTCTTCGTCTTGAAAGAACAAAACCAAAAGTTCAGCAGGATCCCACTCGGCCTGGGCAAAACTGGGCCCCAAACTTCGATAGACTTGGGGAAGTTTTTCAAGGATCAAAGCCCCCATGGCCTGGTAGTGGGTCAGAACTTGGCCTCCATGGGCGGCTGGGCGCTGAACGGCATTGAGCTCAGCTAGGCTCTGCAAAAGACGAGTGAAGCGAGAGCCCAAACTGTAGAGGTCACAAGAGGTGATCAGCGTCTGAGGCTCCTGAGTCAGCTTTTCCCTCGGATGAAAAAATCTGGGCTGCACCTTTCCTGGAATAATCACCTGCAGCCCCTGACCCCCTCGCGCCGGCCCCCCAATTCGACAGGCACTCATACCCATCAGACTCTGGCCTAAAAAAGGACTGCCTTCCCCATAGATATAGGCCCAGAAATCCGCCAACCCCTCGTTCCAAGCCCGCAGAAGTGCCCAGTTGTGATCTGCTGGAGTTCTTAAAGCCAAGGCCCCACTTGAATTGAGCCGAGGTAAATTCTCTTGGCGGTGCTGAGTCAATAATGGCTTTATAATAAACTCATTGAAGTGGGCATGAAAATGCTCGTGGGCAATCACCCCTCCATTGACCGCCA
This sequence comes from Bdellovibrionales bacterium, assembly GCA_007128005.1. Lineage (GTDB taxonomy): Bacteria > Bdellovibrionota > Bdellovibrionia > Bdellovibrionales > UBA1609 > SKYF01. The sequence continues at coordinate 21,698 of SKYF01000013.1, forward strand.
ATGAGAGGCCCTCCATGCGATAGGGGCTAAAGTAAATGGCATCGATTTTGGGCTGGTACACAGCTTGGTTGTACCGCCCCCCTTGCACCTTAAGCTCAAAAGCCGCCTGCCGGGGTCTGCGCAGGTGTCGACTGGGGGTTAAAACCTCATCCAACCGAACCAGGCGGTCCAAATGAGCATAGAGAGCCACAGCCATGGAACTGCGATCGTCCTTAGGCACCCAGAGCCCATCTTTCTGAGCCAAGCGGGGTTCAGCCAGCCGACCCGACATTCGGCCGCTGTGAAAACCCTGAACCTGGGACAGGATCTCAGCTCGACTTCCCCTCAGTCGGCCTGGGTCTTCCAGGCCCTTTACCTGAACCCTTTGCAGGCGATACTCGCCCTCAGCACTATCGGCCACAGGCCAGGGGAGCAAAAACTCATGGGCGGATTCACTATCTGCTCTGTCTCCACAGCCCACCAAAAATAGGGTCAGGGCCAGAGCGGCAAGGGTCAGAGCAGTCGCAGGGGCTAAATGGCTAAAAATAGGATTGTTTTGATATAGCCCCATCATTCCTCTAAACATACTTCTAAACATACTCTAAAAAATGCACTGCGACTTGATGACTCAAAGCGAAATAAAGGTATATCAGAGGGCTTAGGTGAATAAAAGGCTTTTTCCAAAAGACTCTAAAATTTTTAGGACAGCTTCATGTTGAATAGCTCGGAACCTCAAGGCGCCACCCCCCAGCGTCTAAATCTTATACAAAACTTAAACCCCAGCCAAATCGAGGCCGTGGAACAACTCGAGGGCCCGGTGCTCGTACTTGCCGGTGCAGGCTCTGGAAAGACTCGGGTTCTGACCCATCGGCTGGCGAACTTGGTGGCCCAGGGACTGGCCACCCCCCATGAGATACTGGCCGTGACCTTTACCAACAAAGCGGCCAAAGAGATGGAGCACAGAATTTTAAATATCTTGTCCTCTTTGGGAGTGCCCATCTACAGCCAGCTGTGGATCAACACCTTTCATGCCCTCTGTGCCCGAATCCTGCGCCAAGATATTCATCTCTTGGACTATCAGCCCTTTTTTGCCATCTACGATGACTCTGACCAGTTGAGCATGGTCAAAAAGGTCCTCAATCAGCTCAATATCAACGACAAGATCTATCCCCCCAAGTCCTTTCAGTCGCGTATCAACGAGGCCAAGAGGTTGGGCTTGGCCCCTGAGGATTTACTCAAAAGAGCGAGCTTTAACCTGATGGATGAAAAGGCCATTCAAGTTTACAGCCTCTATGAAACTGAGATGCGCAAAGCGAACTCACTCGATTTTGGCGATCTGCTATTTAAGACCTATGAGCTCTTCCGAGTCTACCCAGAAATTCTCAACAAGTATCAACAGCAATTTCGCTACATCATGGTGGACGAGTACCAGGACACCAACCACATTCAGTACCTCTTGGTGCAGATGCTGGCCAAGGAACACCGCAACCTCTGCGTTGTGGGAGATGAAGACCAGTCCATCTACAGCTGGCGGGGGGCGGATATCAGCAATATCCTCACCTTTGAGAAGGACTTTCCTGAGGGCAAGGTCATTAAGCTTGAGACCAACTACCGCTCCACACAGACCATCGTCAATGCCTCCTCCAAACTCATTAGCCACAACAGTCAACGCAAGGAAAAGGTTCTGCGCACCGACAACCCACCCGGGGAAAAGATCATCCTTCGTGAGGAGATGAACGAGTACGAAGAGGCTCGCTTTGTGGTCCGGAGCATTGAGGACCTGATGAAGGACAACCCCTATCAGTTTAAGGATTTTGCCATCTTTTATCGTACCAACGCCCAGTCTCGAGTTCTCGAAGACCTGCTCCGCAGCCACTCCCTGCCCTATAAGATTGTTGGGGGAATGAAATTCTATGAGCGCATGGAGATCAAAGACGTTTTGGCTTACTTGAAAGTGATCATGAACCCCGCTGACGAGGTCTCTCTCAAGCGCATCATCAACACCCCCGCCCGCGGTATCGGCAAGACCACTGTTGAGCGCATTGAACAGCACTCCATCGACAGCAACTTGAGCTTTTATGAGGCCGTTTTGTCAGTGGCCGAGCAACGCCTGGTCCACTCAGGTGCAGCTAAAAAACTTGTCGCCTTCCGCAATCTGTTGGACCTTTTAAGGGCAGATTGCCAGGGGCTTAAGGCCTCGGAGATCTACCATCAGGTCTTGGATCGCACGGAGTACGTCTTGCGCCTCAAGGAGGAAAATACCCCTGAGTCTTTGGCCCGTATCGACAACCTCGAGGAACTTGACAACGCCATCCGCCAGTTTGAACAGGAAAGAGGCGAAGAGGCCAACTTGCAGAGTTTTCTTGAGGAAATCGCCCTGATTTCAGATGTGGACCGCATGCAAGATGAGGACAACTTTGTGACCTTGATGACTCTGCATATCTCCAAGGGCCTGGAGTTTCCCGTGGTGTTTATGGTCGGACTGGAAGAGGGTTTATTTCCCTCAAGCCGCAGCTATGACCCTTCAGACCCTGAGTCCCTGGAAGAAGAGCGCAGGCTGTGCTATGTGGGCATGACCCGAGCACGGGAGAGATTATTTATGACCTACGCCCGCTCAAGACGAGTGTGGGGTCAGGAGCAGAGCCATCCCCCTTCTCGGTTTCTGGATGAAATCCCCGAAGACCTCACTCTGCGCCTGAGTGCCGTCAGACGCCCCTCTTTTGTGGATCGCTTTCGTGGCTCCGCCAGCGATGAGACCCTGGCTGCCCCAGGGGGGCGCTCCCGCTCTGCGGCCTCCGAAGACTTTGCCCAAGCCATGCCCAATTACGAGGACTTTAGCGACGAAGCTGTGAGCTTTAAAAAGGGCATGCGTGTTCGCCATCCCACCTTTGGTGTCGGCTCCATTTACCAAGTCGAGGGCAGCGGGGAGCTGCAAAAAGTCAGCGTGATGTTTGCCGACCGCACCGCCAAGAAGTTTGTCGCCAAATACGCTCGCCTGGAAAGAGTTTAGCGCCCAGTGGCCGGAACAAAATAGTTTCTTGCATATATGCGCAAAATGGCGGACAATTTGCGCATATGATAGAAAGATTATCTAGAATATCGAAATCACAAAGTTTTTTTCTGTTTGGTCCGCGTGGATGCGGCAAATCCACACTTTTACAGCAGCTCTTTAAAAAAGAAAACCCTTTGTGGATTGATCTTTTAGAACAGCGGGTGGAGTTTGAACTCATCCAGAATCCGGACTCTTTGTTAGACCTATGGAAGGTGAATAAGCCAAAATGGATTGTTATCGACGAGATTCAGAAAATTCCAAACCTGTTGGATGTCGTCCACAGAATTATTGAAAAACATCATGTACGATTTGCACTGACGGGCTCTAGTGCGCGCAAACTTAAACGAGGGGGTGCCAATCTTTTGGCTGGAAGGGCCGCATCCTATGAGCTTGCGCCATTTTCTTCATTTGAACTGAAAGATCAATTTCATCTGCAACAGGCGCTTTCCACAGGATTATTGCCGCGCTTGTGGACGGAACTGAGGGAAGAGGCCGATCGCGTTCGCTCACTTTATTCTTATGTGCAAACGTATTTGAAGGAGGAGGTGGCCGCCGAACAGTTGGTTCGCAATCTAGACCCCTTCCGTAGAGTTCTCGTAACTGCGGCCCAGGCCAACGCCAAGATTATAAATTTCGCTGCCATTGAGCGGGATTCTGGGGTTCGTCACTCTCAAGCTGAGCGGCATTTTGAGATCTTCACAGATACTCTTATTGGGCGGTATCTGGAACCCTTTGAAACTTCAATCCGAAAACGGCAAAGCAAAAAAAGCAAATTTTACTTCTTTGATACGGGAGTTGTGCGGGCTTTGACAAACTTGGCGGGCGAACCACTTCACCCCTCCACTTACGAGTACGGGAATCTTTTTGAAACCTTCTTGGTTAATGAGTTTTTCAATATCTCGGCAGCGCTGGAAAAGCGTTATCGTTTTTCGTATTTGCGAACTAAAAATGATGTGGAAATAGATCTAATTCTAGAAAAACCCAGAGGGGCTCCGATCTTAATCGAAATGAAATCTACGACTCAATTGCCTTCAAAAGACAAGATCGCGGCTTTCCGCAAGATTGGCAGTGAGTTTAAGGGAGCGCCCCTTTATTGGCTTTCAAATGCCAAAACTTCAGCTGTTATTGATGGCGTGCAGTGCCTTTACTGGCAGGAGGGGTTGGCCAGAATTTTTGATCTACCTGACTCTCGTTAAACAGTGGTTGCCGCCTAACAA
>SKYF01000124.1 GCA_007128005.1 Bdellovibrionales bacterium
AGGTCAAATTGAAAGACCGCCATACGGGCTCCCACTCCAGCCGACCAATACCCCTGATTGAAACCCGCTGACCAATGCCCCTTCCACCAATTGAACATTGTCCAGTAAAACTCTGCTCCAACGTGCAACCCCTTACCAAAGCTCCAATTCTCATGACCAATGTCTCTTAAGTCCAAAGCCAAGTGGGGGTCGAACACCCAAACTTGAGGAAGCTGGTAGGCTGAGCCCAGGTCGAGCCTCCTCTGCAGAGGCGGTGGCTCTCCAGATCCATCCAACAAGCCTAGATTGATCGGGAAGCCATAGTCCAGAGCATTTCGAATCACCACAGCAAAGGTCGGTTTCATGTGCTTTAAAAAGCTAAACATCCCCGACTCAGGAATTGGGGGACTGTACATCAACCCAATGTCCGCATCAAAAGTCATTCCCTCCTTGGCCAGATCGTCATCAAAGACATCCCCTCCGCCGGCCAAATTGGCTACCGAAACCGCCTCACCAATATAGACTCGATGCACGGCCTTGGCTGTGACTCCCACAGAAAGTGGGTGGTTGGCCCCAAGCCAATCCACATTTTGCCCGTAGCCATAGGCAAAAGTGCTGTCTGCATAGGCAATCGCATTGATCATCGGTCCCACTTGCTGATCGATTCCTAAGTCCAAAGACAAATCCATAGGGATAAAGGCCATTCCCCAATTTGGCCGCACCCAGAAGCCTCCGAGGGTTGCCAAGCGGTTGCCAAAATGCGAGCCATACTTACTCTCAATCAGCTCTGTGATTCGGTTGATTTTCTCAGATTCAGTGCCTCCCCCATCGGAAGCCTCGCCAACCTCACTGATAAAATCAAGAAGACCGGAGTCCACCCCACCGCGAATAAAAAAGTGCATATTGCCCCTGTCGCGACGAGCAAGGGCGGCAGGATTGTAAAACAGCACACTGTGATCGTCAGCGATAGCCGTAAAGGCATTGCCCATGCCCATGGCTCGGGTGCTCAAATACTCCTGGTGGATAGAAAAGCTCAGTGGCTTAGAGGCAGAGGCTGCGGACCCAAAAAACAAAAGCGGTGCTGCCACACTCAAATAAGCCAGACCCAAAAACTGTGAAAGGCAACGAAAATCAAATCTCATAAAAAACACCCCCTATTCATCTCAGTAAAAGTCTATGTTCTAATCACAGACTTGGGTATACTATTTTAATGAAAAATGTTGGGGCCATTTTAGTTGCTCTGTGTTTTGTAGCTCAACCTGTCTTATCCCAGTCCTACCTTGAAGACAGGGGGATGTTTATTTCGCAGCCTCAACCGAGTTCGGCAACCCTACTCAACTCAGAAACTGAATCCACCCTATCTGCCTACCACTTCTATCAACAGAGGTTGGCCCTGCAATTGGGGTTCGCATTTGACCCGGAGCACAGCAGCCCGGAGAATTTTATCTGGCTTGGGAGTTTGACCTATGACTTTCCAAGAGCCTACTCCCCCCACCTGCAGGTCGGCCTTGAAACCTACTCCTCTGGGAAAACCCTGCTGCACCTCAGTCGCAGCACAACCTTCCGACAGCGGCAGTCCTACAGACCTCATATCTCCCTTGGATTCGCCCACAGACCTAAAGCTGAACAGCAACTCATTGGATTTTTGAACTTTGACAACTATCTGCTCAGAGCCGGTTTTGGCTTTGAGGACCTCCTGAAAGCCCCGACAAGCTTCCGCATGGATTTGAGCCTAGCTGCCGGTCCAGGCGAACTCTTAGCCCATCTGACTTTTGGCTACTCCTGGGCCTGGTAAAGCCCATGGAATCTCTCGCCCCTAGCCCCCCAATTGCCGAACAAGCTCTCGGACTTGGGCCTCTAAATAGTTAAAGTCACCATCATTTTTTATAACAAAACCAACTTTGTCTGTTTTTTTCTCCGCTGGCCACTGAGCCGACCACCGACTGCGAATCTGGGCCTCAGTCAGCCCATCCCGCAACCTCAGTCTTTCTATCTGCTGAGCTTCCGGACTTACGACCAGAACAATAAAGTCAAACTCTCCCTCAAGCCCTTTTTCAAATAAAAGCGGCACATCGTAAAAGGCCAGCCTATGCCCCTGGCTTTCCAGGCTTTGACGTCTGTCCCGACTGAGCTCCCTCACCCTGGGATGCACTATGGCTTCGAGATCTTTTAGCTTTTTGGGGTTTGAAAACACTGTGTCCCCTAGAGCCCTGCGATCAATTTCCCCATCTGGACTTAAGATCCCCTCTCCAAAACAATCCACCAGCTTCTGCCATGCGGGCCCCTGCCTTTTTACCGCCTCCCGAGCCAAGAGATCCGCACTGACCACCGGATAGCCGAAATTCTTAAGAATTTCCCCGACAGCGCTTTTTCCCGAACCCATATTACCCGTTAAGCCGATCCACTTCATAGACCCCTACCTTAGTACAGATTATCGAGAACTATCAAGGTCAGAGCGGGGTCTGCCGAAGAGTTCAATAAGATGAGCAATCCATTTGAATATTTTGGCAAGTACCTTTTACTGGAAAAGCTCGCCACCGGTGGGATGGCTGAGGTTTTCCTTGCTCGAGCCACAGGAGCCGGCGGAATCGGTAAGTTTGTTGCCATCAAAAGAATTCTTCCTCAGTACGCCGAAGCTGAAGAGTTCATTGAGATGTTTAAAGATGAGGCAAAGATCGCTATCAACCTCAGTCACAGCAACATTGTCTCCCTTCATGAATTTGGCACCCAAAACAACCAGTTTTTTATTGTCATGGATTATGTTGAGGGGCGAAACCTACGACAAATCCTCAATAAAGTGAAAAAAGGCAATGCCAAGCTCGGAATTGACCAAATCGTTTTTGTGATCAGAGAAGTGGCTGCGGGCCTCGATCACGCCCATCGCTCCATCAACGGAACCACAGGAAAACCCTTAAATATCACTCATAGGGATATGAGCCCCCAAAATGTCATGATCAGCTTTGAAGGTGAAGTAAAGGTTGTGGACTTCGGTATTGCCAAGGCTGAAATCCAGCTGGAGACGACTCGCACAGGCACACTCAAGGGAAAATTTGGCTATATGAGTCCTGAGCAGGCCGAAGGACAAAAAGTAGATCCCAGAACGGATATTTTCTCCTTGGGAATTATCCTCTGGGAGCTTCTGGCCAATGATAGACTCTTTTTGGCCAACAATGAGATCAATACTTTGCGAAAAATTCGCGACTGCCAGATTCCTTCTCTCAAAAAAATCAATCCTAACATCCCCAATGAACTGGAGAGAATCACTCAGAAAGCCTTAGCTCGAGACCGCAACCTGCGCTATCAAAATGCAGCAGCCTTCTACCGAGACCTTAATCGTTTTTTAAATCGACAGTACCCCGACTTTTCATCTCATGATTTCGCAGTATTTATTAAAACACTTTTTGCAGATGAGATTCTCAACACCAGAAAACGTTTGGTGGATTACTCTCAAATTCAAATCCATGGTTCCACTTCGGGCGACGGAAAGTCAAAACTGCAATCTAGCAGCCTTGATGATGAGGCCTTAAGAGGCACTCAAACCAGCTCACTTCTTACCAGTTCTTCCATGACCTCAAGTGAGTTCTCAAAGAGCTCTGATGCTCTGAAAGACACGTCCTCCATTCCCTCATTGTCCCTCAACTTTAAAGACAAAAGCCCTAATGAAAACACTTTTACTGAGTCAAATATCGATTTCACCCTCAGTCAATCTGATGAAATGGAAGACGACAAAACTGTGCCGAGCTATTCCACTCAACATCTTGTAGACAGTGAGCCGTCAAAAGCTGCCTCACAGGCCTCAAGCCCTGCATCTGGACCTGATGACGAACAACAAGACACCAGTGGCACAGGCAAAACTGTTTTAGATCACAATGCTCTCTCCCAGTCCCTTCTGCATAAAATTGACCAAATCAAACCCTCCACTCAAGGTCTTGGAACTCCTATCCTTCGCTCAGCTGGAAATATCTTAGCCCCTAAAGGCAAGGCTACAACCTCAAAGGCAAAAAGTCCCAAGCAAGGGGGTTTCAGTCTTGGGCAGCTGGTCGCCCTTGCATTGGCAGCTGTTACTATATACACCCTGGCCGCACACCTGGCGCCCGCTCCCATGCAACCGATAGTGGCCCAATTGGACACCTATATTCGCCCCTTCCATGAGATCATGGGAATCAGTGACCGCTCAGATCTTTCGGTGAAAGCACCTGAGGAGCCTAGCATCCCTACCACTCCTCCATCTGCCGAACCAAAAGCTCCTAGGGAACCCAAGCCCGGCCTAGAGGCCAGGGAATTTGTGATCAATAGCTCTCCCTCCGGGGCCGATATTCTCATCAATGGCACACCCACAGGGTTAGCCACCCCAGCCAAAGTCTCAGTACCTCCCAAGGGGGAGTTTACTGTGACTCTCAGAAGGGTCGGCTATGTCGATTATGAGAGCACACACCAGCTTTTACCCGGAGAGCCCACCAGCCTCAATGCGACATTACAGCCCGCGGTGATTGCTTTTTTGGATATCGATGTCCGGCCACCTGTCAATGTCCGTCTCTATATCAATGGGGTCGAACTGGTCGGCGAACGCCTCCCCATTAGACGTCGGTCAGTTCCGGCAAATACCGATCTGGAAATAGTTGCTGTCAACACCATCACACAGAGACAATCCCGACAGACAGTGAAGGTTGGACAAAATCAACACCACTCTGTGATCTTAGATTTGAGGACATCAGACTCAAGGCAGCCTTCTGGGCAGTAAAAGGCTCGAAAAAACGTTGAAAAAACACCCTTTGAATTGAACAATCAGACCTATGAACACGACCATCTGCCATCATCTGATTGAAGCACAGTCTCGCAATTTTAAGCAATCAGCTCTCAAATTTAAGCATCGAGGTGTTTGGAATAGCTTGAATTGGACCGAGTATTTCGCACAAGTCCAAGCTCTGGCTGCCGCGCTCTCCCAAAAGGGGCTGAAGGCCGGAGACCGTCTGGCCATCATGTCCTGCTCTCGATATGAGTGGACTCTTTTTGATATGGCCACCATGAGCCTGGGAGCGATCACAGTGCCCATCTACGAGAGTACCACCCCTCAAGATCTCAGCTACATTCTGGATGACTGTAAGCCTAAGGTTCTTGTTCTTGAGGATCGCAGGCAGCTCGACAAGTGGCTGGGTTTAAATTCAAAGGCTGAGTTTGTTGAACACATCATTCTTTTTGAGTGCGGAACCACAGACAATTTTCCCCAAAAGGCTGTCGGATTGCAGACTCTTCTCAAAGAGGACCCAAAAGGTGAGGACAAAAACTTTAACTTAAAAGCTCATATTGATGGATTACAGACTCATGTCACAGCGACCATTATCTACACTTCGGGAACCACGGGTTCTCCCAAAGGAGTCGTTCTCACTCACGCCCAGATTATGAGTGAAGTTTCCGACGCCTTTGCCAGCATGGGAGTGGACGAAAAAGACGTGAGCCTAACTTTTCTGCCCCTAGCCCATGTTTTGGGCAGAGTTGAGCACTGGGGGAGTATCTATTGGGGGTACACCTTAGCTTTTGCGGAAAGCATTGAGCGACTGCGGGCCAATCTCAATGAGATCAAGCCCACAATTCTTGTGGCGGTGCCAAGAATTTTCGAAAAAATCCATTCGACAGTGTCAGCACAGATTCAAAATCGCCCGCCTTGGGAAAAGCATCTCTTTCAACAGGCTCTGAAGTTGGGCAAAAGCTCCAGTCGTTACAAGATGGAAAGGACCCCTCTGCCTCTTTACCAACTCCCTCTCCAATTGGCCGCAGAAAAGTGGATTCTAAAGTCGGTAGTGGAGGCTTTTGGTGGAAGACTGCGCTTTGCTGTCTGTGGAGGAGCCCCCCTCAATCCCGCTCTGGCTGAATTTTTTCATGCCTGTGGGGTTCTTATTCTGGAAGGCTATGGTCTCACTGAAACCACAGCGGCAATCACGGTCAACACTCCCTTTGCCTACCGATTTGGAACAGTGGGCAAAGCAATTGGGGACGTGGAGATCCGCATTGCCGAAGACGGCGAAATTTTGGTCCGCAGCCAGAAGGTCATGACTGAATATTACGGTCTGCCAGAGGCCACGTCTCAGGTTATAGACTCCGAAGGCTTTCTCGCCACTGGGGATGTGGGAGAACTCAGTCCCGACGGCTTTTTACGCATCACTGATAGAAAAAAGGACCTGATCAAGACATCCGGCGGAAAATACGTCGCTCCACAAAAGCTCGAAGGTCTACTGAAACTCAACCCATTGATTGGCAATGTCCTCATTCACGGAGACAAAAGAAAGTTTGTCATCGCCTTGATCACCTTAAATGAGCCCACTGCAGCTGCTTTTGCCCGCGAACAGAACATCTCTTTTCAGAACTTTGAGGCCCTGTCCCAGCACCCCAAAATCCACGAGCAGATCGCTGCAGCTGTGGACCGGGCCAATAGCCAACTGGCCAGCTATGAGAGCATTAAAAAGTTTGCCGTTCTTTCCCATGATTTTTCCATTGAGCGCGGAGAGCTGACCCCAAGCCTAAAGGTCAAGCGCAGTGTCTGTGATGAGAGATACAAAGATATTATTGATGGCCTTTACAAAAATCTTACGTAAAAGCGAAAGCTCAAAGCCAAATAAAGGCCGCCCATATTCAAAGGCCGTTGACTATCATCAAAATTGAGCAGGCGATCCCCCTTCGCCATTGAGTCCTGAGCCAGACTATCCACTGCCAATTTGTGAGTGAGCTGAGAAAAGACCATTTCCCGGTAGCCCCCCTCTAAGTGAAGGGTCGATGTGTCGGTAAAGTGAAGCTCCATGGCCGCCCCCGCCTGCCAGGACATCAAGGCCTGTGATGCCTTCTCAGAGTAGCTGTCTTTTCCCAACTGAGCAGTTCCCGCTGAAGTCATAGAAAACTCATTGGTGAGATGAGCCGTGCTCCACCCCACTCCCCCCAGTAAAAGGAATCTAGATCTCGGCTGAACATGGACCATGATCTCAATCATGGCATTGGGATGCCAGACAAAGACCTCACTGTTCAGCTCAAAGAGCTCCACATCGGAAGCGCTCAATCCAGAAGCCTCCTTTGCCGCCTTTGTCTGCATAACCTCAAGGCCGAGACGCAAGTTGACCTGGGGCAGGAGAGAAAAGACTGTTCCCAACTCACCCCCAAAATTGTATCTTGCTTTCGGAGCCGAAAGTGCAATGAGATCCGGGTCAAAGGCGCGGGCAAAGCCCTGATCCCCCAGTTGGGACAGGCCTCCAACTCCCCGAAAGTAGACGGCAAAGTTCTCAGTATTGAAGTCAAAGACCCTGGCAAAGGCCGGCTCAGCTCCGCCACTCAAAAGGGCAAGGAATAAGAAGGACCACAAGGGTCGAGGTAAATCTCCACTCACCCCAAGAGAATACTGTTCGGCCCTGCTGCTGACAAGTCCCAGTGTGGCTGAGTTAGGGCCCCTCGGTGACCTTTTTGGGCCCTACCTCCCAGCCCATTTAAGCCTCAATTGAGGAACCGAACGGCACAAAATTTGAATACAAATCGTTGATGGAGAGGAGACAGATCATGCGCTTTATCTATGGGGCTCTTCTATTGAGCCTCTTGAGTTTAAACCTTATGACCCTTGGGTGCAGCAAGGATAGGCCTGGCGGCCGAGGTTCTGTAGGCGTGAGCCCCGGACCTCCCCCTCAAACCTTTGTCTGTCCGGACAGTGCCTATTATCATCCTGAGTTTGGCTGGCTCGATGAAGACGGCTCTCCCATCGACTGCCATGACGATTACGGATGGTGGCATGACTCCCACCACCCTATTGATCTGGAGCTCTACTATTTTACTGGCAGAACCTGCCACCGGGGACAAAGCCTCGGGCCCGACTGCCGCTGCGAACTCTATTTTGGCAGCATGAACGGCTACGTTTACTGCCGAAACACCGACCAATCCAAAAAATAGTTACGAGCCAAAGCCAGTGATCCATGAGATATAGCAGTGAGCTTGGCCCCCAATGGTCACCTTCAAGAGAGTGTAGACCGTCTGCTTTCCAACCTCTGTATCGCCATTCTCAGGAACAAAGTGAGACTCATCACAGCCCCCAAAAGTGTAGGTCCGAGATGTCGTATCTGTAATAATAATGGTGTAGGCGCCCCCATCTGCCATATTGGAGAGGGTCAAACTTCCCGTGCCCGGCGCTTCAAGCACCTGCACATTGCCCGTATTGAAGTCCACTGCTGCACCTGCGGCCACAATGTTCTGCCCTGATGAGACCTGACCAGAGGTCACCCGCACATTGCCGCCATCCACCGTCAAATTATCCTCCACAGTCAGAGCTCCTGTCATAGTGTCCCCAGCCTTCTGCACATAGTCTGCTGAGGCCTGAGTCGCCATCGTCCCCAATCCCGTCACCTGAGTGTGAGCGACTTCAATACTGGAGCAAGTGAAGGTGTCCGTCACTGAAGACCAAGTCAGAGTCTGTCCAGCTGCACAGCTAGTTGGCATCTGGGGTGTGCCTCCTGACGTCCTCAGGTCCGCAAAGCTCATAAAAGCCGGCTGCCAAGTGTTGGAGCCGTCCATGCGGTAAACCTGACCCTCACTCACAGCAGTGGCCGCCACCTCTCGCCCACGAATGGCCACAACTGAGGTCGCAGCTTGAGTGCCAGTCACATCTCCTGCCAAAACTCCAGTAAAACCCGCCGCATTGCCTGAAATATTGCCTGTGATCTTAGCCGCATCAATGCCTGTGGCAATCTTATCATTGGTCACAGCGCCGTCTTGGATATGGTTCGTGCCCACAGCTCTTAGACCATCATCTGAATCACTGGAGGACAGCATAC
>SKYF01000187.1 GCA_007128005.1 Bdellovibrionales bacterium
ACTTGTATTCCAACCTCCAATGTTACGATTAAAGTTAGTCGCATTATGGAACATATCCGACATATCGGTGACATTGGCCGTGCTCCAACCTCCAATGTCTTGGTTGAAGGCGATCGCGCTAAGAAACATCTCTCTCATATTGGTCACACTGCTGGTATCCCAACCACCAATATCTTGATTGAAGCTAGTTGCGCTTTGAAACATATTACTCATATTGGTCACACTGCTGGTATCCCAACCACCAATGTTCTGATTAAAATTGGTCGCACTGCGGAACATATTGCTCATGTCAGTGACGGTCACGGGAGGCTCAGCGACTTCAATCAAATTTGAGGATCCCCAGAAAGCACTGGTAAGACTGGTGAGACCTAGATCGCCCCAGCTTTCCACACGCAGAATTTTATTGGCGTTGGGGTAAGAACCGTCGACATTTCCAAATCGAGTGAGGCTGCCACGAATCTTGATGGTGTACACACCTTCTGCTGCGTAGGTGCAGGAAACTTCTCCTGAGGTTTTCCGAGTAGTAGGGCAGGAGCTATTGGCTCCAGCGTCTCCCCAGTTGATTTGAACATCCACTGTGCCCCGCAAGGGGAAGGTTACAGTAGTCCCCGTACTAAGTTGAGTGTCCACAACTATGATAAGAGGCGGGCTGGACTCTTGCTGAGCCCGCCAAAAGGCCCCTAAATTATATTGAGCATAGGTGGCCCTGAAAAAGAATATTGGCATCAAAATGCCTAAGACCAATGAAATCTTTTTAACATTTATAGCTCTCAACAGACATCCCCTTTTTCACGTGTTTTCATCGGCAGGTTTTCAGAAATGCTTAAGAGAAAACATAGACCTGCAAATTGCCCCCGAATTGCCTCGAATTGCCTCAAAATGACCAACAAATACATCGAAGCCCCAGCATTCCCAACAAACAGATTTGACAAAACCCCTTAGTTTCAACATTTTAGCCCTGAATGTCTAAGCTCACTTTACGCCTTTTGGCCTTTATTGCGGTGGGGGTGGTTGTCTGGATCGGGGCGGCTTTTTGGGCTGGACGCTCACTTCCCAGTAGCGACGGTGCGAGGCTTGCAGCTTCTGAAGTCAGTTTTAAGATTTCCCTCTTTACCGAGCCCTTTTCCCTGGATCCCTTGACCATGGGACATACGGCAAGCCACTATTTGTTCAACAACATTTATCGAGGGCTGTTGGGCTATGATGCCAACGAGGGCCTGCAGCCTGAGGATGCCCACTGCCAGTGGCAAGAGGATGATGGAGGGGGGCTTGCGAGCTACAGCTGCGAGCTGCGCTCCGACTTGGCCTGGAGTGATGGAAGTCCTTTGAAGGCAGAGGACTATGTGCGGGCCTTTGTTCGCCTGATCAACCCCGAGACAAGAACACCCCATGCCGAGCAGCTCCTAGCTCTCAAAAACGCACGGGAGATTTTGGCAGGCGAAATGAGCCCCTCTGAATTGGGAGTGCGAGCGGAGACTAACCATAGGCTCTTATTTGAGTTTGCGGAACCAGACTCAGATTTTCCCTACCGGTTGGCTCACCCAGCTCTAAGCCCCTTGTCTGCCTCAGGCTACCCTGAACCTGAAGAAGCTCACCTGCTGCTCAGCAACGGCCCTTACCGTATTCAGGATTGGTCGAGGCGGGCTGTGATCAAACTGACTTCCAACCCTCACTACCTGCGTGGAAATCCCAAACGGCCCAACGTGCATTTTGTCTTTGTTGAGGATGACCACACGGCACGCAGGCTCTATGATCACGGTCGACTGCACTTTTTGCGCAGACTTCCCACAACGGACATCCCCCTGGTCCGACACAGAGCCGACTTTTTTCAAGTGCCCCTGGCTCGCTTTGACTACATTGGCTTTGGTCCAGAGCTTGGCCAATTGACGGAGCTGCGCCAGGCCCTCAGCCTGTCTCTCAACTTCCCCCAACTCAAGGCCCTCTACCATGCCCTAGGGCTGCCGGGCTGCCCGGGACTGCCCTCGGCTTATATGCAAGAGGCTCATCTTGGAGGTAGACCCTGCTTGGAGTTTCAGCCTGAAGAGGCTCAGAAATGGCTTCAACGGGCGCAAAAGATCCCCCCTCTCCAACTTCACTTCAGCAAGATGGGGGGCGATGATGTGGCCCGAGGCATGGAGTGGATGCAACACCAGTGGAAAAACAACCTAGGTTTAGACGTGGAGCTCAGACCCATCGAACAGGGAATGCTGTCTCAGAGTTTGCGGCACCATCCTCCAAGTCTTTTTCGCCGAGGCGTGCCCCTGGATAGACCCACCTGCCTTGCCGCCCTTGAGATCTTTTACAGCACACACCCTGAGAATTTGATACGCCTAGACAGTCCCGCTTACGATAGAATTATAGACGATATGCGTCAAGCGGCCTCCCCCCAAGACCGCCAGAGGCTCTGCAGCCAGGGCCTTAAGTATCTACTGACCGGCTATCACCTTATCCCCCTTGGAGAAATTCACTTTAGCATGTTGATTTCTCAGGATTTTATGGGAATTCGACTCAACGAGCTCAACCAATTGGACCTCAAAGACCTGCAAGGCCCAAAACCCTGACTTTGGCCCTAAAGACTTTTGTCCGGTTCACCGATAGGGACTTTAAGTCCCCTTGATGGGGGCTGAACACAAAAGCAAGAAGGAGAACAAGCTATGGCCAAAGACAAGTCGGCTTCACCAGGAAACTCTGCCCCCAACCCCTCTGCAGGCAATGTGGTGTCTCTGCCCACACGCTGCCCAGTGGAAGGCTGCGGAAAAAAGCCCTCCAGAATGCACTTTTGCAGCGAGCACTTTGAGTGGTTTAAGATGGGTTTGGTCAATCGGCAGGGAGAAAGGCCTAAGGACTTTGATAAAAAATATCAGGCCTACCTGAGAAAGCAGGAAAAGGCGGCCTAAAGCACAAAGGCCAGGGATAGGACTGTGGTGATCAAAAACACCCGCAATGCAAAGCCAAGAAGATGGGGAATAGACATATATGAGCATCGGAATATGTGTCATTCCCCTAAAGGTCCACCCCCCCCGAGGCCTGAAATCTCTCGATAATTGTAAATCCTATCCTTGGCAGTTGTCTGTCTTTAGATATTTGAATCCTCAGGCCAGATCTGATAGAGGCTGAGGTCTATGGAAAAAGCAAGTTTTA
This sequence comes from Bdellovibrionales bacterium, assembly GCA_007128005.1. Classification (GTDB taxonomy): domain Bacteria; phylum Bdellovibrionota; class Bdellovibrionia; order Bdellovibrionales; family UBA1609; genus SKYF01. The sequence goes on from SKYF01000187.1 coordinate 3,142, forward strand.
GCTGGGCTTTAATCACTGGAGCAGGGAGCGGAATTGGTCGAGCCACGGCCCTTAAGTTCTCAACAGGCTATGATCGACTGATTTTGGTGGGACGAAGTGAGGATAAACTCAAAGCCACTGCGGCCGAGGCCTCCTGCCCCTGCGAAGTTCTGCCCTGCGACCTCAGCGAGTCAGCCGCGGTGAGGGACCTCATCCAGAAAGTGGAGAGGATCTTCAACAACAGCTCTGAGGCGGGTCAACTCCAGGCTCTGGTGAACAACGCCGGAGTCTTTGATCGAACTGATTTTTTGCAGAGTTCAGATGACTACTGGCTCTATCACTTTCAAAACAATTTGATGAGTGCCCTGCGCCTGACCCGAGAGCTGTTTCCTCTTTTAAAGCGAGCTCAGGGCTCTGTTACAAATGTTTCCTCAACCCTTGGCTTAAGGCCTGTGGCCCAAACTGCCGCCTACTCGGCCATGAAGGCCGCCATGGTCAGCTGGACTCAGGCACTGGCTCTTGAATGGGCCCCTCATGGGGTCCGAGTCAACTGTGTTGCCCCTGGGCTTGTGGAAACACCCATGCATCAACACCTCCTCGACCAAGCAGGGGTCCGAGAGCAAATGGACAAGGCCCAGCCCCTAGGGCGCATGGGACGCCCTGAGGAGATTGCAGAGGCCATTTACTTCCTCTCAAGTCAGGCCTCTTCTTGGACGACTGGAAGCGTTTTCAGCGTGGACGGAGGAATTCACCTATGAGTGGGAATGGAAGTGGAGACTGGGCCCGATTGGCTCGCCGAGCCCACTTTAGTTGCGGACACCGCTACTATCAGCCTGCTTTGAGTGAAGAGGCCAATCGAGAGATCTTCGGCAGCTGTTATAGCGAACATGGCCATGGTCACAACTACATTCTGGAGGCCTATCTAGAGGGCCCTATCGATCCCCTCACTGGCATGGTGATAAACTTAATGGACGTCGATGCCATCCTTAAAGTGGTCACGGGGGAGCTGGACCATCGGCACCTGAACTTTGATGTGCCAGCCTTTAAGGATGAGGTGCCAACCACTGAAAATGTGGCCAAATTTTGCTTCCGCAGGATTCAGGAGGAATTGGAAAAAGGTGCAAGCCCTGCAAAACTGACCTCTGTGCGCCTTTACGAAAACGAAGACCTGTGGGTGGACTATGGCAAGCTCTGAGGAGCACAATTTTTCCTGCCACCTGACTCGACGCTATAGCCTCCCCGCACTTCACAAGCTGAGCGGCCACTGTGAAGAGCTCCACGGCCACGAGTACTCTGTCGAGGTCACTTACTCAGGAGCCATTGACGAGGTCTCTGGCCTGTGCCTGAAGAGGGAGATTTTGGATGATTTGGTTCAAGAAAAAATTCTCTCGGCCTTTTACGGCAAAAACCTCAACGAGCTGTTGCCGTCTACAGCTGGGGAGTTTCTGGCCAGAGAATTCTTAAGACGCCTTCGTGGGGACAGCCGGGGTAAAAATATACAAGGATTGGCCCTTCAAGAGACCAAAAAAAATCGCTTTATTGCTAAGGCCACCGATTTACTTAAGCCGACTGAAAAACCAACATATAAATAAAAACTGCGATCACTGAAATGACCCCTGAAAAAAACAGGGTCAACTGAAGAATCTCTAACTGACGAAGCATTTTTTTCATATACGTTCCCCTTATCTATCTCTTAGAATAACCCACCCCGAGCTTAACTTAAAATTTTTTTTAGTCTCTTCTCAATCTGAGGCGAGAAAAATTGAAGCTCGCCTCAGGGAGAGACAGTTCCTTTACAACAATTCTCAAATTGAGATTTGCTTGCTAAACCCGACGGCGGGGCTTACCCTGCCCGCTCACCGAAATCAACCTATCCCAACCTACGAGGATCTATGAAGGACGAAGTCCGACTCTCCAAACTGATGGCCGACAAGGGGCTTTGTTCACGCCGAGAGGCGGACCGACTGATTGCAGGCGGCTTGGTGAAAGTCAACGGAGTTGTGGTTTCGCAGCTGGGCTCCAAGGTGGCCAGAGATGCTCAGATTGAGCTGCTCAAGGAGGGAGCCCGACAGCTTGAAGAGCTGGTGACCTTTGTGATCAACAAACCCGTGGGCTGGGTATCTGGTCAGGCTGAAAAGGGCTATCGCCCCGCAGCTGCCCTCCTGCGCCCTGAAAACCAGTCCAGCCTCTACAGGCAAAGTCCACTCAGGAAAAAGCACTTCGAAGGACTGGCCCCTGCCGGACGCTTGGATATTGATTCCCAAGGACTATTGATTCTCACTCAGGACGGGAGCCTTGCTCGACAGATCATTGGCGAAAACTCAAAACTCGAAAAAGAATACCTTGTCCGGATCGAGGGACAGGTCACCTCGGAGACTCTTAAACGACTCCGGTTTGGGCTCCAGTTAGACGGACAGCCCCTTAAGCGCGCTCAAGTGGAACAACTCAACCCGGACCAGCTGCGCTTTGTGCTGAAGCAGGGAAAAAAGCGCCAGATTCGCCGCATGTGCGAACTGGTGGGCCTGAGGGTGACCGGCCTTAAGAGGGTGCGCATTGGCGGGCTGCTGCTCGGCCGACTCCAAGAGGGTCAGTGGCGTTTTCTGCGCCGTTCAGAACGCCGCCTTCTCCTTGACCCAGATCAAAAAAGTCTGTCATCTTCATAACATGGGAAAAAGCTGGAAAAATCCAATCAAAGAGGCCATGGCCCAGAAAAAAGGGGCCCTGTTTACCAAACTTGCCCGCGAAATTTCTGTGGCGGCCCGACTAGGGGGGCCTGACCTGGAAGCCAACTCTCGGCTGAAGTTGGCTGTGGCCGCCGCCCGTGAGGTGTCTTGCCCTAAGGACACTATTGAGCGAGCCATCAAAAAGGGCTCCGGGCAATTGGACGATGGTCAGCAGATTGAAGAGCTCACCTATGAGGGCTACGGACCCCATGGAGTGGGTGTGGTTGTCGAATGCCAGACGGACAACAAAAACCGCACGGTCTCAGAGATCCGCAGCCTATTTAAACACCACGGCGGCAATATGGGTGAAACCGGAGCTGTGCTATGGATGTTTGACCGAGTCAGCTGGATTGAAGCGCAGATTGCAAAATCCGTAGACCCTGAGGAGGAGGCCATTGAAGTCGGGGCCAACGAGGTTGAAACTCAGCAGCCCTCAGAACCTGAGGGCTCTGAAAGCTCTGCCACTCTGTGTAGTTTTTATGGGGCCGCTGAAGACCTGGACAGCATCCGCAGCGCCCTGTCTGACAGAGGCTGGGAGGTTCGCAAAGCCGAACTCAGCTATAAGCCTAAAAACATCACGGACCTCAGCCCGGAGCAAAAGCAGGATGTGGTAACTCTGCTCGAAGCCCTGGAGGACAATGAGGACTCCCACCGCGTTTACGCCACCATTGAGTAACTGAAGGCTCTTTAAAGTTTGGACTTTTGAAGGGCCTCAAAGGCCAGGGCGTAATATTGAATCTGTTTGACCATGGCGTAGAGACCATTGGCCCTATTGGGACTCAGGTAATTGGCAAAGCCCAACTCTTTGATAAACTCCGGCGGGTTTGCAAGAATCTGCTGGGGAGTCTGGCCCGAGTAAACGGACAGTAGCAGAGCCACAAGCCCTTTAACGATCAGAGCATCGCTGTCGGCCAAAAACTCCACTCGGCCATCTGCAGTCAAGTCTGCCTTGATCCAGACTTGAGACTGACAGCCCTTGACCTTGAGATCATCGGTTTTGAACTCCTCTGGAAAGGGCTTCATCTGTTTGCCCAGGGCAATAATGGCCTTATAACGCTCTTCCCAACTCTGAAGCCCCTTTAAACTGTCAATGGCACTGCTTCTTATAAACCCATCATTTTCTTGCATTTTGAACCCTTCTATCGCAATATGACTATATGCGTAAAACACTTCTCTCTTTGTCTGGCCTCCTTTTAACCTCCTGTCTTGGCGGTGACAACTCCGGAGGCAGTCCCTTTGCCCCTATCCCCGACACTCAAATTCTCTGCTCCTCAACTGTGATCGGCTGTCAGACTTCCCAAATTGGCAGCAAGATCTACTTGGGCTACCTTTCCCAAGGCCTTGAGATCTCCTGTGATGAGTTTCTCCATGAAATTTCCTGGCAACCGCCGCTCAGACGCCACTTTGACGCTCTGGCCTCAGCCACTGCCGAAGCCCACTTTCAAGTCCCTGGCCTCTATGGGCTGTTTAATTCCTGGCAAGGCCCTTTGGGGCAAACTGTGTTCAGTTTGGAGAGGGGCACTTACCGAGTCTGCGCATTTATAGATAGCAATGACAACGGGCGCTGGGACATCTCAGAGCCCTTTGCCCAGGGCACTGTTAGGGTGGGAGAAGAGCTGATGCCGGAGATCACCGACTGGGTCAACTTCTAAGCCCCCCGGCATTGGTTCACCTTGCCAGGGGAGTGGGAAGAGTTTATTTTAAATTCACAGCACAGACAGCCTATTTTGAACGCGGAGGCCTGGAGTCATGAAAAAAATCTTTGGTTTTTTGTTTGGTCGATCCCCTGCAATTTTTGATAAAGACGGCAGCGTTCGTCACAATCTGGGAGATGCCAAGTGGGAGGCCTGGAAACAACGCTACAGTGCCTCTGGTGAATACAACTGGCGCAACCACAGTGGCATGAAGGCCAAAGACGACAAAAAGTCTCCACGCAACAGCCCCCACTCCCAATAAACTTCGGATCTTCACCGGAATGTGTCGCCGCATCTGTGGCCGAGTCTGCAGTGGAATCTGTCGCCGCATCTGCGGCGGAATCTGCGAATGTATTTGGGCCGCATTTGTGGCCGCATTTGTAGGTAAAGATGACCCCCTTATGGTTTCCTGGAGTTGGCCTCCTGGAGCGGCCCTCCTCTGCCTCTCAACCGCAAGGCCCCCGTCTCATTTTTTCTAGGCCAAAGCTCTTCACCCCCTCTCGAAGATTGCAGCCTCCACACAAAATGCGCAAATTCTCCTCCTCACATCCGCCCCCATGGGCCACTGGAACAATGTGATCCACCTGAAGGCCCTTTTTGCTCCCACATTTCACACAAGCCCCACCATCTCTCTTCCAAATTCGATACCTCTTGCTCTTTGAAATCGACCGCGGTTTGGGCCCAGGTTGAGGCTCTCGCCGGGACTCTAAGCGAGGCTCTCGGCTGGAGTCTATTGGACAATCTGGTTTAGACTCTGATTCTAGCTGATCCGTGATTTTGACGCCCTCTTTAAACGGCGCCGTAGTGAAAGCTCCTTCATCAGCAGTCAACGGCATTTCGTCAGCAGCCAAGTTCTTTGTATCCTCCTTCAAGGCTTCTTCGTCTCTTCCCTCATCTCGATCCATTCTTCCCCCATCTCGATCCATCGCATCCAGGCGGCTCGTCTCAAAATGGGAGGCGGTCTTTTGATCCCTTCTTTTTCCGAACTTCTTGTCCATCAGTGAGCTGAGGCTCAAGGTCGCCATTTCCTGAATGAGCTCGGCCCAAGTCATCCTCAAGCCCTTTGACCCCAAGAGAGCGCGGACCTCCTCGAGCTGAGCCAAAAGCTCTCGACTGAGCACCAGTCGAAGCTCAGTTTGTTCTGAGGACAAGATCTTTGCCTGTTCCTTGGGTGCAGGGGCCTGAATCCCCACTGCTTCCATTTTCTCTATCAGAGCGACTTGTCCCTG
>SKYF01000053.1 GCA_007128005.1 Bdellovibrionales bacterium
AGGGCGAGTCTTGTTCTCTGCAGTGGTGGGAGTGGACAGACTATGTGGTTCCGGGCTTACAGGGCTCTGGGATGCAGGAAGGCTACTGGTATGATCACAAGCTCACCAATCCTATTTCCCCTATGTGGGAGGATTGGGAAAATGCCCTTGAGAGGCTTTCTCCAGAGCAGCCGCAAGTCCGGGTGAGGATCACCGACTACCCAGCTCTTGGTTTGAGCAGTGTAGAGGTTCGACGACCGCAGAGCGGGAATCTTGACATTTGGTATCGACCTTCAAAAAGCCGCACTTTGAAAATCCAGGCCGTCCTCCTGAGCGGGAGCCATCAATGTCCTGTGCAGGAGGAATCTGTGGCCCTCACTCAAGTCTTGAGTGTTCGCTCTGGGAACCCCGATCAGGGGAGTTTAGTGGTTCACCAATGGCCTTTTTTCTCCCCTTATCAGCTCGCTTTGATGTCGGGCCCAGTGGAGCGTCCCTAAGCTCCCACATCAATCTAGGGAGTGGTATCTTTCGTTCACCTCATTGGGGGAGTTAAAACCCCGCCACTGGTCTAAGGTGTCGATGTTCTTTTCCTTCTCTTCATGCTCAATCAGGCGGGGCCACTCTTGGCCGTTGAGGGAGTAAAAGAACTCCTCGGGAGGCAAGGGCTCATGGCCCTCACCCAATTCATAGGACTGGGAGTTGTGGTCGAAAATGTGCACCTGAAAGGTGCCGTCGTCGTAAACCGCCACAAAGGCCATGCCGGTGGCGCTGGCTCCACCCAGGGAATAATCTTGCCGGGGCGAAATTGAGGCCCCGGCATTGCCCGAGCGATTGGCTCGTCCCGGGCTGTGAGTGTGGCCATAGACGATCCCTGTGTAGGAGCGGCCGGCAGTGGTGCGCAGCGTGATTCCGGTGCCGCGCATGCCCCCGCCATTGTGGCCGTGCTCACCAATCTCAATGCTGAAGTCCATAGGGCCCGCCTTGAGGGAGGAGCCCTTCGGCAGAAACTGCACCCGGGAACTGTCCACAAGTTCGGTCACATAGCCTTCTCGGTATTTGCGGTTGGGATCTCTGCGAATGATCTCAGCCCGCTTGGCCATATAGTACTCAAGCGGGTTGATGTCCATGTTGAGAGCCGCATGGATGAGTTCGTGGACCAGAGGGTCGTTGATGGGCTGGGAGAGCTCCCGGGTTTCCTTAAGCAAACGCACCAGCCAGTTGTTGTGATTGGATTCCACCACCACCACAGTGAGCTCCGGGTTGAGCACCAGGAGTTGATTCACATAGGCGGTGACTTTATCCAGTTCGTCTTGGAGGAAGAGTTCTCCCGCCGCAGCCTTCTTGGCCATGATCAGCATGTCCTTGGACTCCCAATGATTGATGGATTTGCCGTCAAAGAGATCGTGAAGAACCACTCTTTTGGGGTTGAATTTTTTTAGGGCCTCAAGCTCCACCTGAGAAAAGGCATAGTGATCCTCCCCGCCAATGTGTTTGTCGCCAATGACCAAGTACTCGGGGCGCACCGAGGTGGCGAGCAGCTTTTTTTGCATAAAGGACATAAGGACTTTTTCATGCTTTAAACTGTCGTCTAAGTGGGGTTCAATTTCTAGATCCTTCAGGCGGCGCAAGTTTTCGTCCTTAGGCACTGGGCGAAAGCGCTGCAGAGGCCAGTCCTCGCGAAAACTGTAGCGGGTTCCCTTGTCGGTAAAGGACTTGCTGTGCGGCGACCACTCCAAGTGGCGACTGTGCCAGGTGTTGGGTGTGCCTAGGCCGTCCAGGCCACTGTCCATGCGGTCTTTTTCCAAAATCAAAGCCCCGATGGCGTGGACATCTCTGGCCTGATTGTCGGTCACTCCACCTATGGGCTTTTTGGCCGCATACCAGGCTTTGGTGATGGCTCCCGTGGTGATGATCCGATGGGGGAAAAGGTGATTGTCGTTGGTGGGCAAATATTCATCTCGCAGTTGCGGATGACCCACGATCTGGGTTTGGCCCCGCTGTCCACCGCGGCCCGGCTGGCGCAAGGGGCTGTTCGGGTCGAGCCGTTTAAAATGCAAAGGCAGAGTGTTGAGTTTGAGCCAAGGCGAGACCTCAATGCTGTCGTGGATAATATGCACCAAAGGGTGGTTGAGGAGCAAAGGATCTAGGCGGGCAGGCTGTCCGGCCTCAGCAAAGACCACAATAAAGGCCTGCTGAGCCTCGGCAATTTTTATCAGAGCGGCAAAGGCCTCCTCGTGGATCTCCACACCGGGAGCTGCAGAAGTGAGAATCATGCGGGGCTTTTGCCGGATCAGCTCAATGATCTTTTGCTGGGACTCGCGATTGTGAGTGTACTTGTCCAAGACCTTATCAAAGGCGGAGGGCTTAATCCGATAGGCCAGCTGATAGATCTCTTCTAAGCTGGAGAACAAATGGATATAGGGCTTTTGAATGCTCTCCCCTTTGAGAGGCATCTCCTCTCCGACCAGATAAGCCAGATGGTTTAAGGTGAAGTGAGATTGGATGTCCGGGCGGGCATGGATAAGGCCGTTGTAGAGTTGGCGTAAGGAAAGTGTTCGCCCCGAGGCCTGGGCCTTCTTGGCATAGATATTAATGATCTGTTCACGGATGCGATCAAAGGCTTCGCTCTGGTGAGTTTCGATCTCCTCAATAAGGAGTTTGTAGCCCTTTTTGACCTTGAGCTTTCCCTTTTTGTCTTTTCCGGCCTGCTCACCATAGAGCAGAAAAGTCAGGTCGGTGGCGTTGGAGTTCACCGATTGGGCGAGATGGGAAAAACTGGGCAGGGTGAGGTCTTTATTGAAGTGGCGAATAAGGTGGAGGCTGAGTTTTTTCACTAGGGCCTCGCGGGCGCCCTTATGCTTTTTTAAGGCACTGGCAAGAATTTCATTGGTCAGGGCCTGCTGCACTTCGGGGCTGAGACTGGCATAGGTGTTCTTGTAGGCTTGGCTGCGGGAAATGAGCGAGGGGATCTGTAAAGGGTCGGGCAATACACCTTTATTGAGGACGTATTCCGCAACGAGGAATCGGACCTGTTCGGGGGTCGGAGGCGACTGGGGCAGCTTAGAGTTTTCTCTCTCCACCGCTTTCAGGTACTGGGCTAGAAGAGGGTGGTTCAGCTTGAGCAGAGTCTCGCAGCTAGAGCTTTTGTCTTCACCGAGGACCGGAAGAGCTAAGGTCAAGGGAACCCATAGTACAAAAATAAGAAATGTTTTTGAGGTCAGAGCTGAAAAGCGCATTTATCTTTTCTCCTTCACTGCAGACGTCTTGGAGTTAAGCAGACGCTCACAGGCATTGAGCAGGCGCCCGTTGGCCTCTTTGGCCAGGATGTGGGTGATATACATCTCGTGATCATAGGCGCGGCGGAAGCTGCCATCACTCTTAATCACAATATCTCTTTCCAGAGTGCGAGTGCCCCTATTGGACACCCAGAACTCGTTGGCCTCAACCTCTTCCAGGCTGCCGGAATGCCGGATGATGAACTTAATGAAATGGGTGCCGCGGCGAGTGAGATCTTGAGCCAGCTCCACCCACTTTTGCACATACTCTGGGTTGTCCTCTTGTAAAATAAAAGTGTGATAGTGGTCCATATGGGTGCCATCGGGATTGAGGACCTGCTCAATGGCCGGAGTCATGCGCCACTGGTTGGCGGCCTCAAGAACCACGCCTTGCTTTTTGATTCCGGTGTTCTCGGTGGACCAGCGATTGGCAAACTGAGGGTGGCCCAGAGCCCAATAGCTTAAGGGTCTCCCCGTGGGGTTGATAAAGGGAAGAAGTTTGATCTCTCCCTCTTTGCGCATATCTTTAAAAACCTGTTGAATGGCTTCATCGGGATAGCCACGGGCCGTGACTAGGCGAAATCCAGCCGCCAAATGGGGGTCGCTGAGAAAGTGAGCCATCAGATCAAAACCATAGCCCTTATGGGTTCCCTGGCCCTTCTTCGTCCTGGCCACGGCGGCTTTGCGGTCCAGACGCCAGTAGTTGATGGGGTTTGGGATGCTAGAGTCAAAGTACTCGTCTCCCCGGTAGCGGTGGTAGGTGAGGGAGCCCACTTTTTGATAAAAGCCGGGAACGAACTGGTCTAGGTGTTTTCCATTTTTGCTCTCCCCATAATAGAGGGGAACGGGGAGGGGTTGGCCGGTCTGGCCTTCGCCGCGGGCGAGTTGGCTTTCATAGGCCTCCCAATCCTGGTGAGAGATCAAAATCACCTTGGGCAAATCCAGTGGGATGGGGATGCTGGAGTGAGCGGTCGCGTGCACCCGGTGCAATTCATAAAGAGTGATCCAGTTGCCTTGTTCTCTGTCCTTGGTGATGGTGTTGTCATAGTCAGAAAACAACATCACGATGGCTTGGGCCGGAGCTGAGAGAAGGCAAAAAAACACAGTGAGCCAGGCAGACAAAATCCAGTTCAACTTCATGGAAAAACCCTCCCCAGGGAAGGCTTGCTTCTGCCAAATCCAAGGGAGTCTGTCAAAAACACCAAGGGTCCTAACAGGAATCTGACGAGCTCTGAATTAAAGTGATGGAGAGCCTGTAGAAATTATAGAAGATTTCTCGGAGGCCTGAATCAGATGGGCTGTTCTGCTTACACTCAATGTTTAACTTGAACGATGTGCAGTCTTTGCTGGAGAGTGGAGAGTGGAGAGTGGAGGGTTAAATGGAGGGGCTTAAGAAATGGGTGGGCTGGCAAGTAAGAGGAGCAGGCTTGTGCAGAGCGACAGAGTTCTGAGTGGCTTGGCTTGGCTAGGGGCGCTCGCTCTGTCCGTGGGCTTTTTTTTGATCCATTCAGGCCTGACTTTTTTGAGCTCTGAGCCAGCGACTGGAGGGGATACGGGCTCTCACTTTTATACTTTGTGGCTTCTAAAGCATGAAGGGTTTCAGGTGTGGAGCCCTGCTCACTTGATGGGTGAGATGAGTCTTGTGCATTATTTTCCCGGCTCCTTTTTGGTGATGCTGGCTTTGTCTTGGTGGATGCCCTTGGGGATGGCCTTCAATTTGGGCACAGTGTTGCCAATGATGCTCTTTCCCCTGTCTGTGTTTTATGCCTTGAGAGGGCTGGGCAGTCGCTTTTCCCAGGCCTTTTTGTCCCTGCTGGGGGCGACACTTTTCTTATATAACGAGAGTTTTACAATTTGGGGTGGCAATGCACTTTCGGTCTTGGCGGGTCAGTTTGCGCATATGTACGCTCTGGTTTTTCTCTTTTTATTTATAGGAACTCTTGGCTTTGAGTTTAGGGCCAAGCGCTTTCCCATACTTTCAGCCCTGCTGTTGGGCTTGATTCCTATTTTTCATATGTATGTTTATCTTTTTGCCCCCTTTGTTCTCCTTGGTTTTTGGCTGCGAGAGGGGATGACGGCTGCTGCTTTCAAAAGACTTTTTGCAGTGGGAGCGCTCTCTCTGCTCAATAGTCTGTGGTTCGTTTGGCCGCTGTTGGACAACTCGGAGTGGACAACCAAGATCGATATGAGGTGGGAGTTTGGTCAGCTCTTCTATGAGGCCCTCCCTCTTGCCGTATTGCCACTAGTGTTGCTGGGGCTGCTGTTGGTTCCTCTACTGACCTATATGGCGGGCCGGCAAGTGCTGGTGTTGGGAGAGCTTGTTCGCGGATCCAGTTTTTGGTTGATCCCTGCCCTCGGGGCTGTTGGGCTCTATCTTGTCTTTCCCCTTTTCGGTTTGACCAATGTCAGGGCTCTGCCCCAGGGGCTGATATTTTTGACCCTGTGGTCGGCTGAGATGGTGGCTCGGTCTCTTGGACTTTTAGACCGAACTTGGAGGTGGTTGGTCTTGAGCGGACTGATGCTTTCAGGTCTTTGGTGGGGGCATTGGCAGATGGAAAAATACCCTCACTGGTTTGAATGGAACTACTCGGGCTGGGAGGCCAAGGCAAAATTTCCCCAGATTCAGGCTTTGGCGGAGGAGCTCAAGGGCGACTTTTCCAAGGGGAGAGTCGTCAATGAGCACCACCCGGACTTGAATCAGGCGGGAACCACAAGGGTGTTTGAGATGCTTCCCTACTGGTCAGGAAGAGCCACAGTGGAGTCACTTTATGCCGAGTCCACTCATACAGCTTACTTGGCTCATGATATTCAAGCTCGTATCAGCGACAGACCTTCTTGTTTTTTACATTTTCGGCCCTGCCCCAGGCTCGAACTCGAGGGGATCGAATCCAGGCTGAGGCTGTTGGGAATTCAGGATATTCTCGTTTTGACAGAAGAGGCTCGAAGGGGTCTAGTCGACCAGGCCCCAACTCTCCTTTATCGAAAGATGAATGGCTTTCATGTTTTCTCTTTTCCCAAGCCAGTTGCTTTGGCAGAGGTTGTGTACGCCCCGATAAAGCTGGTGCCGCGTAGCAATTGGCAAGAGAGGTTTATTGAGTGGTATGATGAGTACGCTGAAGATGAAAATGAAAGGGAAAACGAAAGTGAAAGGGAAAGCCCTTTTTTGTTGGCTCTGAGCAAGGGACAATCGCTCCTTGCTCAGGAGGACTTGAATGGGGTAGCCTCTTCCGAAAAGAGGGAGCAATGTGCCACCAAAGTCCAGGTTAGAGTCAATCAAATCGACTTATCAACAGACTGTCCTGGGGCCTGGCATCTACTCAAATTCTCTTATCATCCCTATTGGCGCACCCGAACAGGTGAGGAAATCTATTTGCTTTCTCCGGGCTTTATGGCATTGCGTCCTGAGGGTCAGGATGTGACGCTCTACATCGACACTCCCTCTTCCTGGTGGATGGCTCGGGGTCTTTCCCTTCTGGGCTCAATTGTGTTGAGTCTGCACTTATTCCTTTCTATAATTCGGAGGGAAAGTCGTCGGAGTCAAATTGAGGGGGATTTATGACCAGTCGTTTGTTGTCTTTGCCTGTGATTTTTATCCTTTTGGCGCTGGGGTCTTGGGGGCTGGAGTCCAAAGCCCAGGGGCTTTATGAGCTCAAAGCCTCTTCCTCTCGCACGGATGGGGTGGCTCTACAGATCACTCCCGGCTATCCCCATCGAGGTGACATCTTTGTCACTATGAACCCTGAGCTGTGTTTGGCCCCTGGGCAGTTTGTACCCTTTGATGATCCGCTCGGATATATCCATGTGGCCTGGATCAATGAGCGTTGGTCAGATCCTGAAGGGGAGTCTGTGCAGTTTCACAGTGCGGCTCCTGCAGGAATTGAACTGTGTTATTTGCTGGTGGGCAGAGGGGTGGTGGAGGCTGTGGCCTGGGGTTCGCGCAGAGCAGAATGGGAGGAAGAGGAGGAGAGGTTGACTCCCCCCGAAGAGCTGGTTTTGCCAGAGCGCCTCAATCCTCTGGAACACGTTATGACAGCTTCTTCTGATCGAGAAGATGGGATTGAGATTCGCCTAGTGCCCCCATTTCATGATTTTTCAAGCCTCTATTTGACCCCCGAGGAAGACAACAGCTGTCCGAATGTGGGTGAGCCCTTCAACAGAGAGGGGCGATGGATGAGGGTGACCGATACCTTCAATGGCCGTTACTTCTTGGACAGAAACGCACCCATTGCCATTGAACTCTGCTACTTTATGATATCAAGGCGAACGGGTTTAACAGTGGCAAGGGCGGTGGGCTACCGTGAGCCTTAATCAACATCTTTTGCTGTCTTTGTTATTTGTCTTTTTGGTTTCAGTGACTGTTGGCTCGAGAGCCTCTGCGACTCAATTCAGTGGGGTTTTTCAGGGAGGCTTGAAGACCGATGAAGCTCTGTTTATTCAGTTGATCTCCGACTCCTCAGATGAGGGGGTAGAGTCTTTGCCTACCCAGTGGGATTGGCGGGATGTGATGGGGCAGAATTGGCTCACTCCCGTAAGGGCCCAAGACTCATGTGGGAGTTGCACGGCCTTTGGCTTTGCCAGTGTCTTTGAGTCTCAACTGAAGATTGACTCGCGTTGGTCTTGGTGGAACCCCCTGATCTCTGTGCAGTCTCTCTTTGCCTGTGGCGGGGGAGACTGTGTGACTGGCTGGGGTATGGGTGAGGCCCTCGAGTTCTCGCAAAGCCAGGGGGTGGTGGATGAAGACTGCTCCCCCTATGTGGCGGCGAGTGGTCCTGACTACTGTCGGCACTGTGGGGATCACAAGAAGAGACGGATTTTTTTAAACGATTTCAGTAGGATCACTTCTGGAGTGGTGGACCAGGGGGCCATCAAGCGAGCCCTGATGGATGGGCCGGTGTGGACACGTATGGTTATATATGATGACTTTCGTTGGCATCGTTTTGGAGTTTACCGACACAATGGGGTGGGAGCTCCTGGAGACGGCCACACCTTAGCCATTGTTGGCTACGATGATCGCCGCAAGTCTTGGATTGTGAAGAACAGCTGGGGAGAGCACTGGGGTGAGAGAGGCTATGCCAATATTCACTACGATGATATCTCCGGGGTTGGGGATGAGACCTATCAATTTAATATTTTGCCCCAGGCTCGCTCTGTTGTTTTGCGTAAACTCAGCTCTTCAGAGGCTGCAGAGACTTCGGAGCTCAGATTCAAGGCCCATTCGCCTCTAGATCCCGGATTAAATCTGCTCCTCTTGGCCTCAGGAGAGACTTCTCAATCTCTGGAGGTGGCCAGCTGCCAAACTCAGCCCGACAGCCTTTTGGGATCAGGGTCCTATTGCGAATTCACTGTGGCTGGGGAAACCCTGGGAGGGGGAATACACTCTTTTTGGGTGCAAGCCACCTCTCCAAATGGGCGAAGGCTGAGGTCATGGCCGGTGAGAGCGGAGGTTTCTCAGAGCAGTCTGTTTGCGGGGAGCGAGGGGCCATTTGAATTGAGCCTGCTTCAGGGGCAT
>SKYF01000057.1 GCA_007128005.1 Bdellovibrionales bacterium
AACTTTCGATGGATGACACTGTTTTTAATCATAGGAACATGGACTTTGCAGCTTAAGGCAGCAGAGCAGCAGAACCCTGCATTTCCTAAATTGTCTGTAAAGGAAAGCGTGGAGCTCCGCCGCCAAGGACACCTATGGCTAAAGGATCTGGTGGAGCTCAACGTGGAATCGGAGGAGTTGAGTGAACTACTGAGCCAAATAAAAGTTGGAAAGATTCCTGAGCCAGGCGAAAAGCTAGAGTTCACTCACTCTGGCTTGTCGCAGATTTTTAGAGCTCACTTGGGGACAAAGAATCAGATTCTTCTTAATATTCCGGGACGAGTTCGGGTAAAAAATGTATCCCACTTGTTGAACCAAGAGGACATTCAGAAGCAGTTGCTCGATCACTGGCACAGTTTGTGTGGTGATTGTGAGCTGTCTGTCCCCGAGCTTAACGTTCCCAGAGTGGAAGTCGTCGGAGTTTCATGGAGACTCCGACTTGGCGAGGATTTGCCCAGGGGCAACTTCTCAGTACCTCTTGAGGTTTTGGGAAAAACGACTCAGACCTTTTGGGTTCACGGCCGGATGGAAGTTCGTCGGTTGGTTCCAGTCAGCCGGAGGGCCTTGGGTTTTGGGGAGCGCATTTCAGAAGGGGATGTGAGTTGGGAGATGAGGGATGTCACCCTAGCCAGAGACAGCTTTCCCTCTCCAGATCAACTGATAGGCAGCAGTTTGCGTGCACCCATAGCCAGCCGTGGAATCATATATTCAGGGCAGTTGGAGCGCCCTAGGGCAGTTCACAGAGGTCAGCTGATTCGAGTTATTAAAGCAGAGGATGCTTGGGCTGTCAGCACTCAAGCTGTGTCCGAGCAAGATGGATTTGTGGGTGATAGAGTTACTTTGCGTCACCCACAAACGCAAAGACTTCTTTCAGGTTTAGTCACTGGCGAGGGTGAGGTGGAGCTCAGATGAGACAAGGTCTTGTTTTGATTTTCATTACATGGGCTCTCACAGGATGCGCCACCTTCGGAGAGCGATATAAGGCTTTTCTCAATCGGAACTTGCCTCAGACTCCAGTTGAGGCACCAGCTCCACCCCAGGCCTTGCGTTTTTCGGACAACCCCAATATGCCACCCAGTCATCACCGTCAGTATCGGAGAGTCAACAGAGACAACTTTGAAGAAGAGGCCTTGATGCGAGGTCCGGCCGGCTCCCTTTGGGTTATGGAAGGACAGGGGGCTTATCTCTTTTCTCAAAACATCATTCGCATGATTGGCGACCCCTTGGCCATTAAGCTCGAGGGTGATCCTAGAGATCAGCTGGAGAACAAAGCCAAGGTCATTAGAGAACTTCTGACTCAACTTGAAAACAGGCAAAGGCGTATGCGTCAGCCTGCAGCGGAAGCCTCAGGGGCCGGCAGCCCAGAGGGTGGGGATCCGGAGCGTCCAACTCCAAGTGCTCCAGAAGGTCCCAGCGGGGATTTTAATGTCAACACCGTGCCCACTCGGGTGATCGAGAGACTCACCGACGGAAACTACAGGGTCAAGGGCTCACAGCCACTAATGATTGGAAACCGTGAATATCAAGTGATCGTCACGGGAATTGTGCGGGCAGAGGACTTTGATGAAAATGGAATTAGCGCCACCCGTCTGCTTGACTCTCGCTTTGACATTGTGGGCACGCGCAGAAGGGAATCAAGCCTATGACTAAGAAGTTTATCCTGCTTCAGATTCTAGTTCTGGTTCTCGCCTGTGCCATCGGTTTTCAAGCTGAGGCGGCTCGACTCAAAGACATTGCCAATATTCGCGGAGTGCGCAGCAACCAGTTGGTGGGTTATGGAGTTGTGGTGGGTTTGAATGGAACCGGGGACAGCAGTGTTGATTTTACCAATCAGAGTGTAGGGCGCATGTTAGACCGATTAGGGGTAAAGACCGGTGAGGGAGATAGTCTTGCCAGTCAAAATGTGGCAGCAGTCATAATCACTGCGGAACTGCCCCCCTTTGCCAGAGCGGGAAATAAGATGGATGTGACCATCAGTGCACTGGGGGATGCTTCCAGCCTGCGAGGAGGAACCTTGGTGCAGAGTCCCCTTCGCGCTGCGGACCAGCAGATCTATGCAGTGGCTCAGGGCCAGATACTGGTCGGAAGCGCTGCAGGTGGAGTGCATGAGACAGTCGCTCGAATTCCCAATGGAGCGATGATTGAGCGAGATGTGGGTGCCGAGTTTTCCAACCGACGGATGTTTCGCATGACTCTTCACAATCCGGACTTCACAACTGTGGCCCGAGTGGCGGCCACCATCAATCGGGAGCTGGCTGGTAAATATGCCTCTGCTCTGGATGCCGGAACTATCGACCTTGTGGTTCCCCCACCCTATGAGGGACGGGGAGTTGAGTTATTAGCTCTGATTGAGTCCCTTCAAGTCAATCCAGACACTGCGGCTCGAGTGGTGGTCAATGAAAAGACGGGAACGGTGGTGATTGGTCATGGGGTGAAGATCTCTCGGGTGGCGATCAGCCATGGGGACTTAACTCTGCGTGTAGGAGGAGTTGCTGAGAATCGGGAGCCTGCGGGAGCAGGGGCTCAAGGTGCTTCAGAACGAGTGATGCTCGTTGAAGAGTCTGCCAATGTGGGGGATATCGTCAAGGCGATGAACGCCATGGGGATCAGTCCTAAGGATTTAATCACGGTCCTGCAGAGCATAAAGGCTGCAGGGGCACTGCAAGGGGATTTGGAGATACTGTAAGTGAATTTTTTGGTCGCTGATCACATGGATGTGGTCAAGACCTTGGGGGGTCGGTGAGTTAGAGGTAATGAACCAGGAAGGTTAAGAGTCACCAGTTTCGCGCAGGAAACAGGGCAATATTTAGGGCCGGCCAAGGATTGGCCAAGTCTTTGAGTTTGCTGACGAGTGCAGGATGCACGCACAGAATCTGACTCATCACCCCCGTTTTTTTTAAAGGAGAAAGGTTGATTGATTTAAAAGTAGGTCCTCAGCAGGCTCCGGTTCCCACCCAGGACTCTCGTGATAGACAGTTGCGTGAGGCGGCCCAGATGTATGAACAGCATTTTCTACAGGAAATGATCAAAGCCATGCGGGCGACTGTAGACCACTCTGGCCTGATTCCAGAGAGCCATGCCGAGCAATTGTTTCAGCAGAAGTTGGACCATGAATATGCGGAACAGTGGGCTCAAAATGGGGGTATTGGTCTTGCCGATATGATCTACCAGCAAATTAAGGAGCGGATAGACTCTGCAGGGGGCCTTTGAGAGACTCAATGGCTGGACAAAAGCAGGGCTCCTTTTCTGGACCACAGAAAATTGGGCACCAATGTCTCATTGTGATACACTAAAGTTAGGTCAGAAAGCACTTATTCTAGATTGGCCTTGGAGGTTATATGAAAGTCTCAGGTAATAAACTTAGTCACCAAATGCCGGCCACGGATATGGCAAAGGAGACTCAAGGAGCCAAGGCAACTCTTTCGAATAAAGAGACAGCTGGAGCCAAATCCGAGCAGACTGTGCTTGAGAACAGAGGCTTTGAAAAAGTCAATGTCAGTGACCGAGCACAGAGCATGCAAAAGGCCAAGGAGATGGTCTCTGAGCAAATGCAAGAGGTAGATATGGAAAAAGTCACTCGTTTGCAGAAGCTTATCGATGAGGGGCGATACTCAGTGGACGCGTCTCAGGTTGCAGATCGCCTTGTCAATGAACATCTTTTCTCGGCGGAGTAAAGAGAATATGGATCAACTGTTTGGCATTTTAGACGAACAGATAAAGGTGTACAGAATGCTTTTGGAGGTCGTGAGACGGGAAAAAGAAATTTTGATTGCAGCCCGTTTGGATGAACTCAACGAAAATAATCGGAACAAAGAGACGCTTCTTCTGAAGGCCAAAGATTTAGAGGGCAAGAGAGTTCTTGAGGCAGAGAAAGTGGCGCAGGCATTGGGGATGCCTCAAGAGCAAGAACCTCGCCTTTTGGAGATGGCTCATTTGGTAGATGCAGTGACGGGGGAGCGGTTACGCAGCCTGCACTCCGTACTAGATCTTTTGCTAAAGAGGGTCCAAAGTTTCAATCGGCAAAACGAGATCTTGGTTCAGTCAGCTCTGGAAAATATAACGGGGGCTATGAATGCGCTGAGAGATACCCTTAAAGAAAGGGGCACTTATCAGCGCCAGGGGGCATTGGATAGCCATCAGAGCTTAGGAGGACAGCTAGTCAGTAGAGAGGCCTAAACAGGAGCTCTGCCTTTGACCAGGAAGGTTAAAGGGAAGGGAAGGACAGAATGTCTCGAATCTGGGGCATGATGGATGTTGGCAAAAGGGCTATGATGAATAGCCAATCTGCTTTGCAAACCGTCGGCCACAACATTGCAAATAAGTCCACCGAGGGCTATTCACGCCAGAGGGTGGAGATGCAGACCAGCCAGCCCGTGGGCTCCGGACGCCTGCGTATGGGCACGGGTGCCAATGTCACTCAGATTTCTCGTATTAACAATGGATATTTAGAAAAACAGATTGAGCGAGAGGGTGCCAATCTAGGTTTGGCCCAGGGGCGGGCAGAGACTTTGGCCCGAGTGGAGCAGGTGTTCAATGAGCAAGTCAATAAGGGGCTCAACCAATTTATGACGGAGTTTTTTAACTCCTTTCGAGAGCTAGCAAGTAGTCCAGAAAACCTCGCTACACGAACTTTGGTCAAAGAGACCGCTGAGCACCTGACTCGGGACTTTCAGCGGGTTCACAAACAGCTTAGTGAAATCCAAAATGAGGCGGACTACCAAATTTCTGTTCATATTTCAGAGATCAATGAGTTGACCAAGGAGATCGCCCAGCTCAACGAGAAGATTCAAATGATAGAGATCAATAAGTCTGTTGCCAACGATGAGAGGGATCGGCGGGACCTGCTCCTCAAGCAGCTCGGAGAGCGAGTCAATATTCGCTACTCTGAAGGTGAAAACGGCGCTGTAACGGTCACTGCCGGCAGCAATGCGATTGTTGTATCTGGCTACAGTCACCGAGAGCTGACAGTTGCCTCAACCCAAGGGAAGGAGGGCAAGCGGGAAGGCAATATGGAGATCTTCTATAAGCCAACCGACAGAGCTCAGCCGATCAATGTCACTCGGCAGTTCACTGGGGGTAGGCTTGGTGGGCTTCTGGAGGTTAGAGATCAGCAGGTCAACCGCCTGATCAACGACTTAGATCAGGTCGCCTACACCTTGGCCACAGAGGTCAATCAGGCTCACGCCGAGGGCTACAATCAGTACAATGAAAAGGGTCAGTTGTTTTTTGAGACCCCTCGGGAAGTGAAGGGGGCAGCGCAGAATCTTCAACTTAACAGCCAGGTTCAGGCAGATGTTGGGAGAATTGCAGCAGGGGCCAGTCCAAACTCCCCGGGAGATAACCGGATCGCCAATGCCATCTCCTCTTTGCAGTATGAGAAAGTACTTGGCGGACAGACAGCCACATTGGATGGCTTTTATGCCTCCATGGTTGGTCAGCTGGGAATTGAAGCCAATCGGGCAAATTCTTCGCTGAGCTCACAAAAAGACATTCTCAATCAGTTGAATAATATTCGTGAAAGCATCAGCGGAGTGAGTCTTGATGAGGAGACTACAAAAATGATCGAGTATCAAAAGAGTTTCGATGCCTCAGCTCGTTTGATTCGTGCTGCAGATGAAATGATGGACACGGTTTTAAACTTAAAACGCTATTGAAATAGGGTCCTGGGACGATGAGAGTTGCAGATAAAATGCTTTTTAACCAAGTGACCTCCAACTTGGGAAAAAACAGAAGCCAAATGTCAGAGCTGCAGAATCAAGCGGCAACTCAAAAACGAGTGACCAAGCCATCCGATGATCCTGTGGCTGCAAGTCGAGTGTTGGCCTCTCGGGTGGATTTGGCGGGCAACCAACAGTACTTAAAGAGTCTTGAATATGCCCGCAGCTTTTTGGACTTTTCGGATCAGTCTCTCAATGAAATCAGCGAAAACCTGATGCGGGCCAAAGAGCTGGCCATCTCACAAGCGAGTGATGCAAGTGCCAATGAAACCACTCGCAGGGTGACGGCCGCTGAGGTTGAGCAGATCTACAATCAGATTATTCAGATCGGTAACCGAAAACTGGGAGACCGTTTTGTTTTTGGTGGGTTTAAAACCACAACCCCTCCTTTTAATTTGTCTGGGGAGTATTTGGGAGACTCGGGGGAGATGAAGATTCCCACCGACAAAGGGGCCTTTGTGGCGATGAATATTCCGGGGGATAAGATCTTTCTAGGAGGATCTCTTGCAGAAAAACCAGCTGACTTTAGGGAGCCTGCATCTCAATCGGCCCCAAAAGAAATAGGGGTCAATATCTTTCAAGCTGTTCGACAACTCGAGATCAGCCTTCGTACCAATGACAAGGAGTCCATTCAAGATAGCCTAGATCGGTTGGACCAGGCTTTGTCTCAAGTGGTGATGGCAAGGGCTGAGGCGGGCTCTCGAGTGAGTGCTCTGAATAATATTTTTGACTCTCTTCAACAAGCTCGGGTGGACAATCAGATTTCAATTTCTCAACTTGAGGATGTCGATATCTTTTCAGTGGTTTCAGATATGAACAGAGCAGAGAACACTCTTCAGGCCACCTTGGCCACCTCAGGAAAGTTGATACAGCCGTCTCTGCTTGACTTCTTGCGCTAGGGCTGGAGGGCAAAGGGGCGCCAATTGAAAAAATATTAAATTATTTTTAGCTTATTTCCCTCCGACCTTAGGCCTTAAAAATGGGTATATTCTATAAATCATTAGAGATTCCTTCCCCCTCCTTGACTTTATGCCAGCGAAAGAATAGCTAAGGTTCCTATTCAATTGTGCCGTTAAACAGATTGTTGTAGGGGTCACTGGGAAGACTGAAAAAGCCCCAATGAACTTTGACCAGGATGTTGAAGGAGAAGAGCTCATGTTAGTGCTCACACGCAAACTCGGCGAAAGTATAGCGATTGACGACCATATTCGAATTCGTGTTGTCCAAATTAAGGGCAAGCAAGTGCGTTTGGGGATAGAAGCTCCCAAAGACACGAAAATACATCGAGAAGAGGTCTATTTAGCGATACAGGATCAAAACCAGGAGTCCGCGAACACCACAGCCGATAGCACAAAGGCTGTGGCCAAGCTTTTAAAAACCTAAGGGCCCTCTGGACCATATATTCACTAAATTGAGCAATTGCGCTTAGCGCAATAGATTGTTCTTAACGAAATATTTATGCGGCGAATAAAAAGTCACCGGGCTTTTAGCTATTTTTTTGTCTTGTCGTGTCTTCATATTGTGGGCATCCTTAAGGCAAGGGAGGGGTGAATGGATATCCAGACCACTCGATTTGGTCAAATTCGAATCACCAAGGAAGATGTGATAGATTTTCCAGAGGGGCTGTTGGGCTTTAACCAGCTTCGCCGTTTTGTCCTTTTAGACGACCCCACAGATGAAATTTTTGCATGGTTACAGAGCTGTGAGGATCCAGCTATTGCATTTCCTGTCTTAGAGCCAGAGTTGTTTGCGGCTGAGTACAGTGTCAACCTCACCCGTCATGACCTTCAGGTGCTGCAGCTAAAATCTGCTGAGGGGACCAGGTACTTTTGTATTATCACTATCCCGGATGATCCGACACAAATGACGGCCAATCTCAAAGCCCCTGTGGTGATCAATGTTAAGGAAAGAGTGGCTGCCCAGATAGTCTTGCAAGACAACAACTTGGCTATTCGGGAGCCGATTTTTACTCGTTTGCAGCAGAGAGTGGTACAAAACCCTCAGGTTTCAATAAAAAGCCAGGCCTTGGACTGGGGGGTTGCAGTCAGAGTTTCAGGGGCGAGCTCAAGTTCCACAGAGCCGCCAGAAGCAGGTCTCTAGAACCGGGATCCAGTTAGCCCTTCGTCTTTTCGACGAAAATCTAGATATTCACAAAGCCTTTAAGTCCCAGCTCCGCTGTGACGAAGAGAATAGGGCCAAGGATGGCATAGAAAAAACCCAGAAAGGGAGACGAAGATCCCAGGGAGGGCATCTCTATGTTGTCAAGGTATCTACTTGTTTTTGGGTTAGGAGCTTATCTCGCACTGACTCTGAGTATTTTTGAAGCAAAAGCACAGTCGGTCAATCAGTCGCTAACTATTTTTGATGCGCGAAAATCCTTGGCCTTATCTGATGATGAGCCAGTTTTCAGAGACTTTTATATCAATGGGGGCAGTGAGCAAGGTCTGCGTGAGGGCATGGTTATCACTGTCACTCGTCAGATCAGTCTCTATGATCGCTTTCAGAACCGATCTCCAGGTGAACTCAAGGTAGAAGTAGGGGAAGTGAGGATTATTTATGTTCAGCAGGGTTTGGCTGTGGCTCGAGAACATCGTCTCTACAGCAGGGACCAACGCCCCCTTTTAGAAAATAATTTCATTATGCTGGGAGACCGTCTCCAGCTCAAATCGGCCCGGATTGAATCTGCACAGAGTTCTCCTCAAAGTGAAGTGGACGCATTGAGAGTCTACTGATAAACCCTAGAGGCAATGAAATCAGCTTCTGCCTCCTATTTTGTTCTTCAGGTCCATCAGCTTCCCGCCTCATCCGAGGATTTGCTGACTTATCTTTGTTTTGAGTGGGGGGCTGAGGGGATCAGTGAGGTCTTGGAATTTTCTCAGGCGGGGAAAGACTACGAGCCCGTGACCATTGAAAAACCAACCAAGAGCATAGAGGTTTTTTTTGCCAAAGCTCCTAGCCCCTTGATTGTGGAAACCCTTTTGAGTGCGG
>SKYF01000129.1 GCA_007128005.1 Bdellovibrionales bacterium
CATAGGAATCATTTGGGTAAAGGATGGCAAATCTCCTCATACCCATCTCTTCCATGGCATGAGTCACCAAGTGTTGCACCTGCATTCGGCTAGTGAGGGCGTTGCGAAAAACCATGTTTCCGACATCGGTAGTTCCCTGCCTCTGTGATAGAGCGATGGAGGGGACTCCCAACTCCTCTGTTTTCTGAGCTGTAGCAAGAGCCGTGCGACTCATTAGGCTGCCGACAATGGCGATGACATGATCCTCCATAATCAACCTTTCAACGGCTCTTCGAGCTTGGTCGGGGTGGCCTTCGCTGTCGATAACAGCCAGTCGGAAGTCTGAGGGTTCAGGACCAAAAATCCCTAGGCCCAATTGCAGCCCGCGCAGGGCTCTCTGTCCAACGGCTGCTTGACGTCCAGTGAGTGGCAAAACAGCTCCAATGGTTCTGGGGTCTACCCTTCTTCGGGCATCAATTTGATTGAGTAGATTTTGGGCGTTTTCAGCCAGCTCGCTATCGGGCTCTATATCCAAAACACCACGCAAAAAGCTGCGTGCTCGGTTGAAATCCATTTGTTCAAAGTAAAACACCCCCACTCTGTAAAGCGCATAGCCCCTGACAAACTCAAATTCCCTGCTTCGAGCGACCTCTTCCAACTCTTGGTCAGTCATCCGAGTTTCCACATAGTCCAAAGCCTGGACTCGAAAGCTGTCTCTGGCCGCTGAATCGGGATGATTTTCGGCCAAGTAGATCAGAGACCGCAGAGCTTCGAGCCGGTCACCCATCATATTCAGTATTTTAAATCTCAATAGGAAAATCTCAGCTCTGTTTTCAGGCGAAACTCCAGAGACTCTCAGGCTTCTTCGGGTTAAGCCCAAGGCCTCATCAATCCTCCCCAAGCGGTAAAGAGATTCTGCGGCCTTAATTAGGGCGGAGACTTCGTGGGCAAAAAAGTAATTGGAGTTGATAACAGACATATAGGCGTCGTAGGCCTGAGTAAACTCATTTAAAGAGAAGTGAATATCTCCTCTGAGCATTGCTGCATCTAAGGCGGCATCGGTGCCAGGGTGCTGGCGTTCGATTTGTTGCAGTCGCTGAAGGGCTCGCGAATAGGATTGAGCGGCAATATCAATTTGGATTTGGCTGAGTTCCTTTCGAACATCGGGAGCCGCCGTCTCAGGAGCCCGCTTCACTTGTAAAGTGGTGCAAGAGATCGCAACAAAAGACAGCCAGACAAGGCCAAGTATAAGAGCTGTGCGGAGTGTTCTGGAAAAAAGCCTCATAAAAACTACTTTCTCGATTTGAGTAGACTGTTCATTTTGTTTTTGAAGTCCATCACCAAGGGAGATCTTTCAGAAAGAGAGGACAGCTTCGCAATCGCTGCCTTTTCCTCCTCGGACATATTTTTAGGAATATCGATTATGACTTTGACGAGCATATCTCCTGAGCCATAGCCACCAACTTCAGGAAAACCCTTACCTTTGAGACGGAAAATCTGTCCGGGATGGGTCCCAGCTGGGATGCGCAAAGTAGCTTTGCCAGTCAGAGTGGGTATCTCAATCTGGGTTCCTATAATGGCGTCGACAAAAGAAACAGGGAGCTCCAAGTGAACATCATTGTCCCGACGCTTAAAGAGGGGATGCTTCTGTAGGCTGATGACTGCGTAAAGGTCTCCCGGAGTACCAGAGGGTCCACTGTCTCCCTCGCCTCGAAGCTTCAGTCTCTGGCCTTCCTTCACTCCTGCCGGGACGTTGATAGAGAGTTTTGCTCGGTCCTCGCGCCCATCTCTGTGGCGCACAAAGTGAATCAGTTTCTCGCAGCCGGTGGCGGCTTCTTCCAGGCTCACAGATAAAGTGTACCTAAGGTCGGCGCCTTTTTGTTTAAAACCACGTCCTCGAGCTCCGGCTGGTCCAGACTGAGGCCCCATATCGCCAAATAGATCGCTGAAAAAATCACCAAAAAATTCATGGGCCGAGCCAGCCCCTTGGGCCCCGGCAGCTCCACCAAAGCCAAATCCGGCAAAGTCTTCAAAGGGCCTGCCGCCAGTTGAGCCAGCCCCTCGTTGGGCGCCACCCGCCCCTGCGGCCACATGACCAAATTGATCGTACATCTGGCGTCTCTTTGGGTCTCGCAGCACTTCATAGGCTTCGCTGGCCTCTTTAAACTTCTCTTCAGCAGTCTTGTCTCCCGGATTTTTATCCGGGTGATATTTCATTGCCAATTTCCGATAGGCCTTCTTAATCTCTTCAGTTGTGGCCGTTCGGGGCAGACTCAAAATTGCGTAGTAGTCTTTGTAAGCCAAGTTTAAAGTACTCCTAATTCAATGCCCTCTCTACTCAGAGCTTCCACTTTCCCCAGGACCTTCGGAACTCAAAGGCTCTTTGGCTACAACCACTTGAGCGGGCCGCAGGAGTTTATCATGAATTTTATAGGCCTTCTTAAAAGTCCTGCAAATATGGCCAGGAGGGTAGGAATCCGTCTCTTCTGAGCTCAAAGCCTCGTGAAGGGAGGGGTCAAAGACTTCTCCTTGGGTGGGAACCTCCTTCACCCCAAATTTTTCCAGAAGTTTCTTTAAGTCCTGAGCTGTGAGATCAATGCCCTTTTTAAAGCTTTCGATATTGTCACTGTGGAGCTCTCCCTCAAGAGCTCGGTCAAAGTTGTCCACCACTTCAAGCAGGTCGCGGGCAAATCTCTCAGCCCCGTACTTAAGAAGCTCAGAGCGCTCCTTGATGCTGTGCTTGCGAAAGTTATCAAACTCAGCCCGTAAATAGAGATACTCATTCTTCATACGAGCCAGCTCCTCCTCTGGGCTGAGGTTCTGGCTTTCAGGGGAGGCCTCATTAGCATCCCGCTCTTGTTCGTCCTTTTTTTCAGATTCTTCAGACAAAACTGACTCCTTGTTCAATAGCTAATCAAAGCCCAAAATACCTTATAAATATGGACCTTTTCTCGAATATGTCAAACCACTGTGGGCTCAAGCCTCTCTAAGTCAGAGGCCAAGTAGGTGAGAGCAAGAAACACTTGATTGCTGAGAATCTGCCCCTGTCGAGTCAGTCGCCATCGGTCATTGTCAAAGCTCTCAACCCACCCAGATTTTCTTAGACTTTTCAGTCTAAGAGATAAGGAGTCTGCGGCTGGCCGCCCCCATTTTATACGCACCGCGTCCTCGCTGAGGCCATCTTTGAGGCGCAGGCGAGTGTGACAAAAGTCCGTTAAGGCCTCATGGGCTTTGAGGATCTCCTTTTGGGCCGAGGGAAGCAGAGCGTAAGGCCCGACTCCATCTAATAGCTCTGTGTGGGGCTGTTTCGCCCTTACCTGGACCTGATCTTGGTACTCTGAAAAGCCCTTCGGGTTCCAGAAACGCACACCCCAGCCGGGCTCTCGTAGGTAGGAGTGGGCACTTAATCCAAGCCCCCAAAAGCTCTGATCTGTCCAGTAGGATAGGTTGTGGAGGGACTCTCTTCCTCTTTGGGCAAAGTTAGAGAGCTCGTATTTGTCTAGCTGTTGACCTTTAAGCTCCTCTTCAATCAGTTCGAACATTTCAATCTGTTCTCCCTCTGGAGCCCGACCTAGGGCCATGGGGTGGCTCTCCGGCACAGTCAGGCAATAGGCACTTAGATGCTTTGGGCCAAAGTCCAGAGTTTCCCTTAGGTCTTCTCGAAGATCCTCCAGGCTTTGTCCTGGCAGCGCAAACAGCAGATCGAAAGAGTAGTTCAACTCCATTTGGTTGAGCAGACCTAGAGTCTCCCGAGTGTCTTGTGCAGAGTGCTCGCGCCCACAGGCTTTTAAGAGCCTGTCGTTAAAAGTCTGAGCCCCCACACTAAAGCGATTGAAGCCCGCCTTGAGGTAGAACTCAATTTTTTGGGGGTTTAGGGTGGCTGGGTTGATTTCCAATGTGGTCTCACAATTGGAATCAAATTCAAAACCGCATTTGGCAAGCTCCTCGACTATCGATACAATAAGTTCTGCAGGAATTAAACTCGGAGTCCCTCCACCAAAATAGAGACTTCGAATTTGACGCTCAAGAACAAGGCTCTGCCGCTGGCGAATCTCTTGCAGCACGAGGGACACATAGTCCTGGGGGGGCATTATTTTTGACTGCTCAAAGGTGGTGAAATCGCAGTAGCGACAGCGTTGAATGCAGTAGGGGATGTGAACGTAAACTGACAAGGACATAGGACAGGGTGATAGACGATGGAAAGAAAATTTCAATTAAAAAACGGACTCAAGGTGCTTTTGGTAGAAAATCGCAAATCCCCTGTCGTCTCTATCCAGATGTGGGTTCACACAGGCAGTGCGGATGAGCCCAAGGGCCTTGAGGGCATCAGTCACTTTATTGAACACCTAGTGTTTAAGGGGACTCGGAGCTTCAATGTGGGAGAAATAGCCTCACTTGTTGAAGGCTCAGGGGGAGAGCTCAATGCCTACACATCTTTTGATGAAACAGTCTTCTACGTGACCATATCAAAGCACTTTGACCACATTGGCCTTAAGGTCATCAGTGAGATGATGGGCCACCCACTTTTTCTTCCCGAAGAAATTGACAATGAGCGAGAGGTGGTCATTGAAGAGATAAAAAGAGGCAACGACTCTCTCTATCGTCAGTCCAGCCAAATGTTGTTTTCCACGCTGTACACAAAGCACCCCTACGGCCTGCCGGTGATAGGATATGAAGAGAATATTCGCAAAGTCACAGCTCAACAAATTCAGGATTACTTTCGGTCCCGCTACTCTCCTGCAAATATGACCTTAGTTATTGTGGGCGACTTTTCATTTGCTGATATGAAGAAAAAAGTACAGGAGCACTTTTCAGACTTTCTCCCCTCCAGGGTTAAAAGTGTGCGCAGAGCGGCTGAGCCCCTTAAAAAAGCAGCCAAGATTTCTGCGCACAAGGCCGCTTTTGAGGAGACCCTTGTGCACTGGGCCTGGCCCATTCCCTCAGTCAAGCACAGAGACATTCCAGCTCTGGATGTTTTGAGTATGATCATAGGACAGGGCGAAAGCTCCTGGCTGAATAGGGCTTTGAGATTAAACAAGCACCTTGTTAATTTCATCGGTGCATCAACCTTTACCCCCAAGGACAGCGGATTTTTCTCCATATCCTCTTCTCTGCAAATTGAGCAACTTGAAGCTGCTGGACAGGAAGTTCTGGCCGTTCTGCAAAAGGCCCTGCACGAAAAGCCAACAGAGGAGGAGCTGCAAAGGGCCAAGGTCAACATTCAAAGTGAGGAGTTCTATGCTCTCGAGACCGTAGATGGTATGGCCAGAAAATACGGAAATTATGAGCAACTATTTGGTGACTTTAAGTATATGAAGGTCTTTCTAAAGCAAGTTTTAGACCTTAAGCCTGAAGATATTCAGAAGGTGGCAAGAAAGTACCTCAAGCCCGAGCTTGTGCGAATCTCTCTGATGACCTCAAGGGACATCGAGGCTCCCCAGCAAATACTCAAGAACTGGACCAGGCAATTGAAAAAGGCCTATCAGCCGGCAAAGGCAAAAAAGCCGGTGACCAAGATTAAGTCCCTATCGTCCCGTGGGAGGAATCAGGTCATAGTAAAGACTCTCTCCAATGGAATCAGGGTCTTGTTTCGACCAAGCTATGAGACAGAGGTGGTCAGCCTTCGCTCAGCCCTCTTAGGGGGTGTGCGCATTGAGGATGAGGCTACCCAAGGGGTCTGCGAGCTCACGGCCAACACCTGGGTGAGTGGGACAGCGTCCCTCTCTGAGGAGCAAATACATGGGCAGGTGGAATCCATGGCCTCCAGTCTTACGGCCTTTTCTGGCCGCAATACGATGGGCCTGTCCATGACCACACTCAATTCCTTTAGTAAGCCAATGCGCGACCTATTTGTAGACTGCCTTCTGAACCCAGTGTTTCCAAAAAGATCAGTGGATCGAGAAAAGGCATCCATGCTTGAGCAGTTAAGAACTCGGCAAGACAACCCTGCTCAAGTTTGCATATTGAATTTTATGAAGACCTTTTTTAAGGGCCATCCCTATGCCCAAGACCCCCACGGAACTGTGGAGAGTGTAGGTTCTTTGGAGTCTGACCACCTAAAAGCCATTCATGAACGGGTTTTGGGAAGCAAGAATCTCTCTATGGCCGTGACTGGCTATGTGGATGTGGAGGAGTGGGAGGACTATCTGAACCGCGCGCTTTCGGGCATGAACTCTGGGGAAAGGATAGAGAGCGAGTTTGATAGGCCTTTGTTTGAAAAAGAGGAGCGAGTCTTTGCCCCGTCGGACAAAGAGCAATCCCATATCGTTATCGGTTTTCCAGGTCTGACTTTTACAAGCCCTGAGCGTCATGCTCTGCAGCTCATTCAGTCCATACTTGCGGGACAAGGGGGACGGCTGTTTTTAGAGTTAAGGGACAAGGCCTCTTTGGCCTATACAGTTGCCCCCCTCAAGATGGAGGGCATTGATACGGGCTACTTTGGGGCTTATATCGCATGTTCGCCGGAAAAGGCCAAAAAAGCCATATCGATGTTGCGCCAAGAGTTTGATCGACTCACTCAGGAAAAGGTTTCGCCTTCTGAAATTCAAAGGTCGGTGAGATATCTCATAGGCCGGCATGACATTGATTTGCAAAAAACATCCTCGGTTTCAGCAGCGATTTTATTTGATGATATTTACGGACTGCCCGCAGACGAGACCTTTCATTTTGCCAAAAGGCTAAACTCTGTGACAGCAGAAGACATTCAGACTCTGGCCCAAAAAATATTTTCTCAACCAGGTACGCTTTCAGTGGTGGGCCCTCAGTGCCCCTGGTGACATAAGAAAATATTATGAAATAAATAATTTTTGATTTTGCTCAAGGGGCTGAATTGTCTCACTCTGAGAAAAATAGTCGGTCTTAAGACAAGTCTAGGCATAGAATTTATGGATAAATCGGGCTTTTTGGTAAAATAGGGCTTGGAGGGTCAGGCTCGATGACAGCAATTGTATCTGATGCCAAGGGGTTCTTTTCTGAGATTGTGGGGCAGGCTATGCAACAGCGAAAGCTGAGGGCCGAGCCCCTGGTTCGCCATTATCTGGTGGAGCTCCTTACCACCTATATGTTGACCTCAAATCTCTATGAAGTCGATGAAAATGGAAAAACAAAACAGGACACTCTTGCCGAAACCCTGTTGAAAGCATGGCAGGCAGAGCCTCCCCTGCGCCGGGAGATGTTAAAAAAATTGGGGGACACAAGCCTCTATATCAGTGGCTTTTTTGGGGATTCTTTGCGCCGTAAACTTGTGGACGTAGATTACTATGCGGAAATTGGCGGCGTGGCCTATGGAAGCCTTGCTGGCCTCATGGCTGATGAAGAGTACTCCTTGGTTTATAAAGATTTTTCCAAGCGGTTTATGGAATATGTGGACGTTTTAACTTACATTAGCCAACAGTCTTCAATTCAATCAGATAAAGACCTGCTGAGGCTCTATGACCGGTATCTGAGTACAGGCTCAAGTCTAGCTCGGGACCAACTGATTGAGCAGGGTCTCCTCAACTTGGATCTAAAAAAGGCCACGAACCAATAGCCAGAGCTTGGTTAGGAATGGGTTTTAGGCTATTCTAAGTCCCGTGTTTAACATGGGATTCACCGAAATCATTATCCTGTCTGTTTTGGCCTTGATTTTTATAGGTCCAAAGCAACTGCCGGAGCTTGCGCGAACCATTGGGCGACTGATGAATGAGTTTAAGCGCACAACGGGAGAGATCACCACCACGTTGACGAAGACGACCGACCAGGCCCAGGACTTTATTCGTAAAACAGAAACAGATCTGCATGATTCGGTTTTGCAACCTGGAAAGCCGGAAGCCGCCAAGCTCACACCCGAGCCAGAATACCACGAAGAGGAAGTCTTTCATCACAGCGAAGATGATCCAGAAAAGAAAAAGGACCAATCATGACTGGAGCTGAGCTTGATGAGGAAGCTCATGGGGGCCTAATTGACCATTTGACGGAGCTCAGGTCCCGCCTGATCTGGTCCTTAATAGGGCTGTTCGTGGGATTTTTGGCCTGCTGGGGCTTTAGCGACATTATTTTTGATATCATTAGAAAGCCGATATCTCCTCATTTGAGCACTGAAACGGGAGGGCTTGTCTTTACCGCTCCCATGGATAAATTTTTAGCTCATATCAAAGTTTCTTTTTTGGCTTCTGTCGTTGTTACCTGTCCCTTCTGGATTTACCAGGTGTGGATGTTTGTCGCCCCTGGGCTCTATAAAAATGAGAAAAAGGCCGCACTTGCTTTTATCTTTTTGGGCAGTGCTCTCTTTATCACTGGAGTTCTGTTTGTCTATTACGTGGTTTTTCCGCTGGCCTTCCAATTTTTAATGGGTTTTGGGGGTGAAACGGATGTCCCCATGATCACCATTGGGGATTATCTATCCTTTTTTATAACGGCAACCCTGGTTTTTGGCCTGGC
The DNA here is from genome assembly GCA_007128005.1 of Bdellovibrionales bacterium. GTDB lineage: Bacteria > Bdellovibrionota > Bdellovibrionia > Bdellovibrionales > UBA1609 > SKYF01. The sequence continues at coordinate 8,398 of SKYF01000129.1, forward strand.
CTTTGAAATGCCTTTGATTTTACTCATTCTTGGCACCATGGGTGTGGTGAATGCTGAGATGCTCTCCAGTAAGCGCCGCTATGCCATTGTACTTCTTGCCATTCTTTCGGCCATGGCCACTCCGCCGGATATGATCAGTATGTTCCTGATGCTGGCCCCGATGCTCCTTCTCTACGAGCTCTCCATTCTCCTTGTCAGGTTTACCGCAGCCAAGGCAGAACCCGCCTAGAGGCGCTCGCGGTACTGGCCAAAGACCTTTCTAAAACTGTCGGAGATCTCGCCAAGGGTCACTCGGTCTTCGACGGCCTGGACAATGAGTGGCATTA
>SKYF01000019.1 GCA_007128005.1 Bdellovibrionales bacterium
GATACGGGGGAAGCGAGCGAGGTTCACCAAGAGAAATTTCTTAAAGTCCAGACCCAAGAAGCCTGCGGTCCAGCAAGTGGCAGAATAGGGCACGGGAGTTAAAGCCCCTAAAAAAACCGCCCAAGCCCCAAATTTTTGCACCCTCTCTTTTTCCTGCATGACAATGTCTTTGAGAACCTTGGGGGCAAACTTCACATGGGCCAGCCCCCGTCCAATGCTCCAACCCACCACTCCCCCTAGGGTCGAGACCATGCCCAAGATAGGCACATAGATATACCAGTGCTCACGCCACTGGCTTTTGGCCACAACAAGTAAAATCAAATCGGGGGGAAGGGGACTGATCACACTGTCACTCACCAGCAGCAGAAGACTCAATCCAACAAAGCCAAAGCCATCGGCCACCTTTTGCGTTGCCATAGCCAATTCAGCTTCAAAGAGAAAACCAAAAAACCCCACTCCCAAAAAGAGCAGAACCGCCAAGCCTATGGTGCTGATAAGGTGTCGCTTTTCTAGGGGTCCCATCATCTCCTTTCTTTTGTCCTACTTTTTTCAAGGGGCAAGTCCTATCTGGTCACGACCTAGGACTGGATCTCCAATCTGGACTAACCACTCGCCGCTTATTTCCCGACATAATTCATAGACCATTCTAGCACCCCAGGGAAGGAGGTCGCTTTAAATGTTGGTTTTATTTAAGTTGATGGGCTTTTTAGGCCTCGCCCTTTTATTAGCCGCCTGTGGAGAAGAAAAAACCACCGAATCTGTTTTTGCCAGATCCGCCCCCACCTGTGAGCCCTCCGTGCTCGAGGGTCGCTACATTGTCAGTTGGGAAGATGGCCGGGTCACCTTGGAGACAGCTGCAAGCCGCCAGGAGCTTATCGATAGGCTCATTGAGCCCCAACTGCAAGCTATCCGCCATGTGGAGTCCGATCGGCTCCTACCCGGACTCTCTCGGGGCACTTCTTTGAAATCCGCCATCAGCCCTTCCGTACCCAATGACAGTTGGGGTTTGGCTGCCGTCCAAGCCGATTGGGCCTGGCGTTTGGGGATTCGTGGACAGGGTACCACTCTGGCCGTGATCGATTCCCAGGTAGACATTGACCACCCACAACTGGCCTCGCGGATCGCCTTTAACTCTGGAGAGATGGGGCTGGATGAGCAGGGCAGAGATCGGCGTTTTAACCAAATTGACGACGATGGCAACGGCTATGTGGATGACTATGCTGGCTATAGCTTTTTCTCCCACGAGCCCAATCGGGCCACGGCCCCTGACATCCATGGCACCCATGTCGCTGGGATCATTGCCGCCGAACATGAGGACTCTGAGGTCAGGGACGCTGACTACGTCCAGGGCTTGGCTCCGGAGAGCCGAATTCTGCCTTTGGCCTTTATCGGCAGCCTCGGTGGAGGCACTCTCTACGATGCCATTCGCGCCATTGACTATGCGGTCATGCAGGGAGTGGATATTATCAACGCCAGTTGGGGGGGAGCGGCCTGTTCTCCAGAACTGGCCAGAAAAATCAAAGATCTTGAAAGCCACAATATTTTATTTGTTGCCGCCGCAGGAAACAGAGGTATCGACATTGACCGCTTTCCTGAGTATCCAGCGGCTTTTAACTTTCCCCATCAGATCACTGTAGGGTCCATTGGTCGCAGCGGCCTGATGGCCGACCACTCCAATTTTGGCGACCAACATGTGCATATCTTTGCCCCCGGAGTAGACATCTTTAGCACTGTGCCCTTCAGTGGACACGAGGCCTTGACCGGGACAAGTATGGCGGCTCCTTTTGTCAGCGGAGCTCTGGCCCTCCTCAAAGGTCATAGGCCTCAGGCCACTGTCAGCCAACTGCGCCAGGCCCTGCTGCAGTCTGTGGATCAGCGCCATCTGTACCGCAATGCCTCCCAGGGCCGCCTTAACGTCGCCAGAGCTCTGATGGAGATAGAAAACCTCGTCTCTGAATAACTCTGAATAACTCTGGATAACCCTGAAACCATCCCCGTCTTATTTTGAGCCTTAAGATGCTTCGCATCAAAAGGGGTCCAAAGCCTTCGATTTTTAGGTTTCTCATGGGCCAAAGCCCATGATAGACCAATTCAATGCGCGTCTATGTGTCTGAACTCAAGAATTTTGTCGGTCAAGAAGTGGAACTCAAAGGCTGGGTCTACAACTCCCGCTCTTCAGGAAAAATTAAGTTTTTACTCCTGCGCGACGGAACCGGGCTCTGCCAATGTGTTTTCTTTAAGGGCGAATGCGACCCCGAGGCCTTTGAGGTCTTTGGTCAAGTCAGTCAGGAATGCAGTGTGCGCATCAAAGGAGTGGTGAGAGAAGAGCCTCGCAGCCCCGGAGGGGTTGAGCTCGGAGCCCAAAGCCTAGAAATTCTTGCCCCTTCTGTGGATTACCCTATTGGCCCCAAAGAGCATGGGGTGGACTTTCTAATGAACCATCGGCATCTGTGGCTGCGTTCAAAGAGGCAGCATGCTGTGATGCGCATTCGCGCAGAGCTGGTGTCGGCCATCAGAGATTTCTTTGACGGACGGGGATTTACCCTGACGGATGCTCCCATTTTTACTCCCAGTGCCTGTGAAGGTACCTCGACCTTGTTTGAAACCACTTACTTTGACGAGAAGGCCTATCTCTCACAAAGTGGTCAGCTCTATATGGAGGCCACAGCCGCAGCTCTGGGTAAGGTCTATTGCTTTGGCCCCACTTTTCGCGCCGAAAAGTCCAAGACCAGAAGGCATTTGATTGAGTTTTGGATGGTGGAGCCAGAAGTGGCCTTTGCCGACCTCTACGACAATATGGAGCTGGCTGAGCAGTTTGTGGAGTACATTGTCCAGCGCACCCTCAAGAATCGGCCCGAGGAGTTGGCAGCCCTGGAGCGCAACACCGAAGCCCTCGAAAAAGTCAAAGCCCCCTTTCCCCGCCTGCACTACAAAGAGGCCACCGATATCATTCTAAAAGAAAACCCTGAATTTGTTGTGGGCGGCGATTTTGGTGGGACCGATGAAACCATTATCAGTTCGAAGTTTGACCGCCCGGTTTTTGTTCACCATTTTCCCTCAGCCATTAAGGCCTTTTATATGAAAGAAGACCCCCAGGAAAGCGGCTCCAGCATGAGCTGTGATTTGCTGGCCACAGAGGGCTATGGGGAGATTATCGGAGGCGGACAGCGCGAAGAGAGCCTTGAGGTTCTGGTGCGCAAAATTCGCGAGCACAATTTACGCATTGAAGACTTTGAGTGGTATTTGGATCTGCGCCGCTATGGGAGTTTTCCCCACTCCGGATTTGGCCTTGGACTGGAGCGCACGGTGGCCTGGGTCTGCGGCTTGAGTCATGTCAGGGAAACCATTCCCTTTCCTCGACTCTACGGAAGGAACTATCCTTAAACATTGAGGGGACAATTCATGGACCTAAATGAAATGAAATTACAAAATCTCGACCAGAGAAATGAGCTGGCTCTGGCCGGAGGGGGCCCCGAGCGAGTTCAAAAACACAAGGAGGGCTCACGTCTCACAGCCAGAGAGAGAGTGGACGTGCTTCTGGACCCCGGAAGCTTTGTGGAGGTGGATCGCTTTGTCACTCATCGCTGCAGCAACTTCGGGATGGAGAAAAACAAAATCCCCGGCGATGGAGTGATCACAGGCTACGGGCGAGTCAATGGCCGCCTGGTGTATGTCTACAGTCAGGACTTCACGGTGTTTGGGGGCTCTATGTCCCGAACCCAAGCCAACAAGATTTGCAAGATCATGGACATGGCGGTCAAAAATGGCGCCCCCCTTGTGGGTATCAACGATTCCGGTGGGGCTAGAATTCAAGAGGGGGTGGAGGCCCTTGGAGGCTACGCCGACATCTTTTTGCGCAACACTCTGGCCTCAGGAGTGATTCCTCAAATCAGCGCCATCATGGGGCCCTGTGCAGGAGGCGCCGTCTACAGCCCCAGCCTGACCGACTTTATCTTTATGGTCAAAGACACCAGCTATATGTTTGTCACAGGGCCTGACGTCATCAAAGCCGTCACCCACGAGGAAGTCACCAAAGAGGAACTGGGCGGGGCTTTGACTCACAATCAAAAATCAGGGGTGGCCCACTTTGCTGCAGACAACGACAAGCACTGCCTACTGTTGATTCGGGAGATGCTCAACTTTTTGCCCAGCAACAACCTGGACGATCCTCCTATTTTGCCCACCAAAGACCACCCCGACCGCATTGAGGAATCCCTAAATCACTTTATTCCTGAGAGCTCGAAAAAACCCTACGACATGCACGAGCTGATCCAAAAGATTGTAGATGAAGGTTATTTCTTAGAGATACACAAACACTACGCCCAAAACGTGATTGTGGGCTTTGCACGCTTCAACGGCCGAAGTGTTGGCATTGTCGCCAACCAACCCCAAGTGCTGGCCGGCTGCCTGAATATTGCCTCAAGCATCAAGGCCGCGCGCTTTGTGCGCTTCTGTGATGCCTTCAATATACCTCTGTTGACCCTGGTTGATGTCCCAGGCTTTTTGCCTGGCACCGATCAAGAGTGGCATGGCATTATCACCCACGGAGCAAAACTGCTCTACGCCTACGCCGAGGCCACGGTGCCCAAGGTCACCCTGATCACCCGCAAGGCCTATGGGGGTGCCTATGATGTGATGTCCTCAAAGCACCTGCGTGGAGATATCAACCTGGCCTACCCGACAGCCGAGATTGCCGTAATGGGAGCAGAGGGCGCAGTGAATATTATTTTTAGGAACGCCATTAAAGAGGCCAGCGACCCTGCTGCAGAACGCAGTCGGCTGACCAAAGACTACGAGGAAAAGTTTGCCAACCCCTATGTGGCCGCTGAGGTCGGCTATGTGGATGAGGTGATTGAGCCGGCCATCACCCGCAAGCGCATTATTGAGTCCTTTGAAATGCTCAAAAACAAGCGCGACACCAACCCACCCAAAAAGCATGGCAACATTCCACTTTAGGGGCTTGGGGGGAAGGACAAAAAGCTATGTTTAAGAAAATTCTAGTGGCCAATCGGGGAGAAATCGCCATCAGGGTAATGAGAGCCTGTCGAGAGCTCGGCATCCTAAGTGTCGCCGTGTTCAGTGAGGCCGATCGCAACAGTCTGCATGTTCTCTTGGCCGATGAGGCCTACCCCATTGGACCCGCGCCCAGCAACGAGTCCTATTTAAATATCGAAAAAATCATTGAGGTCTGCAAGCTCTCCGGAGCAGAGGCCATTCATCCCGGATATGGTTTTCTCAGCGAATCTCCTGCCTTTGCTCAAGCCCTTGAAGATGCGGGTATCACCTTTATCGGCCCCACTGTAGAGAACATCAAGTCCATGGGAGACAAATTGGCCTCCAGAGAGCTGATGAAGGCAGCCGGTGTGCCCACCGTGCCTGGAAGCAAAGGCAGCATTGAGAGTTTAGAGGAGGCACAGCAAGCGGCCGAAAGCATTGGTTATCCAGTGATGATCAAGGCCTCTGCGGGAGGAGGCGGCAAGGGCATTCGCGTGGCCCACAACCCTGAAGAGCTTCCCGAAGCCTTTCGCGCCTGTAAGTCTGAGGGGCTCAACTTTTTTAAAGACGACCGAGTTTTTATTGAGCGCTTCATCCAGAACCCCAAGCACATTGAAGTTCAGGTTTTTGGCGACACCCACGGCAATGTGGTTCACCTATTTGAGCGGGAGTGCTCGGTTCAGCGTCGGCACCAAAAGCTCATTGAAGAGTCTCCCTCTATTTCTGTCCCCGATGAAGTCAGACAAAAAATGGGTGAAGTCGCAGTCACTGCGGCTCGTTCCATAAAATATGTTGGAGCAGGCACAATTGAATTTATCTTTGACAACCTGACTAAAGAGTTCTTTTTCATGGAGATGAACACCCGGCTTCAGGTGGAGCATCCGGTGACCGAACTGGTGACGGGTATAGATCTGGTCCAGGAGCAAATTTTTGTGGCCGCCGGCCGCAAGCTCTCCTTTAGCCAGGATCAGATTCAGCAAAAGGGCCACGCCATTGAGCTGAGAATCTGTGCCGAAGACCCCGCAGACTTTACTCCAAGCCCTGGAAAAATCCGCCGCTGTCGGCTACCCGCTGGCCCCTTTGTGAGGATCGACGGCTATGCCTATCCAGGCTATGAGGTGCCCATCTACTATGACCCCATGATCATTAAACTCATCGTCTGGGGCCATGACCGACAAGAATGCATCCGCAGAGCCCAGAGGGCTTTGGCAGAGTTTATGGTCACTGGAATCAAGAGCAACATTGTGCTCCACAAAAATATCCTGGTTCATCCAGAGTTTCTAGATGGATCCTACACCACGCAGTTTATTGACCGCGAGATTGCAGGCAAGCAACAGAGTCAGCTGTTTATGTTTGTTGAAGAAGATGTGTTTTTAATCGCGGCAGCGATCACTGCTTTTACCGACAGCAAACTGCGCAGCACTTCTGAATTTAAATTGGCCAGTCGCTGGGGCAAGGCCGGACGAATGAAAGCGATGAGGACTTAAGGACATGCAATTTGAAGCCGAATCCAATGGAGTCAAATACGAAATTTCTGTCCATGAGACGCGCTCACATTGGAAAGTTTCTCTACGACCAGAAGATGCGGACTGGAAGCACTACAATATCTCCAAACAGGACTATCAGCAAATAGATCAAACCATCAGTTTTATTTTTAACAATAGCTCCTACCTTGTAGATGTGATTGGGGAAGACACCAAGTACACGGTTTACACGAGAGGAACCCACCGCTCCATTGACATCTTCAACGAAGAGAACCTTCTCCATGAGAGCCTCAAGGGCAAGGGTGGATTTGGTGGAGGCGGAAGCCTCACCTCTGGAATGCCCGGAAAGATCGTAAAAGTCATGGTTGAGGATGGCCAAGAGGTGAAGCAAAATCAGCCTTTGTTGATCATGGAGGCCATGAAAATGGAAAACGAGATTCGCGCGGCTCAGGACGGAACCATTGAGAAGGTCCACGTGCAAAGCGGCGACAATGTCGAAGCTGGAGCCCAATTGATCAGCTTTAAAAAACCCTAACAAGGCCACCTATGCGCAAAAGCCACTTTACCAACTCCAGCCATATCCCTTTAAAGTCTCACTACACGAGCTCAGACTGGTCCGCCCCCCAAAATGAATCGGAGAGTTTGGGCTCTCCAGGCCAGTTCCCCTTTACTCGTGGCGTGCAGGAGACCATGTACCGCGGTCGCCTGTGGACTATGCGCCAGTATGCTGGATTTGGCTCGGCTCAGGAGAGCAACCGGCGCTACAGAATGCTGTTGGACCGTGGCACCACAGGCCTGAGTGTCGCCTTTGATCTGCCCACCCAGATGGGCTACGACTCCGATCACATTATGTCCACCGGCGAAGTTGGAAAAGTGGGCGTGGCGATCAGCTCCATTGAAGATATGGAGATTTTGCTTTCCGGCATTCCCCTCGACAGGGTTTCCACCTCCATGACGATCAACTCCACAGCGGGGATTCTACTGGCCCTGTACATCGCTGTGGCCAAAAAGCAAGGGGTCAGCCCCAAGCAACTGACCGGAACCATCCAAAATGATCTACTTAAGGAGTATATCGCCCGAGGGACTTATATCTATCCCCCCAAACCCTCCATGCGGTTGATTACAGATATTTTTGAGTACTGCACTCAAGAGGTCCCTGGCTGGAACACCATCAGTATCTCTGGCTACCATATTCGCGAGGCTGGGAGTACGGCTGTGCAGGAAGTGGCCTTCACTCTGGCCAATGGGATCACCTATGTTCAGGCCGCCCTGGACAAGGGCCTCAATGTGGACGACTTTGCCGGACGGCTGAGCTTTTTCTTCAATGTGCACAATAATTTTTTTGAGGAGGTGGCAAAGTTCCGCGCCGCCCGGAGGATGTGGGCTCACATTATGAAGGAGCGCTTCGGGGCCAAACAGGAAAAGAGTTGGAAGCTGCGCTTTCATTCCCAGACAGCAGGCTCCACACTCACCGCCCAACAGCCTGAAAATAACATTGTGCGGGTGACCCTCCAGGCCCTGGCCTCTGTTTTGGGGGGCACTCAAAGCCTGCACACCAACTCCATGGACGAGGCCTTGGGACTTCCCACCGAAAAAGCTGCAACCATTGCCCTTAGGACTCAGCAAATCTTGGCCCACGAGTCAGGAGTGGGCGACGTGATCGACCCCTTGGCAGGTTCTTTTTATGTGGAGAGCCTCACAGATGAGATTGAAAAAAGGGCTCTTGAGTACATTGAGCGCATTGAGGGGCTTGGTGGGGTTGTGGCCTGCATTGAAAATGGCTTTATTCAAGGCGAGATCCAGAACGCCGCCTATCAGTTTCAAAAGGACGTGGAGTCCGGCAAAGAAATCATTGTGGGAGTGAATCAGTTTCAACAAGAGGAAAAGGAGCGCGCTGAGATCTTAAAAGTCTCCGAGCAGGTGGCGCAAGAGCAGATTGAGCGACTCAAGAAGTTCAAAAAAAACCGCGACTCGTCAAAGGTCGAAGCTCATCTGCGGGAGCTGGAACAGGCCGCCAGAGGCTCCACAAATTTAATGCCACTCATTGTCCAGGCCGTCGAAGACCGAGTGACCCTTGGCGAGATCTCCGACAGTTTTAGAAAGGTCTTTGGCCAGTACCGCGAGCGCCTCTAGGCGGGTTCTGCCTTGGCTGC
>SKYF01000143.1 GCA_007128005.1 Bdellovibrionales bacterium
AAAGCAGGTTTGGAAAAAAAGTTGCAAGAATTTTTTGATCTTGTCCGAAAGAATAATATTCGAAAGGCGGCATAAAATGGCACTACGCTCCTTAGTGACACTCATTTATGAGGTAATACGTATCGAATACGTAATTTCAGCTACTTATGAGTGTTGAATCTTGAAAACCGCAACAAACGTAGCATATTGAGACCTTTGTCGCTAGCTCGAAGTTTCAGGCAAATCAGTTTGTGAATGTTCAAAATGGTGTTTAGGGTGAGGCCTCCTTAAGAACCGGACTCCGTCGACCGCTCGATGATGGTGAGGGGTTTTTTGCGGACGGCCTCGTAAATGCGAGCCAAGTACTCCCCAATCACTCCCAGGAAAAAGGCGTTGATGCTGATGGAAAACAAGATCAGCAAGGTGGTGGTGGTAAAGCCCGCAGGCAAGTTGTAGTTATAAAATAAGCGAAGGCCCAGGTAAAAGGCGGCAAGGCCTATGGTGATCAGAGTGATTCCCAGGGCCGCAAAAGAGGCCACCCTGAGGGGCACAATGGACTGACTGATGATCCCGTCCACGGCCAAAGAGAACATCTTGACCAAGGGGAACTTGCTGGCCCCGCGGCTTCGGGCCTGGCGAGAGTAGGGAATACCCACCTGGTTGAAGCCATAGGAAAAGATCATTCCCCTCAGATACAAGTTGCGCTCTTCACTTTGCACCAGCTGGTCCACGATCACCCGGTCGAGCAGCATAAAATCGCCGGCGTCCTTGGGCAGGTCGTTTTCACTGATGGCATTGAGCAGCCGGTAAAAGAGCTTTCTTAGAGCCTGAATGGGGGCACTTTCTTGGCGCTGAGTTCTCACTCCGTAGACGATCTGATAGCCCTCTTCCCATTTTTTGATGAACTCGGGCAGGAGCTCGGGCGGGTCCTGCAGATCACAGTCGTACTCAATGACCGCATCACCTTTGGCCTTGCTGTAGCCCGTGTAGATAGAGGCCTGGTAGCCAAAGTTCCTGGAAAAGCGAAAGGCCCTAATGCGCGGGTCCTCTTGGGCTCTTTTTTCTAAGGCCTGGAAGGTGCCATCACTGCTGGCGTTGTCGGTGAACACAAACTCAAAGTCATAATTTAGGAGCTGGGCTAAGACTTTATTCATCCGCTCAAAGTAGAGGTCCAGGTTGTCCTCCTCGTTGAGCACCGGAGTGACGATGGAGATGAGTTTTTTGCCTTTGGCTACAGCTTCAGCCCTCATAGTTGAACATCCTCCCTAGCCCCTGGTCCCAGGAAATCTCTTGCTGCCAGCCCGGCAGCGGTGGAACTTGCGGCAGCTTCATCACCTGACCCTGGGGGTAGGGACGAGCCCCCCACTTGAGTTCGCACAGGGGTGCTGCTGCCTGCTGCTGCTGGAGCTGCTGGGCCTGCTCCACCAATTGGCGAAGTGTGCGACGCTGATCCCAGTCCCCCAGAGCAAAGACCCGGTGCTGGCCTGGCTCCAAATGCCGAGGGGCCTGAACAAAGCCCTCCACCACATCCTCCACATGCACGGCCAAGATCTCCTGCTCCCCCTTGGTCAAGTTAAGGGGTTCGCCTGCCCTCAAGAGCTTGGGAAGGGCCGAGAGCAGCTTAGGCCTTGAGTCATCCTCCCCATAGACATCAAAGAGCACAAGGCTCAGGGCTTGAAGGCCCTTGTCCCTGGCGTAGTAATCTAAGAGGAGAGTAAAGGCCGCCTTGGTGGCCGCATACAGAGAGTTGGGTTGGGCTTGGGGAAAGCTCCACTGAGTGCCTTGGGCGTACTGCCAGTAGCTGGCTGCAGCGATCAGGGGAATCTTGTGCTCTGAGGCCCACTCGGCCAAATGGGCCCCTAACTCCACATTGCTCTGCAGTTGGCTTTTTAAGTCTTCACTGGGTTTGGCCGCAGCCAAGTGGTAGATGCCGTCGTAGTCAGAGGCCAAGCCAAGGCCCTGAAGGGGTGATCCCTCCACCCCAGAGCGAGGCAACAGATCCACATGGTGGCCCTCTTGGAGCAGTCTTTTGACAAGCCTTGTGCCAATATAGCCCCTGCCACCCGTGACTAAAAAGCGCCCTGGTTTCATCGAGCCCTAGGCTCCCTTCACAAAGCCGGCGATCCGCTCAATCACATAGTCCAGCATCTGGGGCTGAAGTCCCGGATACACTCCCAGCCAAAAGGTGTTGTGCAAAATCCGGTCGGTGTTGGTGAGCTCACCGCTGACCCTGTACTCCCGCCCCTTCATATAGGGCTGGCGGATCAGGTTGCCCCCAAACAGCAGCCGTGTGCCGATGTTGAACTCGTTGAGGTGCTTGACCAAATCATCCCGAGTAAATTGAAGCCCCTCTCTTAAGGTCAGGGGAAAGCCAAACCAAGAGGGATCGCTGTGCTCGGTGGCCTCAGGCAGGATCAGCCACTCCTCAAGGCCCCTGAGGCCCTCTTTGAGGTGGTTGAAGTTGGCCTTGCGCTGCTCAATAAAGCGCGGCAGGTGCTTGAGCTGCGCCACTCCGACGGCCGCCTGCATATCGGTGATCTTTAAGTTAAAGCCCAAGTGGGAGTAAGTGTATTTGTGGTCGTAGCCCTTGGGCAAGTCGCCCAGGCGCCAGCCAAAGCGGCGGTTGCAGGTGTTGTCCTTGCCCGGAGGGCACCAGCAGTCTCGCCCCCAGTCTCTGAGCGACTCCATAATTTTGTTCAGGCGCATGTCGTTGGTGAACACGGCCCCACCCTCACCCATGGTCATATGGTGAGCCGGATAAAAGCTCAGTGTGCCGATGTGCCCGAAGGTCCCAACCAGTTTGCCCTCATAGGTCGACCCCAAGGCATCGCAGCAGTCTTCAATCAGCCAGAGGTCATGCTTTTCAGCAATGCGCACAATCTCTTTAAGGTTAAAAGGATTCCCCAAAGTGTGGGCGATCATAATGGCGCGAGTTTTACTGGTGATGGCCTGCTCCACCAAGGAGGCGTCGATGTTGTAGGTGGGAATGTCCACATCCACAAAGACCGGAACGCAGCCGTAGAGAATGATGGGATTAACCGTGGTGGGAAAGCCTGCGGCCACGGAGATGACCTCATCTCCGGGCTTGAGCGCCTTGTCCCCAAGGGCTCTGGAGGTCAGGGCCGAAAAGGCCAGCAAGTTGGCCGAAGAGCCCGAGTTGACCGTGCGCACATACTTGAGGCCCAGAAACTCCCCCAAGCCGGCTTCAAACTCAGTGTTGAAGCGCCCCGTGGTCAGCCAAAAGTCCAGAGCCGAGTCCACCAAGCTCCACATATCGCTGTGGTCGTAAACTCGCCCCGACACCGGCACAGCACTTTTTCCAGCTTCAAAAGCTGGCGGCTGATGGTACTTTTGATAGTACTCCTCAATAAGTCCGGCAATTTTGGACTTTAAAAGATCTTGTGGGTCTTGGCTCATTGCTCTCTCCCGTTTAAAAACTTTTGAATTTGCGAAAAGGTGATCTCGCGCAGAGAGTCTGCCGAGCTCTGAGATAAATAGGACTTGTACCAGTCGACGGTGAACTCAATGGCCTGGTCGGTCAGCAGCTGAGGCTGCCAGCCCAGCTCCGCCCGGGCTTTGCTGGAATCCAACTGCAGCAGATGGGCCTCGGGGGCCAGCCGAGTTTGGGGATCGATTTGGTACTCCCCAAAGCCCAGACTGTGAATAAACTTTTCTGTTACATACTGCACGGTGTGGTCTTTGGAGTTGTCCAAGGTACTGAAGTTGAAGGCCGACGAAAACCTGTTGGGCTCCTGCCAGAGCTTTTGCCCCAGCTGAAGGTAGCCATGGAGGGCATCCAGCACATGCTGCCAGGGCCTGACCGCCTGAGGATGGCGCAAAACCACCGGCTGCTTTTTACCCAGTGCCGCCACGATGTCAGGGATGATGCGGTAGCGGGCAAAGTCCCCTCCGCCAATCACGTTGCCGGCTCTGGCCGTGGCCAGGCCAAAATCCGCTCGCTCGTTGAAAAAGGACTGGCGGTAGGCGGAAGCGGCAAGCTCTGCCATGGCCTTACTTGAAGAGTAAGGGTCCTTGCCTCCCAAGGCATCCGTCTCCCGATAGGGCCACAGCCACTCCTGGTTGTCGTAGCATTTGTCCGTTGTGACCACCACCACCGAGCGCACAGAGGGGACCTCTCTGATGGCATCCAGTAGATTGATCGTGCCCATCACATTGGTCTCATAGGTGCCCCTGGGGTCCTGATAGGAGTCCAACACCAGGGCCTGGGCCGCCAAGTGAAACACTATCTGGGGCTGACTGGCTTCAAGAGATGTTTTGAGCTTCGCATAGTCGCGCAAATCGGCTTCTACGGATTGAACCTCTGATTGGAGCTGGGTGAGCTCAAACAAACTGGGCCGGTCTTTTTCTGGAGCCAAGGCGTAGCCTGTGACCTCAGCCCCCATGCGCTTGAGCCACCAGGCCAGCCAAGTGCCCTTAAAGCCCGTATGTCCTGTGAGAAAAACCCGCTTGCCCTGGTAAAACTCTTTGGTCTTTTCTGTGGCCTTCTCTGTGACCTCTCCTGTTTGACTCATTCCCAGACCTTCCATTGGGCCTCGCCCTTGTCCCAGAGGTTTTCAAGATAGTTTTTATCTCTGAGTGTGTCCAAACACTGCCAAAAACCATGATGCTTATAGGCTTTGAGGTTGCCCTCCTCAGCGAGCCTCATCAAGGGGGCCCTCTCCCAGGGCATATGATCCCCCTCCACATAGCTGAGCACTTTGGGGTGCAGGACAAAGTAGCCGCCATTGATATAAATGCCCTGCTGCTCGGGTTTCTCCTTAAAGGCCCTGACTCCATCTTCACCATCAAACTCCAACACGCCAAAGCGCTCAGGGGGCTCCACCGCTGTCAAAGTCGCCAGTCGGCCGTGGCTGCGGTGGTACTCCACCAGCTCCGTAATGTTCACATCCGAGAGGCCATCGCCATAGGTCATGCAAAAAGCTTCTTCGCCTTCCACATAGGGAGCAATGCGCTTAAGCCTTCCACCAGTCATGGTTTCCTCCCCGGTGTCCACCAGAGTAATTTTCCAGGGTTCGGCAAAATTGGTGTGAGTGGTGATCTGGTTGTTTTTGATATCAATGGTCATGTCACACATATGGTGGAAGTAATTGGCAAAGTACTCCTTGATCACATAGCCCTTGTAGCCCAAACAGACGATAAACTCGTTGATGTTGTGAGCCGAGTAGGTCTTCATAATGTGCCACAACAGCGGCTTTCCCCCGATCTCAATCATGGGCTTGGGCTTAAGGTGAGTCTCTTCACTGATCCTGGTCCCATGCCCCCCGGCTAAGAGCACTGCTTTCATTTGAGTCCTTTCGTTGCCTGAGTTTCTGGCCCTGCTTTCACTCCGGCGCCGGAGTGAAACTCAACAAAATTCCCCCATTTAGGGCTTGCAGTCAAAGCCTCTTGAAAAATAGTGCCAGGCCGTGTTTGGATATGCGGTGAGCCAACAGGCAGTTGATCTGTCAGGGACGATTGGGGTAGGCCGGACAGCGGAGCCTGAACGAGAGGTATCGATACGATGATGCGGTTGTTCAAGCGGGGCGCTCAGAGTGAGCTCAAAGACAGGCAACTAGTGCCCTCTACGGGGCCTGCTTTTTTGCCATCTGATCCCTAAAAATTGTGAATTTGTCTAACTCTCCTTCGCTCTTGGTCCATGACCGGCGGGGTCAGTTAAGTGGAACAGGTCTATGCCCAAGTACGGGAGAACTGTCCAAGGGAGCTGGGGCGGCAGAGGTTGTGCGCCGGGGCCGCCGCCACTCTTGGATGAACATCCCCTTTGTTTTGGCTGAAGATGCGCCTTTGAATAAAGCTCAAGTGATGGCAAAGCTGGAAGCTCAAGGTATTGAGACTCGCGCCATTATGGCCGGCAATATAGCCGGCAGTTTGGTCAAACACCCCACCACCCACATGATTGAGCATCCTGTGGCCCCCAGCCTCCAAGTGGCCGACCAAATCTTGAATCGCGGCTTTATGATTGGCTGTCACCCAGGGCTGGGGCCTGACGCTGTTGACCTACTGCTGACTACTTTGGCCAGTTTTAAGCAACTCTAGGGAGCTTTTAAAACTCCTATGGTGGCCTGGAATCAGAAGCATAATAACAATCTGATTTTTTTTCGAGTCTCATTAAACATCCTAAACACACCTAATATGGTCATTTCTGACGGCAACGCCAGATCCAAACGCACCCAGTTCCGCATTTTCACCCAAATTAAAGACTTAGATATTTTGGACCCCTCGGCCATAAATACTGTGAGATATGCCAGCAATGAAGAGCGAAAGAGAAAAAAACAGGCCGAGATCCTGGTTCCTGATTTTCTGAATTTCTCAAAAGTGCTTGATATCATTTGCTATTCAGAACAGACACAAGATTTGATAGTGAAATTGTTGGGTCAGTTTGGTATAAAGAGGCCAGTCCGGGTCAACCCTGGCTGGTACTTTTAATAGGAATTTTATGGTCACTTATACTGAAGGAAATATTTTTGAGTCGTCAGCGCAGGTCATTACAAACCCCATAAACTGCGTGGGCGTGATGGGCAAGGGCTTGGCGCTCCAGTTCAAGCAAAAATATCCACAAATGTTTGCCGATTACAAAGCCCGCTGCGCCAAGAGGGAAGTTAAACTAGGTGAGCCCTATCTGTGGGATGATGAATATGTCCAAATTCTTAATTTTCCCACAAAGGATCAGTGGCAACAAAAGTCGAAGCTCAGTTATATTGAAGACGGCTTAAAGTTTATTGCCGAAAACTACACCCTGTTAGGGATTCACTCTCTTGCCCTACCACCTTTAGGCTGTGGGCTCGGGGGACTTTCATGGGACGAAGTGCAACCACTGATCGAGAAGTACCTGGGACCCTTAGCCGATCTTGAGGTTTATGTTTATGTACCTAAAGGGGCTTCAATTAAAAGGAGCGATGACAGTAAATTGGAAGAAGGATATACTGAGCTACGCCCCGAACAAGCTGCTCAGCCTAGCTTGTAAAGAGGTGATATGCCATCAAGTCAAAATAGTAGTTTAGTTGTCTTGCCCCCCTACAATGAGAGCCAGAATATAGTAGCCCTCATTGAGGCACTGTTGAAGTTAGATCCCAGCTTATATGTCTGCGTGGTGGACGACAACTCGCCGGATGGAACAGCTCAGGTGATTCAGGCAAAGTAGGCAGAGCTTGCCGGGGGCCTGAGACCTCGGCTGCACCTGATTGTCCGAAGCAAGAAGAATGGGCGTGGCGGCGCTGTACGCGATGGTGTACTTTGGGGCCTAGGGCCTGACGGCCCTCAGTTTAATGCCTTTGTGGAGATGGACTGCGATTTTTCGCACCCCCCTCAAGATGTTTTGCGCGGCCTTGAAATGCTCAAAGCCCACGAAGTGATGTTAGGCTCTCGCTACCCTGACGGAAGAAGCGGTGCGGTATTTGTTGTGGCTGCAGAGCAGAAGCAGACTTCAGGCTGTCCTAGTCGTTTGCTACATCCTAATTTGCAAGGGACTCTCATCGAGTGGGACTTAGCTTTTGTTTCCACTTTGTTGATGCCAACTCAGTCGCCCGGAGCTAGGTTTTAGAGATTATGACTGAAGAGATTGAAAGCCTCAAAAACTACGAGGACGACCCTAAGAGCATCAAGTACTACGTCAAGCGGCGCCTGTTGGCCCGGCCAGAGGACTTTGCAGGCCGAGTGGTGGTGGATGTGCCCGCAGGCAATGGGGTGACCTCTCGGCGGCTCTTGGAATTAGGCGCTGAGGTCAAAGCTTTTGATTTGTTTCCCGAGTACTTTCGAGTGCCGGGCCTTAAGTGCACTCAGGCCGACCTGGCCGAGGGACTGCCCCTTGAGGACGACAGCGTTGACGTGGTGATCTGCCAAGAGGGGCTTGAGCACATGTCGGATCAACACCGGGTTTTGGTGGAACTGAGCCGAGTGCTGAAGCCCCGGGGCCGCTTGCTGCTGACCACTCCCAATTATTCCAACCTGCGCTCAAAGCTCTCCTACTTGCTTTCGGAGAGTGAGCGCTACCACTCCCTCATGCCTCCCAACGAGGTGGACTCCATTTGGATGAATGAACAGACTCGCTCCAATCGCGTGTACTTTGGCCATGTGTTTTTGATTGGCATTTTAAAGCTGAGACTGCTGGCCCGGCTGGCCGGTTTCAAGATTGAGCAGATTCACTTTACCCGCGCCAAAACCAGCTCAATTTTTTTGATGCTTTTTCTCTACCCTTTTATTTTTCTCTCCAACCTGATCACTTTAGCCAAAAACCTGCGCAAAGCCCCCTCCCCCGAGGCCCGCAGGATTTACCGAGAACTGTTTGCCCTGAGCATCCACCCCAAGATCCTGGTGGATGGACATCTGTTTGTGGAGTTTGTCAAAGTCTCTGGCCCCGGCGAACTCCTGGCCCAGCAAAGCGGCCGCGACTCCGGCTTCGGCCAAACCTAAAAAGGTGCCAGGCCGTGTTTGGATATGCGGCGAG
>SKYF01000038.1 GCA_007128005.1 Bdellovibrionales bacterium
GCCGTCTTTGCCGTCTTTGCTTTCTTTGTGACCTTTGCTTTCTTTGTGATCTTTGCCATAGTGCGCTCTCCTTTTTAGGAAAATCCCTCTCAAATGCCCTATGAGCTAGCACAAAAGCCCACCGAATACCATTAGAGAGCTTGAATTGGTCGTGGACTTTTGGCAGACTCAAAGGCCATTTCGTGAACCCTTGGAGGACCAGAAATGCATAACATGAACCTCTCCCCCCTCATTTCTGAAGAGGAGATTCAAAAGAAAGTTCACAACATGGGCCAGACGCTGACTGCAAAATACAAAGATCAGCAAATTGTGGCCATCTGTGTCCTCAAGGGCTCTTTCATGTTTTACAGTGATTTGATTCGGGCCATAGACACAGATGTCATCTGCGAATATATGGCCGTATCGAGTTATGGAAACTCCTCTCAAAGCTCCGGCGAAGTCAAAATCAACTTAGACCTTACCGGCACCATCCGCGACCGACATGTTCTGCTTATTGAAGACATTGTCGATACAGGTTTAACCTTAAATTTTCTTAAGAATCATCTCGCCATGAGGGGGCCAAGGAGTGTTGCAACAGCAGCTCTTTTACTGAAGCCTGGTGCTCTCAAAGTGGACTGCGCAGTGGATCATGTAGGATTTGAAATCTCAAATGACTTTGTGGTTGGGTATGGACTGGATTACCAGGGTTACTTTCGCAACCTGCCCTATATCGCTCAAGTTCAGAGCCTTTCCTGAGAATGAGTGGCTGGCGGCAAACCGCCAGCCACTTTCGCTCCTGGCGCGAATTAGAAGCTTTTATCAGGCCGTCTCGGGTTCCGACTTGATAGCAGGAAGACCTTCCTCTTCCCCAAGTCCGTCGGAAGAACTTTGCTCCGAGGTCTTCGCATCCTGGTGAGGTCGACATCGATTGAGGTGCTCACGCAAAGCCTCAGCCAGCTCCTCTAAGTGATGAAAGTCATCCCCTTGCCTAAGGCGAAGAGGCCGATCCTTCCCTGCTATTTGGTCCTCCAGAAATTTTTCGAAAGCATAAATTGGGCCGGCCGTGCGATGAGATAAGATACGACCCAGAATAAATAAGCCAATGATAAAAGCCAGACTGATAATTCCAAAGGTCACAAGGAAGGGAATTAAAAATTTTGCCTCCACCATCTGCAGGGTGGGCCCGACGACAAGCTCCTCAATTGTGACCTTAATAAAAGTATAGGCAAAGACTCCCGCTATGAGAGAAAACGCAGCCCCCACGAACATTAAAACAAAACAGTACTTCAACTGAAAAGACGGATTGACCCAAATTTGCTTTCTTTCGTTGGCATCCGGCCAAATATGAGCCCCTTCCTTTAGGAGCGCCACCACAATCATGGCATAGCCTACCCACTGGATGGCATCTGCAAAATTGAAGGCCGGTGAGGCCATTTCTCTAGTGCCTATAAGAATAAAATCCACCACGGAGCCATTGAGGATACGATCAATGACGTTGCCAAGAATCCCCCCTAGTAAAAGGGACATCCCACAGCGCAAGAGCATCGAGCGACGTCTGAGCAAATATTGAACCGCTCCATAGATAAAAATAAGAAAGGCCCCACCCGTAGAAAGAGAGACCACCCTAAGAATGGGAGGTAGATCTGAAAAGATGCCCAAAATCGCCCCAGGGTTTCGATGAAGTACTAAGCCAAAAGGGCCATAAAACTCAAGGGGTCCCAGGTTGTTCACCGCCCAAGCCTTGGTCATTTGATCAATTAGAATCGGCAGAAACACCAAAAGAATGACAATGGCCCAATCTCTTTTACTCATTGAATGAGTCTAACAACACAACAGGGCCCGGATCAATTCTTACTGACCCAGATAAACGGAAAATAGTCTCCACTTTGAGAGGGCTTAAAGTTCTGGACTCGACGATTGACTACGGCCACCTGCTGATCATACCAAAGAGGAATAATAGCTAGATCTTGGTGCACTATACGTTGGACCTGATGGTAATGAGCCACTCTTTTTTGAGGATCTTCGATACTCAAGCCCTTTTCCAAAAGTTGATCCAAGTCTGTATTTACATAACTGCCTCGATTGCGCCCAGGAGGCTTCTCAGAACTGTGAAAGGCCAGACGGTAGATATCTGGATCCATGACACCCACCCAACGCATCAAAGCGAGCTGAAACTGCCCCTTGACTATATCTCCATAAAAAGTCCCCCACTCAAAGCTCTGGAGTCGCAAATTCAAGCCTGCCTCGCGAAGCTGTTGACCAATCACCCGGGCATTGGCCACAGCCGCTTGACTATTAGAAGTCTTCAAAGTGATTTCCTGCTGCCCCAGGCCCAGCTCCTTAAAAGCCTGCTTAGCCAAGGATGGCTCATAGGCAGGGTTCTCTAGATCAGAAGCAAAGAAGGGGTTAGTTGGGGTCAAAATTGAGGTGGCTTCAGTAGCCAGGCCCTCGAGTTGGTACTGAATGATCTCTTGTCGGTTGAGGGCCTGAGCAATGGCCTTACGCACAGGTTTTTGACTCAAAACCGGGTCCTTGAGATTGACTAGAATATAGCTCATAGCAAGGCCTGGATATTTATGCACCTCAAAGCGATCTGGCTGCTTTACAAAATCACTGACTCGCGCCAAAGGGATCTCAGCCTGAGCAATATCCACTTCACCCTTTAAAGTGCGCTGGAATCGAGTGAAGTCGTCGCGAATGATTTTAAAGACTAGTCGTTCGTATTGGGGAGCCGCATGGGAATGGTCTTGTCGACTGCGCAGGACAATTTCATTGGAGCTCTGGCGCTCCAAGACAAAAGAGCCTGTGCCTATCAAATTTCGCGAAAATTCAGCTCCCGCCGACTGGGTCTCTTCCTTGGGCAGGATCCGCACAATGGGCAAGTCAGCCGTCAGCAGTTTCGCCGAAAACTCTTTGAGAAATAACCTCACAATCAGGGGCGAATCAGGATCTTCCTTATCCTTGTGCTCAACCTCCACTTTATCAATGACTTCTAAAGAAGAGGCAAAGGGACTGGAAGGACTTTGATACTGCTCAAAGCTAAATAAAATATCCTCTCTCCTCAAAGGCCTGCCATTGGAAAAGGCAAGACCTGGGCGAAGCTGAAATGTGTAGACCAGATCCTGATAGTTCCAGGACTCTGCAGCATCGCCGACAACCTTGAGGTCACTGTCGATACGAACCAATGAATTAAACAATAGGGCACTGATTCTCATTCCATAGGCATCTGTGGCAAAGCGCGGGTCCAAAGTGTTCGGCTCAGCCCCAATAGCCACTATCAGACGGGTTGGGTCTTCTGCCTCTCTTTTGGTACATGAGACCAATATCCAAATCGAGCTCAGCAGAATTCCTAGACCTAAGGCGAGTGGTTTTGAAAAAAAAATGGGGGTTCGCATCACAGCTCCTCCGATGACTTTTTATTTTTGGTCCATCCTGTGTCAAAATTGAACTTTAAGAACTAAGACACTATAACTCAACCTCTCCACTTAATGAAGGGCGATCATCATGGAATTCTCTCCCCCTTTCCCAAAAAAATCTCTCTCTGTATTGACTCTTTGCGGAGTGGTGATGCTTATCTCGGCCTTTACTCCGAGAGCTTGGAGCTTAACTGGGCCTCAAATCAAAACTCTTGAACGCAATTTAAACCAAGCACTTTCTGAGGCCAGCCTCCCCCAACGCCATTTTGGTCTGTCCGTGAGTTACTCTGGCGCCGAGGGGGCTCTACCTATCTGGTCAATCAACGAAAACCAAAAAATGATCCCAGCCTCTCTGACCAAGATAGTTACGGCTGCGGCTGTGCTAGAACAGCTAGGCCCTGGAAGAAAGTTCACCACCCACTTGCTCAGTGCAAACAGTGTCAGAGATCAACGCCTTGAGGGAGATCTCTATTTAAGGGGTGGGGGTGATCCTGGGTTTGTCTCTGAATCCATGTGGTTTTTAGTCAATGAGTTTTTGCGCTCTGGGGTTAAAGTAATCACCGGAGACATTATAGTGGACGACAGCCTTTTTGACTCTGTTCGCTTTGATCCCAGTCGAGAACCTGGACGGGTCGACCGAGCCTACGATGCTCCCATTGGAGCCATGTCTTTCAATTGGAATGCTGTGAATATCTTCGTTCGACCGGGGCCGGAGCCAAGAGGACCTGCACAGGTCTTTCTTGACCCCCAGAACTCCTATCTGGACTTAGTTAACAACACCCGAAGCCAGGGGCGGGGAAGAAACCTCTCCGTGGAGCGAGAAGTGATGTCAAGGAATGAGCAAGGACCAAGTCAGCGACTGGGCAGAGGAGCTAAGACAGCGGCTGCCAACCCCATCTCCCAGTCTAGCGATGAGGTTTATGATCGGTTTACAGTGTCTGGGCACATTGGATCCAATGTGGATGAAGTCACTATCTATCGTAATATCAGCCGACCTGATCTTTGGAGTGGACACAACCTTGTGGCCTTTCTCGAGCAGCGGGGAGTTAAAGTCCAAGGCACAGTGAGAACGGGTCGCACAGCCCCAGCCGCTCGGGTCTTGGCGCAGGTCGAGAGCAAACCCGTCAGCTACATGGTCAATGATCTGATGAAATTCTCCAATAACTTTGTTGCAGAGATGCTCACCAAACACCTGGCAGCTCAAGCACTGGCTGAAAAGGGTCCCAATGGCCGAGCTCTGGCCAGCGGCCAGCAGGTTTCAGGAGCCTCTCTGGCTCGGGGAATGGAGATCCTACAAAGCTATGTTTTGAGAACAGGACTCAGCCGCGACCAATTCAAGCTGGTAAACCCTTCAGGACTCAGCCGCCAAAACCAATTTCGCCCCACTGACTTGGTCCGACTTCTTCATCACCTGCAGACTGAAACCAGCTATTTCCCAGAGCTTTTGAGTTCATTTCCGATTGCGGGAGTCGATGGCACTCTGCAGTCCCGATTCACCAACTCCTCTTCCGCAAAAGGGCGGATACGGGCAAAAACCGGAATGCTCAATGGTGTGGTTGGCTTAGCTGGCTACGCCCCCACTCAAAAGGGGGAGTGGATTGGCTTTGCCTTTATATACAACGGTCCAGCCCAACACACCCATAGGGCCCGCGAGGTGTTGGACAGCCTGGCCCAGACTTTGACGAGTAGCGGATTATAGCTCTAAAGCGACGAAAACAGCAGCCATAAATAGGCGGCAAATCCCGCAAGTAGGACCCCCCCCTTGGTGCGAGAGATCTGCCCTTGGCCACGAAAGCCAAAGCCGAAAGCAAACATCGCTAGGGTGAAAAGCACCACAGCTGGGAGGTCTCTACTGAGAATTTCTCTATCCAGCTGCTCAATAGGAGCAACTACCCCGGCAATGCCAATCACTGCAAGCAGATTAAACACATTGGAACCAATGATATTGCCGACGGCAATGTCGTCCTCTCTTTTGAGGGCGGCCGTTATAGAGGCTGCCAACTCTGGCATTGAGGTTCCCAGTGCAACAAGGGTCAGTCCAATCACCAGGTCACTCACCCCCAGAGCTTGGGCCAACTCCACCGAGGCCCAGACCAAAAGCCGCGAACTCAGAATCAGAACGACAAGGCCCACCAAGGCCATCATCAATGCCTTTGAGGAGGACATCTTTGGCCGCCCTTTCAGTTCTTCCTCGACCTCAAGCCCCAAGGCATCACTGCGGCCAGAGCCGGCAGCAAAGAGCATCCAGCCAACCACCAGAAAAAATCCAGAAAGCAAGAGACTTCCCTCCCATCGCCTGAGACTACCCTCGAGCAGAATCAGCGAGGCAATAAGGGTGACTGCAAGGAGTAAAGGCATCTCCTGACGGATCACTCTTGAGTGGATCACTAGGGGCGAGATCAAGGCAGTTACCCCAATCACCAGCCCAATATTGATAATGTTTGAACCAAAGGCATTGCCCAGGGCCAGCCCGGGATTGCCCTCAAGAGCAGCCATCAAGGAAACCACAATCTCGGGAGCAGAGGTCCCAAAGCCGACAAAGACAACCCCTACAGTCAGAGGCGAGACTCCATAGTGCGTGGCCAAGATGGCCGACCCCTCAATAAACCGATCCGCACTCCAAACAAGGACTCCAAGACCAACTATGAGGGCGACAATTTCCACAAACATCAGCTCGAAAACCTAATCCGCATGACTGTGCATATACTCGATGAGCTCTTGAGGGCTGCAGGGAACACAACCCACTTTTCCCACGACCACTCCCGCTGCAAAGTTGGCCAAAACACAGGCCTCCTCAAGGCTGGCCCCCGATGACCAGGCCAAAGCAAGGGCTGCAATCACCGTGTCCCCTGCCCCGGTCACATCAAAGACCTGGCGCGCGTAAGTGGGTAAGTGAGTTGCTGTCTCACCGGCAAACAAACTCATCCCCTCCTTGCCTCGGGTAATGATGAGCTGGGGAAAGTCTCCCTTTACGCGTAAACTCTGCCCCACCTCCAAAAGCCAATTGGGCCGAGCTCTCAACTCATCAAATTCCAAACCTGAGAGATGAATGGCCTCTTCCCGGTTGGGAGTCATAAGGTCAGCCCCTCGATAGTGATTCAAGGGAGTTTGGGGGTGAGGGTCCACCATCACCTTTTTACCTAAACTGTGACAGATACCAATGGCCTGCTGAATAGTATTTTCACTGAGCAAGCCTTTGGCGTAGTCCTCAATGATCAGGGCGTCGGCAGAGGGTAAAATCTCCTTGAGCTGCCCCAAAAGCTTTAGCTCCATTTGCGGGGATAAAAACTGCCTTCGCTCAAAGTCCACTCGCACAATGTGGTGGTGCTCCGACATAATTCTCATCTTGTGAGTGGTCGGTCGTTCTGGATCTACCAAGAGCGAGTCGGTGGAAACTTGCGCGGTCCTAAGCAGCCCCTTCATCTCCTCTGCGGCAGAGTCAGCCCCAACCAATGCCAAAAGTAAGGGTTCACCCCCAAGGCTTGCCACGTTTTGGGCCACGTTGGCCGCAAGACCCAACCTCTTGTCCTGGCGGTTGACCTCCACCACAGGAACGGGGGCCTCTGGAGATATTCTCCGCACATCCCCCCAGACATACTCGTCTAGGCCAATATCTCCCAAAACAGCTATTCTCTTGCCGGCAAAGACCTGCATTCGATGGGGCAATTGCTCCTGAATCTGCCGACGCTCAACTGCCCCTATCTCAACCTCTTTTAGTGTCACCTTGGCCTCACCTCTCTGCACCCAATCTCAATTTCTTATACGGCGCATCTACTGATTACTAAACTGACTTTTGCTGATAGTTTCAACATGAATTTTATCGTAGAAGGAGCATTTTTTTATGGAAGTCTTCACCGAAGGCGCCCTGTATCGAAACACTTTGGAAAACCTTGAAAGCGCTGCAAAGCTAGTCAACCTTAACCGCAATGTGCTGGAGCGCTTGAAATTTCCCCGCCGTACAGTTGTCGTCTCCATCCCCGTGCGCATGGATGACAATAGGGTTCAAATCTTTCCCGGCTACAGAGTCCAGCACAACCAGACCCTGGGCCCTTTCAAAGGGGGGCTCCGTTATCACCCCCATGTCAACTTGAGTGAAGTCGGTGCTCTAGCAGCATTGATGACCTTCAAAAATTCTCTTATGGGCCTTCCCCTTGGGGGAGCGAAAGGTGGTGTGCAGGTGGACCCTGCGACTCTATCCAAATCCGAGCTGGAGCACCTCACTCGTAGATTTACCACCGAACTGGGACCCTTTATCGGGCCAGACAGGGATATTCCCGCCCCTGATGTGGGCACTGACTCCCAAATTATGGCTTGGATGTTGGACACCTACTCAATGGAGTCCGGATTCTCGCAAACAGGTGTGGTCACTGGAAAACCGGTGGAAATCGGCGGCTCAAGAGGAAGAGACTCAGCGACAGGGCTGGGAGTGGTTTACATTGCCGATCGAGCTCTTCAGACCCTTAGTAGGCCCCTCACCGAAGCCTCCTTTGCCATCCAGGGATTTGGAAAGGTGGGGATGCATGCAGCTATTGAAGCCTATGCACTCGGAGCTAGAATTAAGGGTGTCAGCGATGTCTCTGGAGCTCTGTACAGAGAAGAAGGCATTAATATTGCGAATCTCGTCCGTTATGTTCATGAAAACAAAGTCATTGCAGGCTTTCCAGAGGCTGAGGTGATAACCCATGATGAGCTCCTGGCTTTAGATGTGGATGTCTTGGCTCCCTGCGCTCTAGATGGAGTGATTCATGAGGGCAATGCGGAAACAATCCGAGCTAAAATCATTGTAGAGGGAGCCAATGGTCCCACAGATGTCCATGCCAATGAAATTCTCTTTAAAAAGGGCTGTATGGTGGTTCCCGACATTTTGGCCAATGGTGGCGGTGTGGTTGTCAGCTACTTTGAGTGGGTTCAGGACATTGTTTGGCTGTTTTGGACTGAGGAAGAGGTGCGCTCAAAATTGAAAGAAATTATGTTCCGCGCCTTCGATCAAGTGTGGGATTTTTCTCAAAAAAATAACAAAGATATGCGCTCTTCAGCTATGGCCACTTCCCTGCTCCGCCTTGAAAAAGCCATGAAACTCAGAGGGCAAGCCTGGTGATTTTAACCAAGCCCTGGCTCTGGGTGCCCTCCCGGATGGCTCACGACCTCAGCCCCTATTTTCTACAGCTCTATGCTGGGCTCAAAGCCCGTCGAACCCCCACTTGGAAGAGTTTCACTTGGCAGGGTTTGGAATTTAAAAACCCCCTGGGGGTGGCCGGGGGAGTAGACAAAGACGGTGAGCAAATTCAGGCATGGTGGAATCTAGGAGCTGGCTTTATCGAGGTGGGGACAGTTACGCCTCAAGCCCAGCCCGGTAACTCAGGCCAGACCATGTCTAGGAATTTGGCTCGGCAGGCCCTGTGGAATCGTATGGGCTTTCCCAGTCGGGGGGCTCAGCACATGGAAAAAAATTTGGCCCCGCTTTCAGAGCCTCATCTCACGCCGATTTTTGTGAACATTGGCAAGAATGCCCGAACTCCTTTAGAGACCGCTCAGGATGACTATCTCTACTGTCTGCGCAAACTCTCCCCCTATGCGGATGCTCTGGTGATCAATATCAGCAGTCCAAACACTGCTGGACTCAGAGAGCTATTAAAGCCCCAATATCTCCATAGCTTCCTCCAGCCTTTGGCAGAAGCCAATCGCAACGAGTTTGCAAGGCCTCTTATTTTAAAACTCAGCCCAGATATGTCAGACGAGGAACTTGAAACGGCCCTTGAGGTTTCGCTTGAAGTCGGATTTGAGGGATGGATTTTCACCAATACGAGTACGGGACTTCGTGAGGGACTTGCCTTTCCCAAAGAGGGCGGGGTCTCTGGAGGTCCTTTGGCTTTGTGCGCCAAAAACAAGCTAAAGAAAGCCTTGGAAGTTCTGGGCCCTAGAAGAAGGGGAAAGCTTCTGATCTCATGTGGAGGAGTCCTCTCACCAGAGGATGCCTTTGAACGGCTCGAGTTGGGAGCCGACCTGGTGCAGGTCTATTCAGCCCTGGTTTTTTGTGGCCCCAGTTTCTTTCAACAAGTAGCGAAGCAAGCAGCCCTAAAGCCCCCGGAGGTTTTAACCCCATGAATACCCAAAGGGCAAAGCGCCCCCACTGGATTCCCGTTGTGGCTGCGCTCATTCGCCGCCAAGATCAGCTTTTACTGGGGCTGCGCCCTGAGGGCCACAGTCTGGCAGGCCTTTGGGAGTTCCCCGGGGGGAAAATTGAACTCGGCGAAAGCCCACAGCAGGCCCTCGCCCGAGAGCTCGAAGAAGAGTTGGGAATCCAAGCCGAGATAGAGGAACTTAAACTCGCCATTACCCATAGCTTTGGCAGCACAGGTATTGTCCTGCTATTTTTTGAGGTCAATTATTGGAAGGGGGAGCCAAAGACCCGTCACCACAGTGAGCTCAAATGGGTTTCGCTGACTGAGCTCGGCAAACATGAACTTCCCGAGGCCAATCAAAAAATTCTCCCCCACCTTCTGTCCATTTTGAAGTAAGCTCTAGGGTCATGACACCCCATCCCTCTTCAAAGCCTCAAGTGGCCCTCCTCAGTGAGTCCTTGGGAGCTGACTCCACAGGAGAGTTGGCCCTAGAAGTTCTTAGCCTCTTTCACTCCATGAATTGGCAGGTTCTATTGATCACTGGAGAAGATCAAGAAGCTAACTTTGCTCTCGTGCAACAGCGCTGGCCTCGAACGCAAATTTTAAGTCCTTTTAGCTCTTGGTCTTTGATGGAAACCCCCAGAGTGATCCAACTCCTCTTTGATTACCAACCCGAGCTCTTGCACTGTGTCTGCCCTCCTCAGGGTTTTTCTCACCCACTTTTGTGGCTTCCCGCCCTGACCCGCCCCCTGTGGAGCCATAAAGCCTCTTGCTCTCTGCCACAGGATTTGAATCTCACTGGGCGTCTTCTGCGCCAGCGCATTCGCCCTCTTGTTCGCTCCTGTGAAGTTGTCTGGGCCACCCATCCAGAGCAGGAACAAGCCCTTAAAGCCGTCAGAGGAGAGGACGAATCTCAAAAGCAAAGGACGGAAATATTTTTTTCCCCTCTGATAGGCTCAGTTCATCAGTCTGAGCTCTTCTTGGAGAGATCCATAGATTTTCCCCAGTGGCTGCAAACCCTTATACAGGCAGAGGAGCCAGCCCTTGTCTTTATTCCCGGATCAGTGGCAGATGAAACTCACCCCCTGAGAAAAGTCGAACTCCTTAAAAAACTTCGCAAGCAAGAGGGCTTGGATTTGGGATTTATCTTTGCTCAAGGCTGGGGCGCAGTGAGTCTTAGGGAAAAGGCCCGGGTCCAAGCAAAGCTCTCAGAGGAGAGTTTACTCTCCTTCTGGTGGACTCCCCTGGACTTAAATTTTTCCCAACAAATAGCTCTCAAAAGCCACTGCCCCTATGTTTTGAGCCCCCAGGGACAACTCCAGCCCAAGCAGCCCGATCTCCAGGGGTTTTCCGACGGCAGTTGCAATCAAATGATGCGGATTTTGAGAAACAGTCTGCCAAACAGATGACAGGACTCAAAGGCTCAGGCAAAATCAAGGACCTATGTGGGGAGCAAAGATCGATCTGCCTGACAAACTCAATATCTGCCTGATTGCCATTCGCTTCCCAATATTGGGCCGAGCCGCCGATCATGGCTTTTTGTGGCCTATTGCCCGGGCTTTGGCCAAAAGAGGCCATCAGGTGACTGTCCTAGCCTGGAAAAACCCTCAGGGGAAAACTCTCATTCAGCAAGATGGTGTCACGGCCTACTTTTTGAGTCAGGGGTCAAGCCTTTCCCTGCGGCAGTTTCCAGAATTGGTTCTAGGCAAATTCTTAGAGCTCCATCAGGACAAGCCCTTTCACATGGTCCACAGCATTGATGGCAGCGGTTATTTGGTTGGACTTCGTCGGCGCGAACTAAAGATTGCCATGGCCTATGATGTGGATGCCACGCAAATGTCACAGCTGTTTTCAATTTTAGGAATGTCTCAGGAAAACCTCAGTAGCCTTCTCCGAACCACTGTGGCCTTGGCCTATAAGTTTCTGACAACGTTCTACAGCCGAGACCGCAAGCTCCTGCGCACAGCAGATGCCATCTTTGTGACGAGCCCCAAACAGAGAATTATCTTAGAGCGATACTACCTGTACCCAGACTACAAAACCCACACCATTCCCTATGGCATTGAAATTGGCGACCTCTCACCCAGAGAAAAATCCGATGAACTTCGGCAAAAAATTGGTCTTCCTCCGGACGCACAGACTGTTGTCACCATCACTGATATGACTGAATTGGGGGAGGTAAAAAATCTTCTCATTGCCTTTGAAAAAGTCGCAGTGAAGAAGCCCTCGGCTCGGCTCATCATTGTTGGCAACGGTCCTCTGCGCTTTGCAATAGAAAGAGAGGTCCTCAATCTCGTGTTGGGGTCCAGAGTGATTTTTACTGGAACTGTCACCAATCAACAGCTGCCAGATCACATCGCCATGGCTGATATTTTTGTCAACCTCAGCTCCCGAACCACGGGACTGGAGCCGAGTATTTTAGAGGCCATGGCGCAAAAAAAGGTCATCATTGGCTCAGAGGTCTCAGCGATAGCCACCATTGTTGAGGACGACAAAGACGGATATTTGATTCGCCCCGCCGACACAGCAACACTCTCAGCACTGATGCTCAAGATCTTTTCCTCCCCAGATTTGGCCCAGACCATTGGCGAAGCCGCCCGCAAAAAAGTCGTAGACCTATTCGACACCGACAAAATGGTTGACCAGACTCTACTAGCATATCACCAGACCTTGATCCGGCAGGCTGGCTACCGCCGCTCACAGAAGCAAATCCGTGATAACTCGATGCAAAATTTATTTGCCCGACCGGGGACTTAGCTCTGGTCAAGACTGTTAATTTTGGTTACCTTATAAGGCAAGCAACCCAATTCGGACATGGGGTGGGAGTGATCATCGATGACTAAGGCTGATTTAATCAATTTGATCTCAGAAAAAGCGGGAATCACCCGGGTGAAGGCCGAGACTGTCGTAAACACAATTTTTGACTCTATGGTCGAGGCCCTGATGAAGGGAGACCGCATAGAAATTCGTGGTTTTGGTTCCTTTGTCAACCGAGAGTACGAGGCCTACCAGGGGCGTAATCCCCGCACAGGCGAAGTGATTGATGTGAACCAAAAAAAGCTACCTTTTTTTAAGGTTGGCAAGGAGCTCAAAGAAGACATCAATCAGGCCGCTGGCTCAACTTCTGATAGCTAAATAGTTTTATTTCACCGATATTTGCAATTCTCTGGCAGGCCATAAAGAGCCTCTCCAAACCCAGAGCTATTCCTCCGGCAGGAGGCATTCCCCCTTCAAGAGCTTGGAAGAACTCTTCATCCATCGGCAAGAGGCCGCGCCCGAGACGAAGCCTCTCTTGAATATCCCTCTGAGCTCGCAGCCTCTGCTCCAAGGGGTCATTGAGCTCATCAAAGCCGTTGGCAATCTCAAAACCCCGCCAGTAAAACTCATAGCGTTGGGCCCAGCCTGAGGAGTTGATCCGGCTGAGTGCCGCCTGGGAAGGGGGATAATCTGTCACTAAAGTGGGCTCAGAAAGACCCAACTTCGGCTCTATTTGGGACAAAAAAATCAGGTGAAAAATATCATCCCAGGACAACTCCTGTGAGCCTGCTCCACAGGATATCACCCCAAGATCTAAGGCCTTCTGCCTCATTTCGTCTAGGGTGGTTGTAGGCTTTAAGTCCATTTGCGCATAGTCGCGGAAAAGTTCAGCCACCGACACCCTCTGCACAGCCAAGGGCTGATCTTTGGGGCCCAAGCCAACAATCATATTTGAGGCCTGAAGTTGGTGCAAAATCGCTGTGAGATCCTCCACAATCAGCTCCAAGTCTGCATAGGCCCGGTACCACTCCAGCATGGTGAACTCAGGCTCGTGCTGCTCCGTCAGCTCTGCATTCCTGAAACAAGAGCGAATTTCAAAGATATCAGTCCACCCCTGACACAACAGTTTTTTTAGATGGATCTCTGGACTGGTGGGCAAATAGAGCTCTTTGGCCTCCTGTGGTTGAGCCCCCTCTAAGAGAAATTGCGTGCCGAAGGGCACCAGGCTGGGTTCAAAGCCCGGACAGACAACCAAAGAAGGGGTGGCCACTTGGACCAGCCCCCGGGACTCCAAAAGAGCTCCAACTTGGGCACAAAAGCTATTCCACAGCATCAGGCGAGCCCACCTCTGGGGGGACGGGATTGACCCGGCCTCTACCCCCGATCCAAAAGCCATATTGGGGGAGAGCTGTCTCAGCCGACCCACCTGGCAGACCTGTCCCGCCGTATCAAGGGCTCTACTCACCTCATGGAGGTCTAAAACCTCAAGCACTATACAGTCTCCCTGTTGCAGACTCTGTTTGGCAAAATCCTGGTGGTGGACAAACAGATCAGCAGCCTCAATACGAAGCTCCAGGCCCTGCCCTCGCAGAGAAAACCTCCCTTGGGACAGGTCCTTTCGGCTGACAAAAAATAGCTCCCCACCCACCCAGATCGGCGGGGATTGTGAGGCGAAATTTGCATTGCCCCTAAGCTGCATAGCCAACCGGGACAGAGAGTAGGTCTTCCCACCCCTTTCCAAGCCCTGGTACTTAAATTTTGCCACCCGCGCAGTGAGAGAGGGCAATGGGAACCTCCAAAAGTTCGTCGGTAAAGATTGCCCTCCAGGTTAAACTTACTTATGCAACTTGTCACCCAGCTCTTCTCCTGCTAGAACTCCCTATCAGGCCACAGCTCTTCTCAACCCCTCTGAACCCCGAAAGGAGTCCCTTATGAAAGTCCACCTCAACTGGGAAAAAATTAAACAAGAACTCAACAAGCTCGCGGATTTGGATCGCCTCAAATCGGAGCTCAGCAAAGTAGCTGAAGAAGTTAAAAATTTTGATATCACTCTTCACCTGAGCCCTTCTGCACAAAAAAAGCTCAAAAACCTGGAACGCCGCTACAGCGAACTGATGCGCTCAATTGCCCGCAGCCAACGCCAAGTGGACAAGGAGTTCAATCGGCTGATGCGTAAGGTTAAAAGCACGCAAGTGGATGCGGAAAAGCGCTTTCAACAAGTAAGCCACATGGCCCATGAGCAGCGACGAAAAATGGAAAAGGCCTCTCAGGAGCTTCGCAAAAAGCTCAGCAAGAGTTCTCCGGCAACGGCCCCATCCAAGAAGGCCGCCTCAAAAAAGCGTCCCTCTCGGAAAAAGGCCGCATCGGTAAAAAAATCAGCAGTCAAAAAAGCCCCCTCCGCAGCTAAAAAAAAATCGAGAACAAAAAAAGCCTAAAAACCAACGATTAACAAAAGGCGGTCGGAGCCATGCCAGAGATACGACACGACTTGATTGATATTGTTCAATACCAGCCAGGAGAGTTGATCTTTCGGGAAAATGACTCAGGGTCTTTTTTTCTTATTATTCAAAAAGGTGAGGTGGAGGTCTTCCGCCTCTCAGGGGATCAACAGAAAATTCCCCTCGCAATTATTGGACCTGGTCAGTCGTTGGGAGAATTCGCCGCTATTGACCAGAAGCCCCGCTCAGCCTCGGCTCAGGCGCTCACCTTTGTGGAGGCTACAAAAATTTCTGAACCCGCCTATCAACAGCTTCTTACAGAGCTGCCTGAATGGGCCTCTTGTGTGCTCTCCAGTCTTGTCGAACGGATTCGGCGCACAAACGACATCATTCGCAGTCACGCCATTGTCGACAGCAGTTTGAACTTAGAAATTGAGACGATAAAATCCAGGAAGTCCACGACATCTAAGACATCTAATAAAGAAGAGGAGAACTGAGCCCATGAAATCACCTCAAGAAGCCTCCCCATTTGTCGACAGACATATAGGTCCAAGAGACAGCTCCATTCAGGAAATGCTCAACGCCCTTAGGATCAAGAGTTTGGATGATATGATCCACCAAGCAGCTCCACAAAGCATACTTTTAAATAGAGATCTCGATCTTCCCAAGGGCCTCAGTGAAGAGGAGCTCCTGTCTACAGCCCGACAGATCGCCTCCCAGAACAGAGTTGCTACCTCCTTTATTGGTCAGGGCTATTATGATTGCCACACCCCCACCGTCATCCAGCGCAATGTCTTGGAAAACCCCGGCTGGTACACCGCCTACACGCCCTACCAGGCTGAGATATCCCAAGGACGTATGGAAGCCCTGCTCAACTTCCAAACCATGGTTATGGACTTGACCGGAATGGCCATCGCCAATGCCTCGCTCTTGGATGAGGGGACTGCTATAGCCGAAGCCATGTCGATGTGTCGAAACTTAAGTAAAAACAAAAAGGCTCATAAGTTTTTTGTGGATCAGAACAGCTTTCAACAGAGCCTTGAAGTCATTCGGACCCGGGCCGAGCCTTTGGGGGTCGAAGTGGTCATTGGGGACAGTGCTGACTTTGTGCCTGACAATGGCTTTTTTGCGGCTTTTGTTCAATACCCAGGGGCCAATGGCGAGGTCTTTGATATCTCCAATTGGGTTGAGAAATGCCAATCTTCTGGATGCATGACCATTGTATCCACTGATCTGCTGAGTCTATGTCTGTTAAGGCCCCCAGGAGAGTTTGGAGTGGATGTTGTTGTCGGGAGCTCCCAGCGCTTTGGGGTGCCCCTGGGATTTGGTGGCCCTCATGCTGCCTTTTTAGCAACCAAGGATGAATACAAAAGATCTGTTCCCGGCCGTATCATTGGGGTCTCCAAGGACCAGGAGGGCAAACCGGCTCTGCGACTGTCCCTGCAAACAAGAGAGCAACACATTCGCCGAGAAAAGGCCACCAGCAACATCTGCACCGCTCAAGTTTTACTCGCTGTGATGGCATCGATGTACGCCGTCTACCACGGACCTGAGGGCTTAAAGAGAATCGCCCAGCGGGTCTCTCAACTCACTCAAGAACTGGTCAGTCGCCTGAGATCCGGCGGATTCAAAGTAAATAATACCCATTTTTTCGACACAATCAGTGTCTTTACCCCTAAAGCACGAGAAATTGTAGAAAGGGCGCAAGAAAAATTAATCAACTTGGCTCTAATTGGACAAGAGGAGATCCGAATCTCTTTTGACGAAACAAAAACCTTGGAGCATTTGGATGCACTTTTAGAGTGCTTTGATCTGCCCAAGTCAGAGCTCACCGAAGTTTCGAGGGATTTTAAAACCACTTGGCCGCAGAGCTTGGAAAGAAAGTCTGAGTTTTTGCAGTGGCCTGTGTTCAACAGCCACAGGTCAGAGACCCAAATGCTCCGCTACATTCGTCAACTGGAGGCCAAAGATCTCTCCCTGACCCATTCGATGATCCCTCTTGGATCTTGCACCATGAAGCTCAACGCCACCACGGAGATGATCCCGGTGACCTGGCCTGAGTTTGCCAAAATCCACCCTTTTGCCCCTCTGAACCAGGCCCAGGGCTACCTTCAACTGATCCATCAACTGGAAAACTGGCTTGCAGAGATCACCGGCTTTGCCGGAGTGTCTCTGCAACCGAATGCAGGGTCTCAGGGCGAGTATGCGGGCCTGTTGGTCATTCGCCGCTATCATATGGACAGGGGTGAGTCTCAGAGAAATATCTGCCTGATTCCCAGCTCTGCCCATGGGACAAACCCTGCCAGTGCCGTCATGGCTGGAATGAAAGTGGTCGTGGTGGGCTGTGACGACCAGGGCAATATTGACCTCAATGATCTAAAGGCCAAAGCCCATCAGCACAAAAACGAACTGTCCGCCCTCATGGTCACTTACCCCTCCACCCACGGAGTCTTTGAAGAGGCCATTCAAGAGATTTGTCGCATTATTCACGACTGTGGGGGTCAAGTCTACATGGACGGAGCCAATACCAACGCCTTGGTTGGCATCAGTCGTCCGGGAGATTTTGGAGCTGATGTTTGCCATCTCAACTTGCACAAAACTTTCTGCATTCCCCATGGTGGTGGAGGCCCTGGAGTGGGTCCGATTGGAGTCGCCGCCCATTTAAAGGAGTTTTTGCCCTCGCATAGCCTCTCCACTGAGGCTGGGCCAAGGGGTGGCATTGGAGCTGTATCTGCTGCTCCTTGGGGGAGCGCAGGCATACTGCCCATCTCATGGGCCTATATCGCCATGATGGGCCAGCAAGGCCTTAAAAAGGCCACCCAGGTCGCCATCCTCAATGCCAATTACATCGCCCATAGGCTTTCTCCTCACTATGATGTTCTCTACAAAAGCCCAAAGGGATTTGTCGCCCATGAGTGCATTATCGACGTGCGCGGTTTTAAGGCCTCAGCAGGTGTGACTGTGGACGATATTGCCAAGAGACTTATGGACTACGGCTTTCATGCCCCCACCATGTCCTGGCCTGTACCCGGCACCCTCATGATAGAGCCCACCGAGAGCGAATCCAAAGATGAAATCGATCGCTTTTGTGAGGCCATGATTCAGATCCGCCAAGAAATTCGCGAGATCGAAGAAGGCAAGGCCGACAAGGAGGTCCACCTCCTCAACCAGGCTCCCCACACTCTCAGTCAGCTGATAAGTGACCAATGGACCCGCCCCTACTCCAAAGAAAGGGCAGCCTTTCCCCTGCCTTGGGTCAAAGACAGAAAGTTCTGGCCCTCGGTGAGTCGTGTGGACAATGCCTTTGGTGATCGCAACCTACATTGCTCCTGCGCTCCCCTAAGCGACTACGCTTAGCCCTTCCTTGCGCTGGAGCTATTGACTCGCATCTACAATGGTCAATAAATCCCCCGACTTAAATTGGGGGATGCTCAGCAAATTGTAGAATTCCTTTGGTGAATAGGTCGCCACTGAATCAAAGCCCACGTTTAAAAGCGTTTGCCTGAGCTCGTCTGCAGAGGGAAGCTGAAAGTGAATCCTGTGATTGAAGACCTGATTCCACATTTTAGTGAAATTCGAAACTGAACTATTGGACTGAGCGCTCTCCAATAACAAATAATCACTCAGAAAGGCCCCTCCAGCGCCTTCAGACAGACATTGGTGGATATTCTGCCAAAGCCTGCGCAGATCACTGCCCTCAAGAAAGTTTGCCAAACCCTCCATGACAAATAAAACGGGCCGATGGGGGCTGATAAATGGTGTCAGCCCTTCTCTCAGGCTTGAAGACCCCTCACTCAATAGGGCATTGACCACCAATAGCTTGTGAGAAGCGGGAGCCTCGAAATCCATGTTCCTCTGGACTCTCTGTTCAACGACAGAGGCCAAATCGGAGTCAGCATAGACCACATGGCTAAACTTTTCACTCATCCTCAGTCCACGATCAGAGAAGCCGCTGCCTATTTCCACCACTTGATCTATCCCAGCATGGATTTTCTCCTCAACCAAGAAGTCCATAATGGCTCTCCGCTGAGCCACCACCGATTGAGGAGAGATTCCCCCAGACATCCACCTCAAGAGCATATCTCCCCACTTGAGTCCCTCATAAACCACCTGCTCTCGAAAACTGCTTTCTGTCCTAAATACAAAGCTCTCCACGCCCCTCTCCTTTAAAAAAGGCACTTTATCACATAAGAGGTTACTGCATTTTATTCTTATCTTCTACTTTTTTGCGGGATGGCGATTGGCGTCTTCAGCTCCGCTCTGGGCAATAAGAGTTGAGAAAAAGGCCTTCTCGAACTCCTTAAATTCCTTAAAATTTTTATCTCCCCCAAGGAGACTGACCATCTCAGAAACAACTCTCTGCTCCTCATTGCGCAGGCGGGCAATTCCCTCTCTCTCAAATCGTGGATTGATCTGACCACGGAGATTATTTAAACTGTGAAGAAGGCCTGTCTCCAAAACAATAAGCTGAACCACATTGTAATCTCTGAAACTTAAATCTTGAAGCAAAAAGCTATTCAGCGCTCGAGCCCACTGCTGCTGAATCTCTTCATCGGTCCGCACTTTAAAGTAGTTATTTGTGTAGATAATATTGTCCGTGTATGTGTGTTTAAAGTCTGTGGACATCTTAGGCTCAAACCTATCATAGTCCCCACGCTCTCTTTTGCGTCGTTCTGCATAGAGAGCAGATGCCGAGTCGGCATATCTCTCCTCCTCCGACCAATTCTGCGGATTGAACTGACTAAAGAACTCCGGATAGAAGACTGCTCCTGAGATAACAGCCAAAAAGACCGTTGCTGAGAGCGACTTACGCAGGATTGCCCATTTTCTCTGACGGTGAAAACTAGAATCGATGACAACCATTTTATCCACAGTTGTGGACTCTTCACTGTACTCCCCTTGAATGGAGTGAGATACAATTTCCTCAAGCTCTGTACCCCAATCTCTTTTTTCATTTATGCGCGGTAAGATATAGGCCTGTAAGGCCTTGACGATCTCACGGACCTTTTGCTGCCTCTGTTCTCTGAGGTCCCGAATAGCCTCTTCCTTCAGATCACGAATTTTTTCCTCCGCATCTAACTTTTTCTGGGCCAACTCGACCTCTTGCCTTCGAAGCAACTCCTCCGCCTGTTTTTCCGCAATTCGGATCAGCTCTCCAGCCCGCTCTTGGGCACCTTCTAGCAAGGCCGCACGCTTTTGTTCGGCTAGAGAATAGGCGGCCTCTATGTCTTTCTCAACTGACTTTCGAATTCTGTCCGCTTCTTGATCGGCATGGACTCTGAGTCTATTGACTTCATCCAATATTTGGCGGTGGGCCTGATTCTGTTCAAGAGTTCTTTTTTCTCCGTCTTCAACTAAGCCCTTTAGTTCTTCTAACCGCTTTTCACCCACTTTAATTTTCTCGGTTTGATCTGCCACCTGATGGGTTAATGAAGCTAGTTTCTCCTCTTGTTGATTCACTTCCTGCTCAACTCTCGACAAATTTTCTTCCATCTTTTGCTGTTGCCCCTTGAGCTCAGAGGACCTCTGGGCAAATTCCGTCTCAAAAGCAATGCGCTCCTCTTTTTTCTGAGCTAGCTTTTTCACATTCTCTTTGATCTCTTCCCGAAGACTCTTAAGCTCCTCAAGCTCAATGTTGTGCTCCTTCTGAGTCTCAGTCTGCTGCTTTCGCAGGCCCTCCATGTCTTCTTTCAGCGATAAAATCTGATTCCTGACTTCCTGCTGCTGACCTAAGAGCTCCAGCTTTTCCTCGGTCATTTGAGCTCGCACCTTTTCGGCTTCCGCCTCAGCTTGGGATTGGATTGTCTTCGCCTCTTCACGGGCCGCTGCCAAAACCTCATCCGCTTGGCGCTCTCCCTCAAGGACTCTGGCTTTACAGTCGACCTCGGCCTGGGCAAGAAGCTCTGCCACCTTTTCCTGGCCATCATTTTCAGCTTTTACCTTTATCTCTTCGATAAGGACCTTTGCCTCTTCTGCGGCCCTAAGACTTGCTGCCTCAAGAATCTCATTGGACTTTTCTTGAGCCTTAGCTTCTGCATCTCTCTCGGCTTGAGCGATCATTGCTGAAGAGGCTTCACGGGCTTCCTTTAGGATTTTATCAATCTGCTGGGCAGCCTCTGTTTTCATTTTCTCAACCAACTCAGTGGCCTGCTTCTCTGCCGAGACCATAGCCTCAGCAACAATCCTCTCCCCCTCCTTTTGAGCCTCCCCTGCAGAGGCTTCTATCCGGTTTTTCGCCTCCTGCTTGGCCTTATCTAGTTGCTCTCTGGCCTGATGCTCAAGCTGCTTTGCCAACTCATTGGCTTTGCCCTTGATCACAAAGGCCTCTTGCTTGGCTTTTTTAACTTCTTCTTCTCCGGATTTTTTGGCATCGCCCATTATGATTTCTGCTTGCGACCAGGCCTCCGCCAATTTTTCCTCAGTTTCCTTTCGAGACCTTTCCAACAAAAGCTCGGCTTCCCTAGAGGCCTCTTCCAGCTTTTTATCTGCCTCTGCAATTTTATCAGCCACCTCGGCATCTGCCTCAGTTCTTCTCTCGTCAAGAACTGTTTTAGCCTTTTGCAAAGCCTGATTGGCTTCAGCAACAGTCTGGTGAGCCTGACTCTGGGCACGGTCAATCACTTCCTGTGCCTGACTCTCAACCTGTTGGGTCAGTTCCCTGGCCCTATTTTTGGCAGACAGAATTTCTTGCTTGGCCTTCTTTATCTCAGTTTCGGCCTCCTCTTTGGCCTCTTTCAACAAACTCTCAGCCTCAGATTTGGCCTCCTTAAGGCGCCTATCTGCCTCAGCAAATATCTCATTTGCATGGTTTTCTGCGATCAGCCGCTTTTCCTCTAACAGCTCATTGGCTTGGCGCTGGGCCTCGCTTTGCATAAACTCGGACTTTAAAAGAGCCTCCTGCATAATGGCATCGACCTCGTCTTCACTGTTTAGAGGCATAACGTAGAGCTCAACAGTGACATAGGCCTCAGTGGGTCCAAAATAGATCCTTTCGCCCTGACGGTAGGGAAAGGCTCTCCCTGCCTCTAACTTGTTTGGCCCCACGCGAGTGCCATTGGAGGAGTTGAGATCTTCCACCCACAGGCTTCGACCTTTTACAAGTAGTTGAAAGTGTCTTCGACTGGCGGAATTGGCCGGAATCTGGATATCCACATCTGACGCTCTGCCCAGGACGAACTCATCCCTGGACGTGTAGTGCGTCAGGGTTTTTTCACCTAAGTGAATCTGAATTCGGCAGAGCGTGATTGAATCATCCATAATGCATTTTGTTTTCCTTTGAAATTAAGCGACTTTGGTCTCCTTATCCTTAGGACTGGGCTCTGACTTAGTTTCATAACCCTCTCTGGGTCGCTTTTTCTTATCTAATTCTTCCTGGACAGCCGCTTCAGCTAAGGCCTCCAGTGGGTCCCGATGCTCGTCAAACTTGGTGTCTACGGGGAGTTCGTTATTGTCACTGAGGTTCCAGAGGATATCCAAGGAGTTCTCAAAGCGATCGACGGTCTCAACAAAAACTCTCTCAGGCGACAAGAACGAATTCACTACATTCATAAGTACAGAGAGCATAATCCCTACAATAGACGTACTCATGGCAAATGAGATCTTTAAGAGGAAATTGTCCATAACAAACTTGGTCTGTTCGGCATCAGCTAGGTCCATTCCACCCAGTTCAGGCAGGGCCTTCATGATCCCTAAGAAAGTTCCAAAAATGCCTCCAATGATAAACATTCCCGGAAGAACTCCAAGAATCTCATTTAAACCACTCGACGGAAACACTCCAAAGAGTCTGTTAAAACAGGGGTTGGTTTGGAAAATATTCTTTGAAATCTGCAGAAGATTTGGTTTGTGTTCCTTGCGATTCAAGTACTTGATGCGCTTGAGGGTATCTCGAATCAACCAGGCCACCCCGTGGGTTATCAAAAACAGCCTGTCGCTCAATTCCATCACCGTATCTGGATTTCGTCTCTTTAAAATCGCCCGACTTTTAAAGATCTCGTAAAATGTCTTTTCTAGAGTTTTCTTTGTCAGTATATAAAATGATATCGGTCCATGAAGGCTCGAATGGGTCTCAAGGGTTCGATTGACTCGTTTTTCAAACTCTTTGGAAAACCACTCCTGCCTCTTAATTGTATGAAAAATCAGAATCCGAGTGATGACTGCTACCACAAAGCCAAATGCCATCAGAGGCAAGAGAATCTCTGTGGCAAAGACCACAAGGGCATCGACCGTTATTTGTATTAAGTACGCCATACTACTTACTCCTTATTCTCCCACGTTAAAGCGAATGATCACCCGCTGTGCTTGCTTGCAGTCATGGATTTCACAAAATTCCTGTTTGGACATATCAGAGGAAACCTGTCTTCCTGATCTCGCCTCAGCCAGGTAGCTGCGGCCTGTGACTCTCACCAGGGGCAATAGCTGCTTCTGGTGATCAAAATTCATTTGCTGGGTGTCAAAGATGTAATTAAAAATAGATCTGGCTCTCTGATAGCTCAGGTCGAGGTTAAAGTTGACGGCTTCTCGATCTTCCGGAGCTAGACTGGTAGGGTCTACATAGCGACCCCGAAAAGTGGGCGAAGCAAAGCCCATAATTTCAACCCCAGTGATCTTCTCAGCCAACTGGCTATCCTCAAAAAGGCTCGAAGAGTAGGCCGGCATGGCTTTTCTGAGAATGTCTTTCATCTCGGGCTTTAAATTTGCTCGGCCGGTGTCAAAGTAATGCTCTCCAAAATCAATGACGACATCTCCTGTGTTGCCATCAACTTGAGCCTTGACTCCGGCTTGTTCCAGACTTTTCTGAATTTCCTTTGCAATCTTCTCTCTGGCCTGAGCTGCCTCCTCGGCAGCACGAAGACGCTCTTGGGTGGCCTGCATTTCTGATTTAATTTGACCCAATTGCTCTTCCATGGCTCGGCGCTGCTCACGAGCCTGGGCTGCATATTGAGCCTCTCTCTGAGCTCGCTCCGCAGCTGATAACTTTTCCTTGGCAAGACTTTCTTCAAACTGTCTTCGTTCCGCATCCATTCTTTGGGCAAAGTCTGCCTCTAACTTTTGACGTTGCTGTTCATGTTGCTGAGAGGCCCTCTGCAGCTCCTGCTGGAGAGCATCTTGGGCCTGTTGCTGCTTGGATATGATAGA
Organism: Bdellovibrionales bacterium; assembly: GCA_007128005.1. Lineage (GTDB taxonomy): Bacteria > Bdellovibrionota > Bdellovibrionia > Bdellovibrionales > UBA1609 > SKYF01. The sequence continues at coordinate 23,848 of SKYF01000038.1, forward strand.
CTGGGCGGTCTCTAGCTGGGTCGATGTCTGGGAGAGCTGCGATTGAGCTTGGCTCAGCTCCTGAAAGATCTCCTGATTCCTGGATTGAAGGGATTTCACCCGCTGTTCACTCTGCGCCCTAAGCTCTGCAATGGAAGACTCCATTTTGCGCTTGCTGATTTCCTGGTTTTCGTAAGCGCGCTGAAGCTCACTGACTTTTGAATCGAGCTGATTGCGAATCTGTAGAATCTCTCTCTCGCCTTGAGTGATGGTCTCTTGTTTTTTTCTGACATCCTTCTCAAGCTCACTTATCTGGCCCTCCTTAAAGTCTATCACCTGATCTCTGCGCTTAATTCGGGCTTTGGCCAATAAGTTATTGTTGATGATGTTTCTGACCATCTGTTGATACTCGTTGAGCGCCATTTCCTTTATCTCGTTTTCCTGAGCCTGGCGACGCAGCTCTTCCTTCTCTTGCTTGGCTTCATCCTGAAGGAGCTCCAGCCGGCTCATGAGTTGTTCATACATTTCCATCTCCTGCTGAGAGGCATCTTCTTCGAGGTATTCCTCCTTGAGTGCACTGTAGACCTGTATTTGACGACGCAGATCATCGGCCTGACGCTGAAGCCTCTGGTACTCCATATGCTGTTGAATATTGCTTGTTCCCTGGCGAAGACTTGCCGTCACGTAGAGAAGAAGGAATATCACGGATAGGGCCATAAACAGGTCACTGTAAGAGGACCACTGGTGCTCCGAACTCTGGTTTGTCTTTGATCTTTCATAGCTAAATCCCATGCTGCTCCTTTCGGAACATCTCGCCCGCCCTTGAAGGACTCTCTGGTCCAGGATGCCGAAACTGGACCCCGACTGGCCCCACCTAGACCCAAGTTGGACCGCCCGCGCCAAGCTTAGGCCCTGAAAACACTTAGCTTTTTCAATTTTAGCAAATTTTCTTTGTCGTCTCAGAAACCTGTGATATCCAGATAGCAGTTTAACTGCTTCTTCAATGAGTCTGCGGGCATGTCGCCCAACCTCTTGAGTGGCCCCAAGCCTTTAGGAGGTTTTATGGGTAAAAAATTATACGTAGGCAATCTTCCATTCAGCGCAAC